>NZ_JAGDVS010000191.1 GCF_023255755.1 Acidithiobacillus sp. | reverse complement strand
CTCCCAGGGAATGATCCGGTTGAGCAGCGGCAGGCCGTCGCCCAGCAAATCTAGTTCCCGCAACCGGCGGTCTCCGGGGAAGAATCCTGTTTGCCCTACCAGTCCTGCCATGGTTGCTCTCCCTTCCAATCGGCTCCCTACATTTTACTGGAAATGGGGAGTTTTTCGAACTTCCCTATAGTCGCATGCCGCCATGCGGAACCAGTTAGCTCCTCTAAGGTGATCCTTCAGGATTGACCAAACGCATTTTTGAACCGAGCTTGTTTGGACGCATAACTCTGGAGATCATAGCCCAACTATACTATCAGGTGCTTCTGATGATCTACATAATAAACCTATACATCATACACTTGACCGTTAGGTCTTATTCTGCCCACATAAAACTGGTTATTAATATAATTGATATTAACAAAGTATATTTAGTGCCAAATGGTCATTTATTACTAATAGCGTTACAGTACAATTGTAATCTACAATTATTACCAATATACAGACAAACAAAACATCTATAGCCTATTCACGATAATTACTTAATGTTATTACCATACGCCAGACCAAGTTAATCACAACAGTGATTATAGACCAGAGCACAAAATACCAATACAGATAGATCAATGGGTATAACTTATAGCCTTTCTCAACCCTTATCAATACCGAACAACAGGAACATATAGTATGGATTACTCTATCCATAACTTACGAGGTCCGGAATGAATCATAACTTCAAAATATACGACCAGATGCAATTAAGAGATATCCTTTCAAAGATACACGTTACAGACAGCTATAAATTTCTAAGAGAATCACTAGGCTCACAACATTCTCACAACAGGCAATCTCGACTTGTTAAATGTTCACAGGAAAGTTCATCAAACCCAGACGAGGACAATTCAGATCAGCTAACCCAAGAAGATAGCTTCACATTAGACGATTGGGATCGAATGTATCTTTTGGAACAGATTGAGCGGTATGTCACCCTACTAGAGTTATCTCACCAGTCTCCAGTTGAAAAAACACGAAACCGCAGAGGCGATCTAGAAATGCATCTGGATAAGCACATTTGTCCCAATTGCTACCACCTACATTTATCCGCACTTTTTCTTACCATGGACTACCTCTATAGCCCAAAAGTTCAGGCGTTTCTGGATGCACTCACCAAGGATGAACGGATTCATGAGCTCAAATGCATGACCAATCAAGAACAGGGGAGACTCATCAATTCTGTTGCGGAGTCTGTCAGAAGGATACTGAAAAGTCCTGCGTATCGGAAAACTGTGCAGCGTAGGCACCATAATTACTTACGCCAATTCTACTCAGCCATGGGGTTTGTTGATGATTTGTTTCGCCAGCATTCGCGGATATTAGTGGTTCGATTTGATTTGGCATTTCGGTATGATTTGGGGGAGATGGTTGGTCTAGACGAATCTAAGCGATATTTTACCGCATTTATAGAAGCTATTCGTGGATCTAGAAAGTTTCGTGATCGCTATGGATACCTTGCGAAACTTGAATACGGGCATGACAAGGGCTTTCATTTCCATATTTTCATGTTCTTTGATGGGAGTAAACGGAGGGCAGACAGCCATATTGCTGAGGAGGCAGGTAAGATTTGGATGCGGATTACTGAGGGACGGGGAATATACTTCAACTGCAATCGCAAAAAGGTCCACTACAAATACCTGGGAATTGGTCAGATTCATCGCCGGGACACTGAGAAGCTGGGCCACTTGGCATCGGCCATCGGCTATCTAGTAAAGTTAGATCAGTTCCTGCTCTACAAGACACGCACCCGGCTCAGGACCTTTATGCGCAGCGGCATAACGACAAAAGAAACGGTTGACGCTTGAAGGAAGGAGCAAGTTGGGCCACACTCCACCCTGACGGCAGGGACGATGTAGCGAGGATACGAGAGAGGCCATACGGTGGGTCTCCAGGTATATACCCAGGGCCACGGCAAACATGCTTCTATCTCTTTGATTATTTGAGTATATCTCTGTATTTTTACGCTGTGTATGATGATCAGTATTGAATCTGGTGCGTATTCATCAGGTTACAGCGACCCCGAAGGATCTGGGAATATGAAGAACCAATGGGTTATGGATGACTTTGGCGGAGCCCTGGGTATACACCTTACCCCGCTCGGAGAACAATACGGTGTCGCGCCTCCAATTGATCAATGACTTCAGAAGACTGATTGCGGACGTAGGACTCGGCTAGAATGGCCGAACTCGTGTCCGACCTAAAAATGGAGAAATTCACCGTTTTGCCTGATGTTTGGTCGCAAACGGAAACAAATAAGAAACAATAGGATAGGATTGTTTTGGCAACACGAATATGAGACACTATGATGCATTATGTCCTGTATGGTCTTTATTGCACTTCGTTGAGGAAACAGCCCGGCGTGCGACTCAGATAAAACATATGCTTTGAAGGAGATGTGATGTCCTCCCAAGAAATTTTAACGCCAGAGCCTGGCTGTAAAGTCTGCACCCCTTCTCTATCTTTTGACTTTACTTTTGCTTATCAACCCATTGTAGACGCTAAAAACAAAAGCGTATTTGCCTATGAGGCGTTGGTTCGCGGCACAAGCGGGCAAGGAGCGGCATGGGTACTGGGCCACGTTAATAAAAGTAATCGCTATAGATTCGATCAAGAGTGTCGGGTCAAAAGCATTCTACTCGCCAAGCGACTCGGCATGTCGGCCAAACTTTCCATAAATTTCATGCCAAATGCCGTATATAAACCGGAAATGTGTATAAGAACTACACTAGACGCTGCCAGATCGGTTGGCTTTGATACCACTCAAATCATTTTTGAGGTACTGGAGAGCGAGGAAATACAAGACCCAATAAAATTAAAAGAAATATTTAACTATTACAAGAAGATGGGTTTCTATACAGCCATTGATGACTTTGGATCAGGCTATGCTGGACTGACATTTCTTGCCGACTTTAAGCCGGATCTCATCAAGATTGATATGCATCTTGTCCGAAACATTAATATAGATAAAACAAAACAAGCAATTGTAAGAGGTATCATTCTGACTGCGCGTGAACTTGGCTTGAACATTATTGCAGAAGGCATCGAGGTACTACCTGAAGCGGAATGGTTTATCGCGCATGGCGTGCATCTCCTGCAAGGATACTTCTTCGCAAAACCAAAATTTGAGGGCTTGGTTGCTCGTGAAGAGATTTTCAACTAAACAGCTGACAATGCTTCATTCTGCGTTTAATCCCAGATCGTCTGAAACTTGTAGCTATAGGGCTTGCTTGAAGCCGGAATCCCACGCCATGCCATTTGAAGGTCCACACGATGCCTCTATCTCCCCAATCAACGCAGGACGAAGAGCGCCAATTAATCCATCTGCAGAAAGACATTCTGCGGGTGACCGTGGGCCAAGAAAACGTCCGGGACACCGTGGAACACATCTGCCGGCTTGCGGAGCCGCTGTTGCCGGAATCGGTGGCGACCGTTCTCCTACTCGACGACGAAGGTCGGCTGGACGTATTCGCCGCGCCCAACGTACCCGCCGAGGCGCAGCCCCAGCTGTCCGGACTACAGCCAGGGCCCGAGACTGGTTCCTGCGGCAATGCTGTCATGCGGCAGGAACCCGTCTTTGTCGCCGACACCCTGAGCGATAACCGCTGGCGGCAGTTGCGTTCGCTGGCCCTGGATTTCGGCATCATGGCCTGCTGGTCCATGCCCATCCGCGACAGCCAGGACAGAGTCATTGGCAGCTTCGCCTTGTCGAGCTTCGTGCACCGCAGCCCCAGCCCCTTTCACGTACAGGTGCTGGAAACGGTGGCCTCAGCCATATCTCTGGTGCTGGAGTACCGCCGTCTCAAGGAGCATGTACAGCTGCAGGCCAGAGCGCTGGAGGCAATCTCTGAGGGCGTTCTGATCACCGGTGTGGATGAACGGGTGCTTTTCGTCAACCCCGCCTTTAGCCGTATTACGGGTTACTCCTTGGACGAGATGCGCGGGCGCTATTGCACCATCCTGCAGGACGAGGACAGCAACGCCGGCACCAAGGCCCGCATTCGCGCCGCCCTTTCCCGGGGTGAGGACTTCAACGGAGAAATCCTCAACGTCCGCAAGGATGGCTCCCCCTTCTGGAACGAACTCACGATCAGCCCTGTGCGCGACCAGGATGGCACCATCACCAATTTCGTCAGCGTGCAGCGGGACGTGACTGTACGGAAGGCCGCAGCGCGGGATTTGCGTATCGCTGCGACGGCATTTGAAGCACAGGAAGCCATCTTCATCACGGATGCCGAAAAGCGCATCCTCCGCATCAATAAAGCTTTCTCCCGCATAACGGGATATGCGGCCGAGGAAGTCCTGGGTCAGACGCCGACCATCCTGCAATCTGGCCGGCAGGACCGCGCCTTTTATCAGGCCATGTGGGACGCCATCGTCAGCGACGGCTTTTGGCATGGCGAAATCTGGAACAAACGCAAAAACGGGGAAATCTACCCGGAACTGCTCACCATCAGCGCCGTCCATGACGAGGAATCCGGGGACGTCCAATACGTGGGCTATTTCACCGACATCACCCAGCGCAAAGCGAGGGAGGAACTGATCCAACGCATGGCGTTTTACGACGCGCTGACAGACCTCCCTAACCGGCGTTTTCTGGAGATTCAGATAGAACAGAGCATGGCCCGCGCTGTCCGCCACAAGCGGCTCCTGGCCGTGTGCATGCTGGATCTGGACAATTTCAAACCCGTCAACGATACCTATGGCCATGAGAGCGGTGACGAAGTACTTGCAGCCTTGGGAAAACGATTACCGGAGGCCTTGCGCAGGTCAGATTTTGTCGCCCGCCTGGGTGGGGATGAATTCGTGCTCTTGGTGGAGGGCCTCTCTGGCCTGGATGACTTAACCCAAGTTCTGATCAAGGTGGAAGAGACCATAACCGCCCCGATCCTGCTGAGCAACGGCAAAACCGTGAGCGTGGGCGCGAGCATGGGGGTCGCTCTGTATCTCTTTGGGGATGATGAGGTTGGAGACCAGCTCTTGCGCCAGGCCGATCATGCCCTTTATGAGAGCAAGACGCACAAGGGTGAACGAGAACGCTACTGGACGCTTTTAGATAAGAAAGGAGAGCTATAAGTCAATTCTGGTGTATAAGCATTTCCAGACATGGGTTCAGGCGGCGCTCTGTTGGTCATCCGGCAGGATTTGATTGGCCGGTAATCCATGAATTTCACCCCCGCAAAAAGATCGTGGACTTTCTCAGGGGCATAAATCCCGATCCAGCGTTTCTCTGCCTGTTGCAACATCTTGAAGCCCAATCCAAGGAAGCTATTGGGGTCCATTGAGAATTCGGAATATAAAACCCGTTAAGGAAGTTGGCTCATGCCGAATGGCACT
Source organism: Acidithiobacillus sp. (assembly GCF_023255755.1). Classification (GTDB taxonomy): domain Bacteria; phylum Pseudomonadota; class Gammaproteobacteria; order Acidithiobacillales; family Acidithiobacillaceae; genus Acidithiobacillus. Next base: position 24,743 of record NZ_JAGDVS010000191.1, on the reverse strand, counting down.
ATCGCAAACGGCCGTTTTCGAGAGTCTTCAGATGGCGGTGATTGTTGCACGGTAAATCAAATGGTTGCAATTCTCGAAAACCATTCTCAAAAGACGGCTACGGTTTACAGCCATGGTGACGAGTTTCGAGAACATGATGGTCAGTCCGCTGGACGACTGCAAACGCCGCCCTGCCCCCGTTGGCATCGGGGATCGGCAGAAGTGATGTGGCGGGCAGGCGTAAGAGTAACTACTGACAAGTATTAAGGTATAATGAGGGCGCGCCAGATGTAAAGTCGTCCTGAAATATGCGCACCGAGCCCATGACAAACCAACGCCAATCATCTAAAATAACACCATGTGATGCCATGGTGAGGCCCCTCTTATGCGAACGACGATCAACCTGGATGATGAGCTCCTGGCCCAAGCCAAAATGCTCTGTGGCGTAGAAGACCGTGGTACCCTCTTAAAAGAGGCCCTGCGTGCTTTGATTCAGCGCGAAAGTGCACGTCGCCTCGCTCGCTTGGGTGGAACAGAACCGCAATTACAGAACGTCCCCCGCAGACGAGAACCTGCTGCTTGATTCTGGTCGATACGTCCGTCTGGATCGACCATTTTCGTTCTGGAGAAGCACACCTTTCTACTCTGCTTGATCATGGCATGGTGCAAACGCACGATTTCATCATCGGAGAAATCGCCTGCGGCAACCTCAAAAATCGGCAACAGACCTTATATCTGCTCTCATGCTTACCCCGATGCACCGCCACCTTTCCAGAAGAAACCCTGTTTTTCATTGAGTGTCATGGCCTGATGGGACGCGGTATAGGCTATGTTGACGCGAGTATCCTAGCCTCTGCCGCACTCGTGCAGGCCAATTTATGGTCCCGCGACAAACGTCTCATGGCTCTGGCTACCGAACTTGGCTGTGCGTACTCACCGGAGTCATCCGAATAGATAGAAGGCTGTTCAGTCCCAAGCCGCGCGCCTTCCCGCCGTACCTCCAATGCCTTATATTCACTCGTAAACGTTCAGCCAACCCACCCTTGCGGGTTGGCGCCGATCAGGCTAAAGCAGATTTTTCCAGTTCCACGACAAGAGTTCGTGGAGACGCTTATGGGGCCAGGTGGGTAGCTTTTCGAGCACGTCACAGAGGTACGAGAAGGGCTCGATGCCGTTGAGCTTGCAGGGTATCTCAGTGTCAGTCGGCAGCAGTTTTGCGGCATCCGAGCCTTTGCCTTCCTGCCCCTGGTCAACTGCTCCGCAGTCCGTCGCGCCACTATTTCAGATGATCTTGGGGACTCTTGGCCCCGTTCTGCTCTATGCGATAAACCCATGCCAGAACTTCTGCGACGGCCTGATAGAGTTGTGGCGGAATCTGTTGGTCGAGATCAACCTGCATCAGCAAGCTCACCAGTTCCTTGGATTCATGCACGAAAACTCCTGCCTCATGGGCTTTCGCGATAATTTGTTCAGCAACCAATCCCCGCCCCTTCGCCACGACAATGGGCGCCGAATCCTTGCCACTATAGCGCAAGGCCACGGCGTTGGATGGGTTTTCTGGCTTGTTATCCATCGAATGCGCGGATCTCATGCTGCGTTACGCGCAGGCCCAGCGCCCGCAAAGCCGCCTTTAAATCCCCCCAATGATTTATTAAAGCTGCCGCCTGATCCGCAGTGATGGCCAAGCTCAGCATATCGCGATGCAAATGCAGCTTCGCCTGAATATTCCCCAAATGAGGCATTTGCAGCGTCAATGTGCTATCCCAATGCGGCACTGTCTCCGGCGTCGCCATCGGTGAGTGGACATTCTCTCCCGAATGCTCCTCGCGTCGGCTGACTATCCATTGCACGAACTGCCCCGGCCAAACCGGGCCGCTCCAGGTGATCTGCTGCTGGTTCAGCACCTGAATCTGGCGGCCCACAAGGCCGGCAAGATCTCCGGTCATTGATGCAGACTCATAGCGGATAGCCGACTTTCCCAAATCGGCAATCTGCGTGTACGTCATCGCCCCCGCGACACGATCGGGTAAGACGTGTTCCGGGGTCTGGCTGGCCACCAGCGCAGACACCTCCACTCGAGGACGTTGGCTCACCAGTGTCGTCTGTGGCAAAGGACCTTCTGGCACCGGCAGCATCACCGGCGATAAGGACGCATTCTGTGGCTCTGCGCGCAGATTTTGCAGTGACAGTTGGCCCTGCACCCAAGCCGCCAAGTGGCTTTCATAAAAGAGCCCACTCTGCATTATGGACTGCTGCAACATCTGCGCGAGCGGGGCACTTTCTGAGGGTGGCTGCGGCAGCAATGGCTGTAAGCTGCGGAGCCCGCTGCCACTCTCGGCTGGAGACAAACCCAGAAGAGACTGCGCTGTACTCGACAAGCCCACACGATCCGGCAACGATGCTGCTGCCGAGGTCGTGAGCAAAAAGGCGGGACGGGAACGGCCTCCCAAATAGAGCAACTGCAAGCGCTGTCCCGCTGCCCACTGGCCGGGCAACTGAAAGGCCAGCGTTTTCCCCGCTACCGCTATGAGCGTCTGCGCATTGGCGCTTTGTAACACCCGTCCCTCCAGGAGGGTGCCGGGTGTTATGGTTTTCGCAAGCGCTGGTGCCGCATTTGGAATAAGTACCGCGCCAACAACACGCAGAGGCGCCAGGGTGCTGGCGGAAGGCGTCATTTTTGCGACGGCCGATTGTTTAGGCGGATCAGGAGTTCCGCCTCTTCTTCACCGATCTGGCAGGCGCTCGCAATATAGCAGGCGTCACGCCCCGACTCGGCTAACACACGGGCACGCCGATAACGGTTTTCTTTCTCCTCGCTCTCCTCTGTCGGCCGTGACAGGACCTTGAAACCTCCGTCATCGGTATCGTGCACAGCGTGGGAAGCATCCGTTTTTTTTGTCGTCTGGCCGACGGTAATGCGCCTCACGGTCTCCTCCAGCGCTTGCACACGCGCTTGAGAAACCTGCAGATTCGTCAGCAAGCGACGCTGCAAACGCCACAACATCGCTTGGGCAGCAATAATAATCAGCGCAAGAACCAGCATAAGAAACCACATCAACATTCATCCTTGGTGATCATGTTTTCAACCAGCGCTTGATCCGGCCTGTCCAGGACACAGGCTCTGCCTTGGCAGAACTGCGTAAACCAATGCTCAACAAACGTAAGATTTCCCGGTCACGGGCCTGCACATATTGCGCGACTTTTTCCTGATCTGCGGCGGTTGGATCCAGAAACGCGAGCCCCAGAATAACACCGGAGACATCCGTCGCATAAGTATCCACAAAGCGTACGATAGCTGGCATACGCAGTGGCGCACTGTCACGAATACCGAAGATGAGTTGCGGTATCCGCTCTCCCGGCTGAAAGGGAAAATCTTTTGGACGACGGCTAAGCATGCGCAAGCCACCTGCACTGATATCCTGCATCCGTCCGGTAATCATCTGCGCGCCCTGCCGATATGCCTCTACCTGATCTGGATCCTGCACGGTCGGCGGGACCCGGTATAACTGACGACGCTGCAATTGATAAAGGGCATCCGGGTAGCGGATCACGATTGCATCCTTTTCCACCCGAACTATCCTGCTGCGGAATCCGCTAACCAGACCATCAACGCTGGTGATAATCGTAACGGGCCATTCCGGGCGCACGTTCTGCGGAAAATTGAGCGGAACATCCACCCAGAGAAGTTCCTCCTGCATATCGAACAGTAGCGTATTGAAACTCTCAGGTTGATCATCCAGCCACAAGGTACAAAAAATATGATCCCGAAGGAGTCTCGCCAAGACATTGGTCGCATGCAGCCAAGAGCTGAGCCGATAGCGATCAGCAAAGAGGTGCTGGCGGACCTCATGAATCTGTTCCGTCATCGTTTCCCCTCTACCTCCCGGCCGGACTCTAACCGGTCCTGCGTGTCACCCCAGCACCCTGTTTTGTGTCATCTTAGCAGTACTCGGTCGACCTGTCCCGTCAGACATCCTCCTGTTGCAACTGCTGCCACAAAGCCGCCATATCCTGTAGGGCGATGACAGGGGTAGGCCGCAGAATCGCAGGCAGCAACCAGTTTTGCCAGGTGAAGAAAGCATTCTCAGGGAGCGGCGGCGCCAGCAGATACCCCTGTATGTAGCGTCCACCGAGAAGCAGCCACAAATGCAGTTCATCGGGGGTAGCAATCCCTTCGGCTACCAGATCGCATTGCGCAATCTGGCTGAGCAACCGGCTGGCTCCAGCAACACCGAAACTGGCCACGTCTTTGCGGAAGGCACGAATAAAGCCTTGGTCCAGCTTAAGTTCATTAAAGCGCAGGCGTGCCACCGACAGCAATGAAGAATATCCGGTACCAAAATCGTCCATGGACAGCGCGAAACCACGATTCTGACACCATTCCATGATGGGTTGGGCAGATTTCCTGCCCGTCACCGAAGCGGTTTCCGTTATTTCGAGCGTAATCCCCCGGCCATCCGGGCAATGTGTCTCCAAATCACCAATAAAAGCGGGATCCAAAAAATGCTTGGCACCAATGTTGATGGAGATTTGCAGAGACAAATGCTCGTCGTGCATACGCTCGCGCAGGCGCACAGCCTCCTGTAAGGCTCGAATACCTAGCAAACGGATCAAATGCGCGTTTTCTTCGACGTACGGCATAAATTTACCCGGCCAAATCCAACGCCCTTCCACGGAGCGCCAACGGGCCAGCATTTCGACGCCGGTAAGCCGGACGGCGAGCATATCGGCTTTGGGCTGCAGGAAAAAATGGACATCTCCACGCTCTATGGCCTTGGGAAAGGAACGATGCACCCAAAGCCGCTGTACCGCGCGCCGTGCCACGGCACCGCCATAAACCCGGTATTCGTTTCCGCCTGCCTTTTTCGCCTCGACCATAGCCTCATCGGCCTGAGCCATGAGGGTATGAACATTCTGCCCGTCCTGAGGAAAAAATGACCATCCGATAGAGGTGGACAGCGGCGCATCCAGTACGCCCCGCGCTGCCGCAGTTACCGCGAGCAAAAGCTGCGGACTGATGTCAGCAATCTGCCTGGTCTCCGTGACCGGTATCATGATGCCGAATTCATCACCACCGATGCGCGCCAGGAGCGCGTCTTTTCCTGCCAGTGCCTCCCCGAGATTGCGGGTAATCATCCGCAAACAGTTATCGGCCTGATGAGGGCCATATGAGGTATTGATTTCATTAAAGAAATCAAGATCCAATACAGCGATACCCCAGGATACGGGTTCATGCTCCACTGCGCGCAACAACCATTCGGCCTGTTCGGAAAAACGGGTCCGATTAGGCAGACCGGTAAGCATATCCGTTTGTGTCAGGCGTTCCTGATCACTATGTGCTTCTAATCGTTCGAGGTAACGTTCTACGTCATGCAGCAGCGACTCCCAATGGGCGATCAGGCTTTTTCCAAAAAACCAACGGTTAATTCGGGTGATTTTCAACACGAAAATTGCGCAAGGATTTTTTGCACCGGACAGCAGGATCGGCCAGGCAATCACCTCACGAAAATGACGCAGTTCGGGATACTGCCGAATGACCCGCGTCATCACTCCGAAAACATGGGAAGAACGTAGATCCACGGACCGTTTGCGATGATATGCCAGGCACGGCGACATCTGGCCCCATGGGAACACATCGGGCTCTAATGAGAGCGGCAGACTGCCCAGAATTTCCTGCAACCGGGGATTCTGAGCGTGGGCGGCGTTTACCGGCAGCTTTCCACTAGCGTGATCCGGCACCGCCACATAGGCCGCCAGGGCGCCCGACGCGAATACGCTGATCTGTACCATTTTTGCGTAGAAATCTTGCACACAGGTGCTCTCCATCATTAACTCCTGTAATGCCTGATGCACGCGCTGATAACGAGCTTCCATAAAACGTCGATACCTCCAGATCAGCGCGATCATGGCCAAAATCGCTTCAGCGGCCATCAACAGCACCGTCCACGCGCCAATACGATTCAACTGACTTTGTAGGCCGCTCGCTGGGGCGGGATTCCATCGAGCGCTGATCATCCAAGGGGTTCCGACCACTGGAAGATCGATATGCGCAAACAACCTTCCTGATAATGAACCGTCCGGCAATGACCAGTGCCCCTGGCGCCAGACGGCGAGTACCCGGTGGAGGTTATCCAGCAGTAGCACTATATGATCAGCCTTGGAAGAGTCCATGATATGCTGATTCTCAAACAATAAATCAGCGGAGCAAACGGAGATACCAGACCCCTTTAAGGATTCTGGATGGTGCGCAGTCACGCTCATGGGTATGTGTAAAATTCCGTCTGCGGAAATGCCCGGTATACCAATGCTTCCGTGGAAGGCGCTTACCATCCCGGACGCCTCAGTCACATCATCGCTCAGCTTCAAGGGATAATCATCTGAGGGAATTTGTGCGGTAGGCTTTTGCGCATTACACGATACATTGGCAAGCCAGGTATGCACATTGTCAAAGTGCGTCACCATATCCGCGGTCAGCTCTTTCTCCGGAAGCCCCGCCAAAAACCTCAAGTCGCTGACATGCACCTGCAACATCGCGGCCAAATTTATGGCAACACTGTCAGCCAATTTCTGTCCGGCCTGTTGTTCACTGAACGCCGCCCGTTGCACGAGCCGATGCTGCCAGTCTTGGCTGTTCGAGTAAGTAAGCTCCGCCACCATCATAAAGATCAAAGCAATCCCCAGCATAAGAAGGGCTTGGCGCCTTTGGGCCCGAAGCCCTGCCGAAATCATTGCCGCCATCTTTTGCGGAGTGATATCCACCGACCGAGTATCCGGAGCTATCATCTTGCTGCTCACGCTTTGCCTCCACCTACCGGTATGAAGCGCGGCAGGCGCATCGCAATACCCTGCAGCGGGAGAATCTCATCCACCCCGCCTAAGCGAATGGCTTCTTTAGGCATACCGAAAACCACGCAACTCGCCTCGTCTTGGGCAATGGTACGCGCGCCGGCGCAGTGCATCTCGGCGAGCCCCTGCGCGCCATCATCTCCCATGCCGGTCATGATGACACCCCAGGCATTCCGCCCCGCCACCTGCGCCACGGAGCGGAAGAGCACATCGACGGAGGGACGATGATGCTTCACCAAGGGGCCATCAAACACCTGCACCGCAAACTGGGCACCATTGCGTATCAAACGCATGTGCTTACCACCTGGCGCGATGAGGGCGCGGCCAGGTAAAACCCGGTCACCATCACACGCTTCACGCACTTCCAGGGCGCTGATCGTATTGAGGCGGGCGGCAAAGGCGGCGGTGAATTTTTCCGGCATGTGCTGCACCACCACCACCCCCGGAACCGTTACCGGGAGCGCACGGAGCAGCACTTCCAGTGCCTGTGTGCCACCGGTACTGGTGCCGATGGCAATGACTTTTTCCGTGCTCTTCTGTAGCAACACATCGGAAGCAACAGCAGTGGTGGCAGCAAAACTGGCGGCAGGTGCAGGACGAATATTACGCAGGTTGGCACGCGCCGCAGCCTTGACCGCCTGAATGATTTCTGGCGCATCTTTTTGCAAAAAGTCGCGCAGGCCGGAATGGGGTTTCTGGATAATTTGTACGGCGCCAGCAGACAAGGCATTCAAGGTAATCTGCGCCCCAGATTCCGCCAGACTGGAACAGATGATTACGGGTAAGGGATGTTCCGCCATGATTTTGCGCAGGAAGGTCACGCCGTCCATACGCGGCATTTCGATATCGAGTATGATCACATCGGGCCATTGGCGCTGCATGCGATCCCAGGCAAAAATCGGGTCATGGGCGGTCGCCAGTACGGCGATATCCGGGTCTTGCGTCAGGGCCGCTTGCAGCACCTGCCGCACGACTGCGGAGTCGTCTACAATGAACACTTGTATTTTCTTCACAAGAAGTTTAGCTCAATAATTATCTGTTTATTAACCCGCATGGATAGCAGCACCTCGCCCGCTGAATTTCAAATACACCGCACCCGACCATACTTCAAAATAAAGACTGCGGTGACCTTGTCCCCCAAGGTGCGAGGTGGCAATACCAAAACCAGCCTGCTGGACCAATTGCTTTGCTGCCTGCACATTTTTACAGGAGATATCAGCGCAGGTTTCCGGCATATGGCATTGGAAGCACTCGCGGTGAACGGCGGTGCCTATCGCCTTATCGTTGTCCATAATGGTTCTGCCAGGCTGTCGGCGAAACATATTACCGCCACCAAATAGCTTGCACACATAGTCACTGGGATGAGTGCGTTGCTGGCGCAACTCCTGCATCAGCGCGGCCACCGCCTCATCGCCGTACCGACCGTCCAGAGACGCCGCTGCCGGGCGCGGACTACCTCGACTAGGGAGCATGAAGTGACACATTCCGCCCACCTGCAGACGGGGATGCCAGAGGGTAATGGCGATACAGGAACCGAGCAGGGTGCCGATACGGGTATCCCGATCTCCGAAATACCATTCTCCCGGTTGCAGAAATATCTCCACGATACCCATGCGTCAATCCCTCCGATAGACCGCCGGTTGAACAAGGCGCAGACCATCGACGATACCATTGAGACTTTCGGAGTGTCCCACCAAAAAATATCCGCCGGGACGCAGGTGCGCGAGCAGGCGCAAACAAATGGCCTCCTTAGCGGGCGGATCAAAGTAAATCAGCACATTGCGCAAAAAAATCACATCAAAATCCCCCACGGCAGGCAGCGGATGATTCAGGTTGATTTGCGAAAATTTCACCGACTTGCGCAACTCCGGCACGATACTGAATGATCCCTCTTGTCGGCCCACACCACGCAGACAATAGCGCTTCAAATAGGCTTTAGGGATTTTCTCGGCACGTTCCATGGGGTAAATACCCTGCGCAGCCGAAGCCAGCATACGAGTACTCAAATCCGAGGCCAGAATTTCCCAACCGCGGCCGCGGCGTTCGGCCAACACCATGGCGATACTGTAGGGCTCCTCGCCGGAAGAACAGGCGGCGCTCCAGATACGAAGCGCCGACTGGTTAGCCCGCTGTGGGATAATCTGTTCACTCAAAAAGGCGAAGTGCTTGGTCTCCCGAAAGAAGTAGGTCTCATTCGTCGTGAGCAGATCCACGGCCTGCTGTCGCTCAGTCGCCTCGCTGTCGAGCAGACGCAAATAGGCATCATAACTATGGCAATCTCGTGCCCGCAGGCGCTTTCCCAATCGCCCCATCACCAGCGGCTTCTTGGCCGGGCCGAGGGTAATCCCAGCCTCTTTCTGAAAAAAAGCCTGGATACGTCGATAGTCGGCATCAGACAAGGTGGATACGGGCGTGGTCATCAACATGGTCTATGGACCGGCCGCCGCATCGGCAGCAATCGCGGCGAGTTCGGCCATCTCGTCCAGGGAGAGCACCCGCTCCATTTCCAGCAGGACAATGAATTGATTAGCCACCTTGGCCATACCCCGGATGAACTCGGTGCGCAAACCGGCACCAAACTGCGGCGCTGGTTCTATCTGTTCCTCTGAGAACTCCAGCACCTCATTGACGGCATCGACGATGACGCCGAGGCGCTGTCGTGACTCCCCTTCCTGCAGATCCACGATGGTAATGCAACTCCGTTTATGAATGGCAGTCGCCGGACGTCCGAAACGGCGCGCTATGTCGATGATGGGCACTACCTGACCACGCAGGTTGATCACCCCCACCACAAAAGTCGGCATCATGGGAATCTGGGTAGGAACGACATAGGCGATGATCTCTCGCACCGCCGTAATATCCACACCAAAGGATTCCGCCTGCAACTGGACAATCAGATATTGCCCTCCCCAACGTTCAACCTGGGCGGTACCGTCTCCTGCTGGCAGCATATTCATGGACGCCTCCTCAGAAGCGGACGAAATCGTGGCTGTCAGCACTTACTGGCGCTACGTCGTGTCCACGTCCCTGGAGGGGCGCCGGGCCCCCCGCAGAGGCTTTATGCACACTGGCTTTGGCAGAATGTCCGCCCCCATTCGTGCGTAGTCGGAACGTCGCCATCAACTGCTGAAGCTGTTCGGCCTGTCCGCTCATCTCCTCTGCCGTCGCCGCCAGCTCTTCAGAGGCGGATGCATTTTGCTGGGTAACCTGATTGAGTTGCCCCACCGCCAAGTTGATCTGATCGATGCCGGCCGCCTGTTCATTGGATGCTGCGTTGATTTCCTGCACCAGGTCAGAGGTTTTGCCGATCGCCGGGACCAGAGCGGTCAGAGCGCTGCCGGCTTGTTCCGCCACCTGCACACTGCTGCTGGCCAGTGCGCCAATTTCCTGTGCCGCTACCTGACTGCGCTCCGCCAGTTTACGTACCTCAGCGGCGACCACGGCGAAGCCCTTGCCATGTTCACCAGCACGGGCGGCCTCGATCGCGGCGTTGAGTGCCAGCATATTGGTCTGATAAGCGATGTCGTCGATGATTCCAATTTTATCAGCGATATTCTTCATAGCCTGCACCGTCTGGGTGACTGCGTCACCGCCGCTACGCGCCTCTTTAGCAGCACCAGTCGCGATATCGTCGGTCACCCGCGCATTCTCCGCGTTTTGCTTGATGGAAGCTGCGGCCTCTTCTAGCGTCGCAGAAGTCTCCTCGACACTGGCGGCCTGCTCAGAGGCGGCCTGAGAGAGCGACTGAGAGGTTGCGCTCACCTGCTCAGAGGCACTGGAGAGATTGTCTGCGGCGCTACGCACCTCGCCGATGGTCTGGGCTAGGCGCTCCACCATAGTGCCCATCGCCGCCATCAAGCGTCCCGTTTCATCGCGGGTCCGAGATACCACCTGCATGGAGAGATCACCATCGGCAATCTGTTCGGCCACCCCGACAGCCTCATTCAATGGTCGGGTAATGGAACGGGTCAGGAAAAAACCCATCAACATCGCCATGAGAATAGCGGCAACACTGATCCCGATAGACAGATCACGGGCGCTGACATAGTCCGCATTGCCTTGCTGCGATGCCGTAACAAAACGGACGGCTAAGGCTTTATCAAGCCGATCCAGTTCAGTGCGGAGCAAGGTTTCCTGGGGAACCACCTGTTGTTGAAACTGGGTGAAGGCGGTAATAGGATTCGCATCTTGAAAGCAGCCCTTTAACCCGGAATCGTATTTTTCCATGTGGCCTTGGATTTTTTTCACCAGCAATTTATCCTGGGGATGCTGGGCAACCTCCTCATGAAGGACCGCCAGAATATCCTGACTCCTTGATTGCAGATTTCGGATATTCTTTTGATCTCCGGCACGTTGCCCGGGAGTCTGGCTTAAAAACATATCGCGACAGTCACTGGCCATGGCCAGGACCGCAACGTGGAGTTCATTGGCGTGATCGGCGATGGGCCACGCCACGCCGGTAATGCTATCGACATCGCCCTTAATTTTCTGCAGTTGCACAATCGACGTTGCCGCCAGAAGGATCAGCAGGATGATGACTGCGCCATAACTGGCGCCTAAACGCAAACCGATACGCATATTCCCGAGCATAATGAATTCCTCTTGGTGTAAGTCAGTGGGAGTGTTTTGCGGAAGTGTGATGGTGAATCAGCGCCGGAATATCCAGAATGGGGGCGACGTCGCCATTACCGAGGATGGTCGCTGCGGATATCCCCGGTACCTGTTCGAACAACTTGCCGAGCGGCTTGATGACCGTCTGCTGATTGCCGAGGATAGCCCCGACTACCATGCCAACCCGATCTTGACCATGACGCACGACAATGACATTGCGACGTTTTTCGGGTTGGGCATCAAACCGAAAAACTCTCGTCAAATGTAGTAGCGGCAGAGCCTGGTCGCGTAACACCATATATCCGACAGTGCCTTGCTGTTCCGGATATTCCAGGCATTCCTCCACGGACTCAGAGGGGATGACGAAGGTATCCGTCGCTAACTTGACGAGAAAGCCGTCGATAATAGACAAGGTGAGTGGCAGACGGATGCGCATGGTGCTTCCTGCACCGGGAGTGGATTGGATTTCGATACTGCCACGGATAGCCTCGATGTTTTGACGCACCACGTCCATCCCCACCCCTCGCCCGGAAATGTCGCTCACCTGGTCGGCTGTGGAAAACCCGGGGGCGAATATCAGCGCGTAGATTTCCTGGTCACTGAGTTGTTGCTCTGGAGTGGCCAGCCCCTTTTCTATGGCCTTGCCCAGAATTTTCTCGCGATTGAGTCCGCCGCCGTCATCACGCACCTCGATAAGAATGCCGCTGGCATCATGACAGGCATGCAGACTGATACAGCCTTGAGCCGGTTTGCCGAGCGCGTGACGACGCTCCGCACTCTCAATACCATGGTCCATGGCATTGCGCACCAAGTGCATGAGCGGATCGGTGATTTTTTCCGCCATGCTCTTGTCGAGTTCCGTCCCTTCGCCGCTGATTTCCAAACGAATATCCTTGCCAAGAGTCCGTGCAGTATCCCGCACCACACGCGGAAAACGCTGAAAGACCTCAGCTACATCGATCATTCGCAAGTGCAGAGCACCATCGCGGATATCCTCCACCAGGCGCGCCACCTGAGCGGCGGATTCGATCCGTTCCTCGGCGTTATTCTGCGCCGCATAAAGACTGTTGGCGGCGCTGGCGATGACCAGTTCCCCGACCAGGTTCACCAGTTGATCCAGATCGGCAGCACGTACACGCAACATCTGGCGCTCGACTACCTGATGTTCGCGCTGTTGTTGCTGTTTCTCCAGAGCGCCCTGTACCACAGGCTCCTGCACCATGTTTTGGGCCACCAGAATCTCGCCGAGTGGTTGATGCTGACCGCCCTGGCTCGACGAATCCTGTAAGGCGAGCGCTCCTTTCAACTCCTCTGGCGTCAACGAGCCTACAGCGACGAGAATCTCGCCCAAATGCTTATCGGCTTCTGGCAATTGCTGAATCAACTGGAGATAAGCAGTGATCTGGCTATGTGCCGGAAGGATGTGAATCGTGCTGGATTCTTTGACGAAATCAAAAACATCGGCAATTTTTGCCTTGTCGGCAGAACTCTTGAAACTGATTTCAAAACCCAGATAGCAGCTTTCTGCGTCCATCTCGGATAGTGGCGGCAGGCGGTCGGTCAGGGTAACGATCCCAACAATTTCGCCGATCTGCTCCAGATAGCGCAAAAAAGAAAGAGGGTCCATGCCATCGCGAAATGTGTCGAGCCCGAAACGCAGGGAAATATGCCAGTTGCCCGTTTGCACCGAATCAGGCGAATTGCTGCACTCTGGTTCGGTGAAAGGGGATACGGTTGGTGCCAACGTTGTCGGGGCAAGCGCCGGTGCTGTCGCAGGTACTGTGCTCGCTATCGGGCTGGAGCCCAATTGGGCCGCGAGATCTCCGAGCAGCCGCAAATCCTCCGCAAGAAAACTCTGATCCAATGACGACTCAGTGGCAATTCGGTCCAAGTAGCCCGCGATATGGTCGCCACAGGAAAGTAGCAAAGTGATGCGCACCGGCGTGAGCTCCGTAATTCCCGACCGGATTTGGTCCAGCAGATTCTCCAGGCGATGGGTAAAACGCACTACCTCTTCCAGTCCGAACAGGCCAGCAGAACCCTTGATGGTATGCGCCGCCCGAAAGACTGCGTTTATACGTTCCGAATCAGCGCCCGCATCCTCCATGAACAACAGCGCATTTTCCATGTCCTGTAGCAATTCACGACTTTCTTCAAAAAAAGTCTGTAGTGCTGCCGCCATTTGTGGATCAAGATCAATCATCCGGCCATCTCCCGCGTCAGAATAACAGGATCACCAAAATAGGCCGTCAGACGGCACAACTGCAGTGCCCGAACCATAGCGACTGAATGTCCGGTGAGTCGCAGAATCACACCAAGGCGCAGAGCTTCGGCTTTAGTTGCCAATAACATTTGCAAACCGGCCCCATCCACTTCAGCCACTTCGTTTAATACCAGTTCAATTTCATGATGCTGCTGGAGCATGGTCAGCAGATGTGTACGCAAGGATGCCGCCGCGTAAATATCCAGATCGCCGGATAACCGGATTTGCAGATTGGCACCCTGCTGCTCCTGCTCAATGTCCATAGTCATCAAGGCAAAATCAGCTTGCCTACCGCGGCCAGCATCTGCTGAGGCTGGAATGGCTTGATCACCCAAGCTTTTGCGCCAGCAGCCTGTCCCTGGAGTTTTTTTTCTTCTTCCGCCTCAGTGGTAAGCATGATCACCGGCGTGAACTTGTATTCCGGCTTCTGTTTAACCTCCTTGACGAAGGTAATGCCATCCATGTTGGGCATATTCACATCACTGATAATGAGATGGACTTTGGCTGCTGCGCCCAGTTTTGCCAGACCATCTACACCGTCACAAGCCTCGATGACTTCATAACCTGCGCCTTTCAGCGCAATGCTGACCACTTGCCGCAAGGATGCGGAATCATCGACTACGAGAACTGTTTTTGCCATTTCGCGAACTCCTTGCGCGCTATTTTAGAAAAAAGTGATGTCTTGGCCGGCGTCCGGGGCCGCGTTGCCTTCTCCATGATGAATGGCATGTTCTTCACGGGTCGTATATTTGCTGGTCAACGCCTGCAACCACTCGTCTATCCCACCTCCGGGATTTCCTTGTGCCAAGTGCGACGGCAGATCACTCATCCCCTCTTCCACATGTCCCAGCACCTGACTGACACGATCCTGAAATTGCAGGGCGATCAATAATTGGTCCATTTCTTCAGCGATCTTTTGTGCCTCGCTTTGCAGAATATCCGCGGATTCGGACAGGCGGCCCGTCATTTCTTGCAAGCGATGCAATACGCTACGGATAGACAGCTCTGCGTTGGCCAGGAATTGCCTTTCCTGTTGAATAGCCGTTGCCGTTTGCGCGACCACACCACGAATGGCCGTGCTGATGACTTTAACGCTCTCGCTCATTTGCTGGCTGGTGTCCTTGGAGCGGGTGGATAATTTGCGCACTGCATCGGCTACCACGGCGAAACCGCGGCCATGCTCGCCAGCGCGAGCCGCTTCTATGGCGGCGTTGAGCGCGAGCAACGTTGTCTGAGAGGCGATTTCTCCCACATCCTGCGCCATACGCTCCAACGTATTGATCTGGGACAAAAGTGCCGATATCACCTGTTGCTGCGCCTCATGCTGCTGGGTAGCCGTGCCGATATGTTGGAGTACACCCAGAAGTTCCGCCTCACTGGTGCGGAACAAACCGCCCATATCCGGATCTCCTCTTTCGGCCTGCGCCGCGCCGCGTGAGGCGCGCACGGCATTACCCAGACGCTCATGGAGCCTGACGAAGCGGCTCATAATGTCAGAAACTGCTTGTTCCATCTGTGTCCGACCAGATTTGATCTGGGACGCCAGCACCTGAAACGCCTGCTCAAGCACCTGATCTAAAGGGAGATTGTCCGTCATTTTATTCTCTGTATTCGTTGCGTAAGAAATTAGGTACATCAACCTTACGGCACTACTCCGCAAAACTTTAGCGACTCCGGATCAGGCTCGGTTCCCGTCCCATCAATGAACCCTTTAGAAGGCATACTGCAACATCATCCGATTGTAGATGAAGGATCTGCCTGCATAGGCCTGTAAACCATTATCGATAGCGACCTGATCACGGACAGTAAATCCTTTAAGCACCTTGGGGACATAGGTCATATCTAGGTAAACGCCGTGGGTCTTACCCTCATAATTGGTATTAAAGTGGACATATCCGACCATTAAAATAATTTGCCTTTGACATAGTCGATAGCTTGCAGCAACGCGCCACGCATGTCCGGGACCAAAGGCCAGAAGGTTGTCCGTTATGAACGACGAGTAAGTGGCCTTATAATTGCCATAGGGTGAGATAATGGCACCCCCACCAAAGGAGCCAGCATGAGGAGTAAGGGCGTTATATGCCACAAACAATTTACCACCAGGGATTTTTACACCCACTTTGCCACCCCACAGTGTCGCACTTACATCACCAGATTGCCCGAAGAGTTTGGCATCATATTTCTGGAAGACCGAATTTACCTGCCATTCCCGCATATACTGCACGGCAGCAAAGGGAAAAAACTCCGCACCCGTTTTTAGGGTATAGGCGGCACTACCATAAAACAACTGCGCAAACTGGTAAAAGTTGTAATACCAAGCCTGAACATTTGCATTCCTCGCTTTATATGTCGCGCCGAAGGCCAGCGTACCCTGAAACTCACCAGCATTTTTCGGTAATACGGCGGTCACGTCATACAGGGGATCGTTGTAATAATTTGTGTCATAATACAAATTATCTTTGTAGTAATCGCCGGAGGTTCGACTTTTCCAGCGGAAAATGCGCATGGCCTCCAGATTTAATCCAGAAACAGGGGTGAACCGGGCAAATATGCCCTGGAAGGTTTGCGGCAACATGCGTGAATCGCGGGGACCCATCCACGGCGTGTTGATCATCTGGTTGCCGATGCGAATCAGCAGACGGTGAGGTCTTACATACTGAATATAAACTTGCCCCAGTGCATTAATGGAAGACGCAATGCCCATCAATGTAGTGTCAACATGCTTGGGATTATTACCGTGTGTGCCCAAATCGTTGGTAGTGAAGAAGCTGGCGCCTAAAATAAAGCCTCCGAGAAAGGGAGCGGTTTTGACGTTGAGAATACCGGCCAGAGCGTAAGCATCCATGTTGTTTTCCGCAGCGGCACCATAGAGTTTGCTGAAGTAGCAAGAGCGTATAGTTCCACTAATGCCACTTTTCTGGATGAAATTTTTTGGCGCTTCGGCCTGCGCGAAGCTGGGTATGGCGAAAATGTAACAGGCACCCATTATAATTGAATATCTATTTTTCTGTAACATGGCTCAACTTTCAGTATCCAGATTTATATCCACATATTCCGACATATTTAACACGACGCTTTCAATCAAGAGATTTTCTACTAGGCATATTGGGTTGGCGTGCCTGGTACAGACCATTAAAGTCGTGGTGCCGCACCAAACCTGGCGCGCAAAAGCCGCATTATGAAACGTCGATACGTACAGATCAGCGCGATCATGGGCAGAATCGCTTCCGCAACCACAAACGCACCTTCCATACGATCCAACCGACGTTGTTAAGCCGCTCGCCGGGACGGGATTCCATCGAGCCCTAATCATCCAGGGGGTTCCGACAACGGAAACGTCCATCGACTTTACGACACAACTTCCCAAAACTTTAGCGTCTCCGATGGACCTCTGGCAATCTTGCCGATATCGTGTAATCTCAGCAGACCAAAGTAAAACATCAGTGGGATACTAGAGGGTAGAGCGTATGGGTTTCTTAGAAATAGTGAACAAAGATCAGAACCTGGCGATTTTTGTGCAGATGGCAGGGCTGAAAGAGACGGATGTGCATCTCATTCAGTCTGCTGCGCCCCAGGCGCTGGCACTGCTGCCGGAAGTCGTTGTCCTTTTCCTTCAGCACCTCAAGGCCGTCCCTGAAGTGGAGCAGAGGCTCGCGACTGCACATCAGGATTTTCCACAACATCTGACCCATTGGCTCGGCAACCTGTTCACCGGTCCGCACGATCAGCAGTTTCTGGAAGCCCAGCATCAAGAGGGCAGCAATAATGTACAGAAACGCATTCCGCCGCTGTATACCGCCTTTGCCATGAGCTTTTTGCGAGCGGCTTTGCCGCAATTATTAGGGACCCACGGCGTTTCCCAACAATACGGCGACGGCGCTTTAACGGCAGCCATCCTGCGCATGCTGGATCTCTGTCAGTATCTCACGGACCGCGCTTATACGGCACGCCTGCTGGAAGTAACAGGCATCTCGAAAACCTTGTTAGATCGCCTCATGACGGTATGAAATGAACTCAAAAATTGCCAACATACCCGCGCCCGACGCTGCCCAAGAACTCGTTGCCCGCCAAGCCATTCTGAATCGTCATGGCGAGGTAATTGGCTATGAACTATTTGCGAGAGAAGAGGCCAGCGGACCACTGGAGGATCCGTTTCTCTGTTCGGCCAGAGTGCTAATAAAAACATTCAGCGTATTCAATATCGAACAGTTACTCGGCGGAAAACCAGCCTTTATTAACTTTACCAACAGCAATTTTGATGAAAAAAGTTTAGAACTTTTTCCAGCCACACAAATAATCCCAGAGTTTACCATTATCGAAGCGCCAACACGGGAGTTTATTGACAATATTCTCAATTTGCGCAAACGTGGCTTTCGCCTCGCTTTGGACCGTTTTGAAGCAGCGCCATGGCAGATCGGCTTACTCAAGGTGGTGGATTTTGTCAAAATAGATACCTATTTCAATGAACCCAGGGAATGGGAAGCGTGGATACAACTAATTCGCAAAGCCGATATGGCCAATACTCCAACCATTATCGCCACCCGGGTTGAAACCCAAATCATGGCGCGACGCTGCTTTGAGGCGGGGGTGGACTATAGCCAGGGTTACTATTTCATGCGTCCGGAAATTATCAGTGGAAGGAGTCTTTCTGCCAATCAACTTACCATCTTCAACCTGTTAAACATGCTTGCCGAGGAGAATCCAGTCGGTGATATTGAAGAAACTTTTCGCCGCGATCCCGGCTTGTCTTTTCAGTTACTCCGTTATTTGAATTCTGCAGGGCTGACACGGGGTCAGGAAATTGACAGTATACGCCGTGCGCTCATATTACTGGGCAGGCAACCCTTGCAACGCTGGCTAACGCTGTTACTTTTTGCCAGCCAAGGTGCGCGTAAAACGCCATTGCTGACGATGGCCGCGACCCGCGCACGCCTTGCTGAGCTGCTTCGCGAGCGATCCCCTAAACTGGATGCGCAACCACTGGCACTGCATCGCTCATTTTTAGCGGGTATGCTCTCCCTGCTGGATGCCTGCTTCAATCAACCGCTGCCTGAACTGCTGGATGAGTTGCGACTCTCACGGGAAATGCATGCTGCCATACTGCAGCATGAGGGGGAGGATGGCATGCTGCTTCTTATCGTCGAAGCGGCCGAGAATGGTGATATCGAGGCGGTGCGAAATGCCGGTCACGCACTGGGCTTATCGGTAACAGACATCACCAACATGTCGCTGGAATCCATGGCTTGGGCAGCGACTTTAAAATAAGGTACCCGCTTTTGTTAAGACATGCTCCGCGGCATCAGATGATGTCACATTATTTTCTGCCTGCTGATTATAAATAATACGTCTGGCTGCCTCCTGACTGAGCACGACAATACTTACTCGGCGATTCAGCGGAGAATTCGGCTCCTTGGGAACGTACAGCACCGCCGAGCCCATACCGACAACACGCAGGATCTTGCTTTCATCCAGCCCGCTTTGTACCAGGGTCTGCCGCACCGCGTTCGCCCGGCCTGCGGATAAATTGTAGTTACTATAGCCCTTCCCGTCATTGAGATAACGCAACGCGTCGGTATGGCCAGTTATACTGATCTGATTGGGCAACTCATTCAGAGTCGGCGCGATAGCCTGGAAAATAGCGTGGGCGTAAGGCTCCAGTATGGTACTCCCGTTGGAAAACATAGATCTTTTAGCGCTATCCACGACCTGAATGCGCAACCCTTCCGGGGTGATGTTTATGAGCAGCTGTTTCCGGAACGCTGCCAGTGCCGGTTTACTGGCAATTTGCGCATCCAGCGCCTTCTGGAGCTGTTCGAGGTTGTGTCGATCAATACGCTCTGCGCGGTTGACCGGTGTTTCATTACTCGCCATGACCTGCCGTTTCTGACCCCGCTGCACCTCCCCGACCGTTTTATTCAAATTACTCCCACCACCAGGCAGGATCGAGTTGGATGATCCGCTACCCGGCCCGCCCATCAGCGACACTTGCTCAGGATTTTTAAACCACTGGGCAATACCCTGCAATTGCGCTTTTGTGGTAGATCCCAAGAGCCACATCAGCAGAAAGAACGCCATCAACGCTGTAATAAAATCAGCGTAGGCAATTTTCCACGCACCGCCGTGAGCGCCACCGCCTTTTTTGATACGCTTGATGACTATCGGTTTGGTTTTATCGTCAGCGGCCATAAATGCGCTACTTGCCTTTCAAATCACGCAAATGTGAATCCAGCTCCTGGAAACTGGGACGCTCCGTCGAATAAAGCACCTTGCGTCCGAATTCGACAGCCACCTGCGGGGGGTAGGCATTCATCGTCGCCAGTAAGGCAACTTTGATACACTCAAACATTTTGCTGGCCTCAGCAGCACGATCTTCAAGGCGTGCCGCCAACGGCGATACAACAGCATAACCCAGCAGAATGCCGAGAAAAGTACCCACCAGTGCGGCGGCGATCAGTTCGCCCAATACGGACGGTGGCTTATCCACGGAGCCCATCGTATTCACCACGCCCATCACCGCCGCCACAATCCCGAACGCTGGCATACCATCCGCGGTGCGGATCAATGCGTGGATAGGAATTTCTTGCTCACGATGATGCGTATCTATGTCCACATCCATGAGGTTTTCCATCTCAAATGCCCCCAGGTTTCCACCCACCATAAGCCGCAAATAGTCCGTAATAAACTCTAGAACATGATGGTCAGCGAGAATACGAGGGTATTTTTTAAAGAGCTCACTGGATTGCGGATCGTCCACATCGCCTTCAATAGACATCAATCCGCCCTGCCGGATTTTTGCAAACAGCTCATTGAGCAAACTGAGCAGCTCCATATAGACGGCTTTGGTATAGTTAGAACCTTTGAATGCCCGTGGTAACGCTTTGAATACTGATTTAAAAGTCCTCGGAAAAGTGGCGGCGAAAAACGCGCCGAATGCCCCGCCGCCAATCATGAGCAATTCATAGGGCTGGACAAGGGCGGCGAGTTGTCCACCCTCCAACGTGAATCCGCCAAAAATGGCGCCCAGAGCAATTACATAACCGATTAGTAAAAACATGATGTCATCATCTACTTACTGGACAACGAAACTGGCAAAGTAAACGTCGGCAATGGGCGGATTCTTCTCTGTCAGAGGCACTTTCTGTACCCCTCCGTCGGTCTCCAACGTCTTATTCACTTGCTGCTTTATCTCTTGCAGCAACTGATCACGCACTGCGGGCTCACTGACCTTGTCAGCATTCTGGGCGCTGAGCAGCATCAAAATACCATTACGAATTTCGGGCATAAACGATTTTACTGAAGTTTCGACGACAGCATTATAGGTTTTCAACTGTATTTGCACCTGAATATAATGCGTGCTGCCGTCACTGCTCTGCAGGTTGGTGACGAGAGAACCGAGATCAATAAACTTGGTATCCCGCAACCTTTCCTTGGCGATTTGTGCAGGCGTGGGCACGGTCGCTGGGCGCAGGACAAACCACCAAGTGCCCCCTGCCCCGACGATGAGCAACACAACAATCGCAATGATGAGGATGATCACCCGACTGCTTTTCCCCGGCTTCTTTTCTTCTGCCATGACTTCCTTGACTGTCGATATCTGAGAGAACTGACCTTCTACCTAACGCTTATATACCCGATCCTTGTCGTTCAGCCAAGTAAAAATCTTGCCAAGTCGACTTGGCTCAACCTGCGCAAATCCTTCCTTTCGGAAGGATGAAAAATCGCTGACCATTCCAAACGCAGGTCGCCAAGGATCGTGGCGCATCCGGCAATCTCCTGTATATCATTGAATAAATTTATATACGCTAGTTTCAGCAAAAGGTACCGATAGAGACTATCGAGGCGCCGCAGGTGGGGGGATGGGAGATTGTCGTCCAGAGTGACCAACAGATGCTGAACGACCTGCTGAACCCGCTCCATCGCGCGCTGCTTCGCGGCGAAATCCCGACGCTCCAACGCCCGTCGAATCCTGTGTATATATTTTTCAACACCCTCCAGTCCTAGAAAAACAAGGCCATCGGCCGTAAAATACGGCATTGCTGTAGAGAAATCCTGCGCTGATTTTTTGGGTATCTGCTGCATAACACTTTCCTCCCGTTTTTTCTCAAAAGGAATAACGGCACGTCACAGGGAAAACTGAAATGGTAGACGGTGCAAGGCGAGCGGCACTACCCTGCCCATAAAGGCGTGACTAGCAGCCGGTCAGGCCCTTTGCGTTGAATTTTCGTATAATTACTTATAATTCAATGTGATGAATGAAATACGGCCCACTTTATCGATCCCGACCGCAAGACGAGCTACCTCCTGCCCCCTTCTCCTCAAGACTGGCTCCCTGAAGGACACCTCGCCCGCTTTATCGTTAAGGTGATTGAGGAACTGGATGTGTCCCGCCTGGTTCAGCAATATGCCGGCCGGGGCTGCAAGGCCTATCACCCGACTACCCTGCTGGCGATACTGGTCTACCAGGGCCACGGCACTCTCGCATCCTAGCTTCATGACTTAACGGCGGAATCCCCGTTTTTCTGGACAAAGTCCAACACCTTCTGTATAAATCGGGGCATGACGGCCCCACACCTCACCGACCAGCAACGCGCTGATCTGCAGCGTATCCAGGTACATCCCCTCCTTGGGGAGTGTCAAACAGCGCTTAAAAATGACCAGGTAACGGCGTCTAATTTTGACCAGGGTTAGAAGGGGTGGCTGCGGCGTTTTTTGAACCGGTAAGAATCGTTTCCGGTCTCCAGAATGTCGCAGTGATGGGTCGTGGCAGATTCTGGAAGGGTAAGCCATTGCGCAGGGCCCCGGGCCTACGCTCCAGCATACTGAGGCAGTGCTGGGGGTCCGTGATGGTCTTATCGCGTCCCATACGCCGGGAATGGGTGGCGATCACCGCACTCTCCTCCAAGGTGGAGCCGTCGATGGCCATGATCCGCAGGCCGCGATAAAACACGCCTGGCATCCCCTGTGAGCCATGCGGTTGGATCTGCTCTTGGTACAACGCCTTCAGCGGGCCTGAACCGACACGCCCTCGTGCCTGGGAGATCGCCCCTTTACTGACCGTGCTCTGCATCAAGCCCTCATCTCCGAGCAAAGGCCGCAGCCCCTCAATCACCAAGCGGAGGACCTCCTCGTAGGCGACATTGGCATAGAACACAATCGCCAGTACAAACTAGATCAGTACGTCATGTGGCAACCCACGTCGGCGTTGGCTTTCCAGACCTTGTTGCGCCAATGTCTCCCGGACTTTTCCAATGGGACACCGCATCGCCAGATAGCCCACCGCCAGGTAGTCGGCCAGACGGGCGCCTGCGGACAATTGTGCCTTGGTACGCGCCATCGCCATGCCTCCTGCGCATTTCACTGATCGTGGGCGGCCATTTCACTGATCGTGGGCACCCCCGAAAAGCGTACATTCTGGTCGTAGTAATTTTAAGCACGGGTGGTCACGATGGGTCAACTTTTTGGGTGTCGCGCCCGTCACGGTGACGCCGCAGAGAATCCCCCTTCAGCTCCAGTCGGTGCGCACTTTGCAGCAGCCGGTCCAGTACGGCATCGGCCACAGTGGGTTCACCCAGATATTCGTGCCAGTGGTTGACCGGTAACTGGCTGGTAATCAGCGTGGCCCGTTGGTTCACCCGGTCATCGATGATTTCCAGCAGGTCCCGAACGCCTTCCGCCCCCATGGGGGCCAGTCCCCAGTCATCCAGGATAATCAGATCGACCTTGGCCAGGGCGCTGAGATAACGCCCGAAGCTGCCGTCACCGTGACGAATCCGGAGTTCCTCAAACAGACGTGGTAAGCGCAGATAACGCACGCTCAGGCCCTGACGACAGGCCTGATGCCCCAGCGCACAGGCCAGCCAAGTTTTACCGGTACCGGTGGCGCCGGTGATCAGCAGATTATGCCCCTGACGAACCCAGGTGTGCTGGATCAACGCCGCGATTTGGGATCGATCCAGTCCCCGGGAACCGCGATAGTCGATGTCTTCCACGCAGGCATTTTGCTTGAGATGGGCCAGCTTCAGCAGGCGCGTCAGGCGGCGCTGGTCCCGGGCACAGAGTTCACGGTCGATGAGGAGTCCCAGACGCTCCTCGAAGGGCAGATCCTGCACTTGCGGGAGACGGCATTGTTCGTCGAGCGCTTCGGCCATGGCGTGGAGATTGAGTTGGCGCAGGGCATTCAGAGTGGGTTGCTGTAACATTCGATTTTTCTTCCTGTTCAATGGTAGTAGCGGGGTCCGCGGATATTGTCGTGCTCGGGCAGAGGGGATGTTTTGGGGGAGGATTCCCGGTTTTGATCCAACCCCTGCTCCAGGATGGATTGGACGCTACGGGTGGTCGGGGACCCCACCTTCAGTGCCCGGAAACAGGCGGCGTCCAGGCGGGCTTTCCCATAGCGACGGGAGAGGCTGAGCAGGCCCAGGCAGGAACGATAGCCCTGCTCGGGATGGGGTTTGCTCTCCAACTGCCAGCGCACCACGTCCCGGGTCGCAGGACCAATGGACAGCGCCCAGTTCAGTAGCCGTCCCGGCGTCCATGCGCTGTGCCGCTGATGGGCTTTGGGCATGTGTTCCGTCAGGGTGGTGTAGCGACCCTGATCCGTCTCCCGCAGGTGGCTGGCCACCCGTTGCTGCTGATGGAAGATCTCCACGGCCCGGGCACTGACCCGCAGGTCCACCCGCTCCCCGGCCAGGCGGTAGGGGACCGAGTAGAAATGCCCCTGGTACGCCACGTGATAGTCGATGCTGACCTTGGCGGACTTCCAGACCGCAAAGGCATAATCCTGCACTGGCAGAGGCTTGAGGGCGGGCCGATCCAGGGCCTCGAAGGTACTTTTACGACTGCCGGGTAATCGTTTGAAGGGGCGCTGATTCAGGTCCTCCAGCAGGCGGCGGATTTCCCTGTTGAGTTCCAGCAGCGAGAAAAACTGGAAGTGGCGCAACCGCGCCAGAATCCAGCGCTCCACCACTTGCACGCCGACCTCGACCTTGGCTTTCTTGTAAGTCATCAACTGTCTGTCATTCCGACAGTCATTCACCCATAGACC
>NZ_JAGDVS010000079.1:3441-5671 GCF_023255755.1 Acidithiobacillus sp. | reverse complement strand
CCAATCAGTCAGCTCCAGGCACTTACTGAGTTAACCGAAAGTCCGCTTTCAGTCTATGGCAGTCGTGGAGTGGATTTGCCAAGCCATGCCAAGGTTCGTGACCTCTGATCGTGAGGCCCTATTTCAGCGTGCAAGCGATAGCCATGTGACTGCATACTGCAATTCAACCAATCCCGGTAACTACGGTGGACCCAGGCAGGGGGCGGTGTTGTACCCTCAGCCTGAGCGACCGGTGGGGGCATAGAGGTATTCATAAAAGTTGTCCATGGCAATGCCTTGCGTGTCATAGGCCGTGGCCTGAACGTCATTACCTTTGCTCCCTATGGCGACCATACAGGCATGCTGAGCGGGGAGCGCATTGGCGGCGATGAAAGAGGGGCCACTGCGGCCGCAGGCATTGGTGGGATATTCCTGATTCAGGCGCGATATCAGCGTCCCTGCCACGTGTCGGGCTTGTTGCGATGAGGCTGCGGCGAAGGCGCGTTCGTTGCGCCAGGCGGTTTCTATGGTTTGGCGTTCCTGCGCACTGGTCGCCTGGGACAACGCTTCCCGATGCAGTTGATCCAGCTTCTGTAAGGCGACATAGAGGTCCGCACGTACGCCGCTTTGCAGGTCAATGACGTGGATGCTCAGGGCGATGGCCAGGGCGCCATAGACAATAATGACGATGCCGAGTATCCAGGTAAAACGCAGACGGGCGGAGGCGGACGGACGTTCTGCCATCAGGAGTGTGGGCGCTGGGTCTGGTGGCGGCGGCGGGTGGGCTGCTGTACCCGGCGATCGGCGATGCTGCCTTCTTCATGCCGCACCTGGAGGCGATTTTCGGCGGCGAAGCGCATGATTTCAGCAAAGGCCTCCGGGCGAATCTCTTCCAGGCTCTCGTCTATGATAATGGCGGCGTTGCCATTGATAGTGGCGGGTTCAATGAGGGGCAGGTAATGAATCTTGTGGTCGGCGCCGAAATGGGCGAGTCCGACTCCTTCAATGAGCATCTCCGCCCAGGCGGACGGGCGGAATTTGCCACCGCTTTCGGTAACTCCGTCGATGATGATCATGGATGCCTGTGCTCCTCGGGGAAACGGGCGATGATAGCGCCCCGTTCGGAGAGAATGAAGGGGGTCACGGGAATGCCTCATCCGGGGCGAGGGGTTCGCAAAGGCTGTCCATGTACCGGGTGAAATCGGCACCTACCTCGGGGTGTAACTTGCCAAAGGCGATGGTCGCCTTCAGGTAGCCAAGCTTATCGCCGCAATCAAAGCGCCGCCCGGAAAAAAGATAGGCCAGCACCTGCCGCTCTTTCAACAGGTGGGCGATGGCATCCGTCAGTTGAATCTCGCCACCCGCGCCTTGTTGAGTTTGTTCCAGAAAGTGAAACACCCGCGCGGGGAGGATGTAGCGCCCCACCACGCCCAGATTAGAGGGCGCATTCTCGGGCTTAGGCTTTTCGACGATGCCACTAATCTGGTAAATACGATCATCCCAGGGCCGCGCGTCGACTACGCCGTAGCGGGTGGAATGCTCCCGCGCAATTTCTTCAACGCCGAGAATGCCCGCCTGATAGCGGCGGTATTGTTCCACCATTTGCGCGAGCACGGGTGGTTCGCCGAGCATGAGGTCGTCAGCCAGCAACACGGCGAAGGGTTCGTCACCCACCACCGGGCGGGCCATAAGCACGGCATGCCCGAGTCCAAGCGGGTAGGGCTGGCGTAGAAAAATGGTGCTGACATGGCTGGGCAGGATGCTCCGCACTTGTTCCAGCAAAGCCACCTTGCCGCGTTTTTCCAGCTCAATTTCCAGTTCGTAAGAAACGTCGAAGTGGTCTTCGATGGCACGCTTGCCGCGTCCGCTGATGAAAATGAGTTGGTCGCAGCCTGCGGCGATGGCTTCCTCCACAGCATACTGAATGAGTGGCTTGTCCACGACAGGCATCATTTCCTTGGCGCTGGCCTTGGTGGCCGGGAGAAAACGAGTGCCCAGACCGGCCACGGGGAAGACTGCTTTGCGGACTTCAGCCATGCTTCATCTCCTTATGTTGTGACGCGAGTATAACGAAGACTGTGGGCTTGCCGCAAAGCGCCCACGGAATGGAGTTATCACCGGTCTGGGTCAGAATGGCTCGGTGCTGTCTCTCTGCTTGCTTCAGTACCGGCACCCAGCTTATCGCGGATGGCCTTCCCTCCCCCCACCCCGCCCGCCATGGCGAAGCGCAGCGCTTGTTGCGGGGTGAGGT
>NZ_JAGDVS010000079.1:0-3431 GCF_023255755.1 Acidithiobacillus sp. | reverse complement strand
GGTGAGGTCGGGCAGGGGGATGACTTTGTCGCGTGGCACGAGGCAGGTGAAGCCGCCGATGCCGTAGCTCATGGGGATAAACACCGCGATACATTCCTCGGGCAACCGGGGCAGTTCGCTGAGGGTGTCGCGCGTAACCAGGCCGATGAGATAACCCATGTCGCCGCCCTGGCGAACCAGTACGGCACTACGGAAACCACGGTCCGTCCCGCCAAAAAGCAAGCCTACCGTTTCGTGAATAGTGCTGTAGAGGCTGTGCAGTACGGGAATGCGTCCGAGTACGGTGTTCAGTTTCTCAAAAATCCAGGCGGTCAGGACATGGGAGGCGAGGAAACCGACACCAAGAATAATCATCAAGGTCAGCAACAAGCCCAGGCCGGGGATGTCGACGCCAAAAAGCGCCCTGATCGGTGCCTCAAATAGGTTGTTCAGCCAGCCGCCTATCCACAACACCACGTAAACCGTCAGCCCAATGGGCAGCGAGATGAGCAAACCCTGAGCGAACCAGCGGCGGAGGTGGATACGCTGGAAGAGTGATTTCTGCGCGATCGGAACGGGTAGTGTCATCGGGCCGTTGACGGAGTCAAAGTAGGCTCAGCATAGCAAGATCGGTGATGGGGGCAAAGCACCTGCACCATCGCTATTCCTCATTCCGGTCCTCCAGGCCCTTGAAAAGCTGTGGAGCCAGACTGTGTTTACGCATCAGTTTGTAAAGATCAGTCCGGTGTCGGCCGGCTATGCGCGCGGCGCGGGAGATGTTGCCATCCGTGGCGCGCAGCAGATTTTCCAGATAGGTACGCTCAAAGGCGGCCTTGGCATCCTGCAGGGGAGGGAAGGCACTCTGGCCGCCCTGGCGACCGGTGTCGGGGATGGCATCGGCAGCGACCCAGCCTTTTTCGGTGACCGCCGCGGCAAAGGTGACGGCATTCTCGAGCTCCCGGACATTGCCGGGCCAGGACCGCTGCATCAACTTGTCGAGGGCTTCGGGACTGAAGCCCAGAATATCGCGGTTCATGCGCTGACTTTCCCGATCTAGAAAATACTGGGCCAGCAGCAGGATGTCTTCCGCCCTTTCACTCAGGCTGGGGACTCGCAGCGGGATGACATGCAGACGATAGTAAAGGTCCTCGCGGAAGGCACCGTCGGCGGTAAGGGTGTGAATATCCTGATGGGTGGCGCTGATGACCCGCAAGTCGACAGTCGTCTCCATTTTTGCGCCGACGGGACGCAGAGTGCCTTCCTGAAGGACGCGGAGCAACTTGACCTGCAGGGTGAGAGGCAGGTCGGCGATTTCATCGAGGAAGAGGGTGCCGCCGCTGGCGCTGCGGATCAATCCGGCATGGTCTTGAGTGGCGCCGGTGAAGGCGCCTTTGACATGACCGAAGAGTTCGCTCTCCGCCAGTTCGGCGGGAATGGCACCGCAATTGACCGCAACGAATGGGCCGTCGCGGCGCGGGCTGGTGTCGTGGATGGCGCGGGCGACACGTTCCTTGCCGGAGCCGCTTTCCCCGGAAAGGAAAACGCTGGCCTTCGAGCTGGCAATGCGCGCCAGTTCATCCACCAGCGCGGCCATGATGGGACTGCGGTGAAGGATGCTTTGTCCGGCTTGTTCGCGCAATGCGGCCCGCAGCTTACGGGTTTCCTGCCCGGCGCGGCGCTGCGCGAGCGCGGCCTTGGTCAACTCCTGCAACTCTTCATTACTGAAGGGCTTGCTGAGATACCCGAACGCCTGTGCACGCATGGCTGCCACCGCATTGGGGATGCTGCCGTGGGCGGTGAGCAGAATGACGGGGAGATCAGGGTCAAGCGCCTGCACCGCCTCTAGCACGGCCATCCCGTCCATGCCCGGCATGCGCAGATCGGTGATGACCAGATCGGGCTTGTCCTTGTGCAAGATCTGCATGCCTTGTGCGGGATCACTGCTGGCCAGGACATGGTATCCCTCACTTTCCAGCCAGAGGCCGAGCAGACGCAGAAAGTCGGGATCGTCGTCAACAGTGAGTATAGTGGGGGTAGGTTGGGGCATCTTAGGGCTGCTTGAGAACGTGGTGGTCAAGAGATTTTGCGGCATGTTCGCGGAGGAGATTTTCCAGGCGATTCAGGCGTGCTTGCGCGGCAGCGGATTGTGCTTGTGCGGTAGCGGATCGTGCCTGGGCCAGTCTGAGTTTGGCTATACATGCGTCCTTGGTGGCGGTGTGCTCTTGCAGAGCGTGGACAACACGACGCAGAGGGAAAGTTTCGGCCGCCACTTCGTTATTCTGGGCCGCGAGCCCCAACTCTCGCGCCGCATTCCCCAAAGCCGTACCATTCAGCGGCCCGCCACTCAGATAACCATTGGCTAACGCCACATGGATGCGCGCGCAAGCGGCGGATGTGGGCACGCCACAGTGGGCGAGATCACTGAGCAATGTGTTGCGTGTTGCGCTGGGCAGAGGGGGCGGTGGGGCTGTCTGTGGCGTGAGTCGTGCGCAGGCACTCAGCGTTGCGGAGAGACCGAGCGTGGCGAGGATCGGAAAGACGTGAGCGATCCAGCGCATCAAATGGCTCCGACGTTGCGCGCTGCGGGCAACCAGATTTCGGCGCAGAGACCACCGCTGGAGCGATTGTGCATCCGGATCCAGCCGCCTTGGGCGCCCACCAGCTCGCGGGTAATCGCAAGGCCCAGACCCGTGCCGCGGGGCAGACTGTTGCTGACCGGCACCTGATAAAAGCGTTCAAAGACCCGTTCCAGCAGGGCCTCGGGGATGCCGGGACCGTTGTCGCCAACGCTAAAGAGAATGCCCCCTTGTTGTGCCGTTGCGCGAACCTCGATCCGGCCGCCCGCCGGACTGTATTTATGGGCGTTACTGACCAGATTGGTCAGAATCTGGCGCAGTCTCTGGGGATCTGCATAGACGCTGAGTTCCTTCACTCCGTTACAATCTAATATCTGATTTTTTTTATCGGTCAGCGGTTGCATACGTTTTTGCAGGTCGACCAGCACTTCGGTAATAGGGATATCCTGCGGTGAAAAATCCAGGGAACGCGCTTGCAGGGCGTGCATGTCCAGCATTTCCTGAATGGCGGCGTACAACTCCTTGACCTGACGGACGATGATTTCGAGCACTTCGTGCTGCCGCGGTAACAGCGGGCCGATGCGCTCACTGAGCAGGAGTTCGCTGCCAGAGCGCGCCGAGGCCAGCGGAGTGATCAACTCGTGAGACACCTGGCTGAGGAGTTCGTGTCGCAAACGTTCTTCTTCCCGCAGCCGCGCCTGCATGCTTTCAATGCTGCGGGCGAGATCGCGGAGCTCCTGGGGGCCTTCACTGGCGACATTCGTCAGTTTACCCGCGCCAATATCCTCCACGGCACGACGAAAATCGTTGAGGGGTCGGGTCAGGGCGGTGGCTACCCGCCAGGGAATGAGTATGCTGAGCAAAGCGGTGATGAAT
>NZ_JAGDVS010000121.1 GCF_023255755.1 Acidithiobacillus sp. | reverse complement strand
CGCAGCTTGCGCTTGTCGTTGCCGACGATGAGATGTTTCTTGCCTTTATCCATGGCGTCACCTCTCTATCCATCGCATGGGGTCGAGCCGAATGGCAAAGTATTGCCGATCGCCCCTCCGCTACTACCGGAAAGCAATCATAGTATCGCCGCCTGATCCAAAATCAATAGCTTCCGATAAACGCGGGGCGGTTCATCTGTGCCCGTTGCGTCACCCGGCCAGCTTCACTGCAGGCGCTAAGTTTTACAATGGATCCCCTTCAAAGACCCTCTTGACATTACACTGGTCTTTAATGTTTATCATGGGCGCAGAGTAGCTTGTATGTAGGCGGTCAGCGGCCGTCCCCAACAGGAGAAAACCCATGAGCGATATCAATCTGAAGATCACCGGCATGACCTGCGGGCACTGCGTGCGGGCCGTGACGAAGGCGTTGGAAGGCGTGCCTGGCGTGGAAAAGGCGGACGTCACACTGGAGCCAGGAGAAGCCGTGGTGCATGGCCAGGCGAGCACCGCCGCACTGATTGCTGCAGTCAAGGAAGAAGGCTATGCGGCGGAGGTGCGGGGCTGAGGCCCCGCACACCGACCGTCATGTCTGATCTTGTACTGCTCTACACCAGTCCTGGCTGCCCCGACTGCGCTGCCGTGCGCCGTTACCTCGAAGCACATGATGTTGCTTACGAGGAGCGCGACGTGACTGCTCCCGGCGTGGCGGAGGAAGCCAAATCACGCTACGGTGTGCGGGTCGCGCCGATCACGGTGATCGCGGGCGAGGCGCTATGGGGCACATTTGCCCACCAGAAGCCACGGCTTGATGCACTGCTGGCCGAGACGTAAAACGTACTGGACGTCGGGATAAAAACGCCTGAATGGCTACAGACGGCCATAAGATGGACCGTCGTTCGCAGTTACGAATGGCTGGGGTGCTCAGAGAAAAGTGCGGTAGCCACATCGCGGGGATAGGTGCGGGTGGCGATGAGCAATAGCATGGTCGCCACGGCGAGAAGTACCAGAAAAATCTGAAAACTGATTTGCAGGCCATAGCCATATCGGCGCTCAAGTTATCCAATCACCGTGGTTATCCGATGGGGTGATTTCTGTCCTGGCCGGGACGTAACTGCTTTTTTGAATCATTGGCTTGTCGCTACTGCTTGCCATCCCTGTCATGTGGCCGGCGCAATATAAAGCGGAGAACCTTCGTTTTTTTACATTCAGTAGCCACCCACGTTGCCCTCTTGTTTCGCGTGGGTCAGAGGGATGTTGCCGCAAGAGACATAGATTCCCATCCGCTCCTTGCTCTTGTGCACGTTTATGGCATAGGTTCCTGCCTGGATCGTGGACAAGGGCACCGGCACAACGGTTTCGGACTTGCCGTCTATGACGTTCGCCAAAGGCCATTTCGGGTGGGGATTGAGATTGGTGCAGGTTCCCGGATGGATATGCGCCGGCTGGGCGATGCCGGTAGGCGCGTGGGGGAGGTTGATGATCACCTTGGTCCTGGTGCCCTCCGGTATAAGCGTTGCAGTACCATTTTCCCCGGAATTATTTTGGGCTTTGAGGTTGATGGTGACCGATTCGGCTGCTGCCGCGGTATTTACCCAGCCCGAAAGCGGGATTACAAAAACCAATGCGAACACAAATCTATGCATAACTTACCCCCGACGTGAAAGAAGATCTCTGGACCACACCCATTTCGCTCGATGACGGCATGGAAGCCCATTGGCGATATGGCTCATATTTATAACTCTAGCGTAGTTCCTGGCTATTTCAAGCCGGTAACTGGGAGTCCAGTTTAATGGGCGGCGCCATCTCACCGTTCACTGCATGAAGCATGGCGACAATCATGCTAGTCTTGTTGTCCACCCGCAAGGATTTTCTGCCGCAGTCCGGCTCCGTCGGCTTGCCATCCCGCTAGCAAGCCCATAAAATATGTACAAACATCACCTCCGCGATACGCCGAGGTGGCCGTTAAGCGCGCCATGGCCAGGTGCGCAGACGACTTGATGATGGCCTCAATGCCGTGCGCGCAAGCGCGAACCCCCACCTGATGAAGGAGCCAACGAATGAGCGAACAGACGCTACCCTGGGACGAAGACGCATTGCAACGCTTGGAGAAGATGCCTTTTTTCGTGCGTAACATGGCTAAGGCTAAAATCGAGAAGGCCGCCAAGGAAGCGGGCGAATCGAAAGTCACCGCCGCGTTTCTCGATGCCAACAAAGGGAAACTAATGGGTTAGCCTCAGTATTTTCAGGCGCTCATCTTCCTGGTGAGCGCTTCGATGCCGTCATGAGCGCGTGCCTTGCAGCGACTCCCTGGCAAAGTACGCAGCCGCCTTTTTACGATATCCCGCTCCATCCGCATTTTTGCCAGTTCCTTGCGGAGTTGTTGATTCTCCATTTCCAGCTCTGACACCGTGCGCGCTCCAGGAGCGCCCGCAGGCTTTCCACCTCGCGCATTAGCCACCTTCCAGCCAGAGTCCCTTTGGGTACGGCTTCCTACTGCCCACAACAAGATTCATGATGTCGCTTTCGACAGGCGCCAGGAGGGCGCGGCTCTTGATAACGGTCTCCACTTTGGCGAAATTGGGTGGGGGTGCCATCGCACCTCATTACTCCATCTCAACATCATTCGAAGTTTATAGGAGAACCCCATGAACAGCATGCTTCAACCCTCCGCGCAGTTGACCGAACCCATGCGTGCCTCTTACAGTCAACTGAGCACCTTTTATGATGAAAAGTATCAGTTGATGTGGTGCTTCATGCACGCTTCGCCGCGCCCCTGTTTTACCCCGGTATTGCTGGACGAGATCAGCCGTTTTCACGGAACAGTAGTTTCTCAAAATACGTCATCGGAAGGCCGTAAAACATGCTATATTGCATGGGCCTCCGATGTTCCCGGCGTTTTTAATTTGGGGGGAGACTTGAATCTATTCAGGACGCTCATTCAATCAAAAGATCGAAACGGGCTCCTGCGCTATGCCACCTCCTGCATAAAGGTTTTGCATGCCAATATTTGCCATCTCGATCAGGATATAACCAC
Organism: Acidithiobacillus sp.; assembly: GCF_023255755.1. GTDB lineage: Bacteria > Pseudomonadota > Gammaproteobacteria > Acidithiobacillales > Acidithiobacillaceae > Acidithiobacillus. The sequence continues at coordinate 27,344 of NZ_JAGDVS010000121.1, read as the reverse complement.
CATCTCTCTGGTCCAGGGGGACGCGTTGGGAGGCGGGTTCGAGGGTGCCCTATCTAGCAACATTCTGATAGCGGAACGCAGCGCCAAAATGGGCATGCCTGAGATCCTCTTCAATCTATTCCCCGGCATGGGGGCATATAGTCTTCTGTCCCGCAAGGTCGGTATAGCCAGTGCCGAGCGTATGATCCTGAGCGGCAGGATTTATACCGCTGAGGAGTTGTATGATATGGGAGTGGTCGATATCCTCGCTGAGGATAACCACGGGGAGCGCGCCGTGTATGACTATATTCAGAAAGAAAACCGGGCTAAAAACGGGTATCGGGCCTTGCGCAAGGTAAAGGACCTGTGTAGCCCGGTCACTTACGAAGAGTTGATAAAAGTCGGAGAGATTTGGGTCGATGCCGCATTGCGCCTGGAAGCGAGAGATCTGCGGATGATGGAGAGGCTTGTTGCCAGGCAGTCGGCAAAGCATCAAGGCGCGGCATAGCGGGGCTTAGATAATCCCTTAGACACATTAGGTTAATTAGGTTACCGCATCGCGCTGGCTATCGAGGTAAGTGGTCAGAGCGATGCAGGTGCTATCAAATGAACTGCTGATCTTTCTCGTCAGGGATTCCACTTTTGGCGATCCGAGGTCATAAGGCTTCAATCTCTCGGCCTCACTGCAAGCCAGCGCCAGGAGCGTACATCCGAGTTGCCCGGCGCTGCCCTTGAGCGCGTGGACCATATCCTGAAAGTGTAGGTAGTCCCGTTGCGCCACCGATTTTTGAATCTCGGTTATGAGATGATGACCATCCTGGATGAAACCCTTCGTTACATCGCCTACGAAATCATCCCCCCCTAACTGACTGAGCGCATATAAGGCCTGTTCATCTACTATGGCTTGGGTAATTTTCCGTACCCTTGTCGGATGCATGACGTTGTTCTTGCTTACTTCCTGACGTTTTTCGTCGATCTGTGCAATAGTATCGAGCAAATGCCTGGAGTCGATCGGCTTGGTGATATAGGCGCTTGCACCAGCGAGGCGGCAGGACTCCATGGATTCACGGGTCGCGTCGGCCGTTAGGATGATGACCGGGGCGGGTGTTGCGGTTTCCATGAACCGGTATGCCTTCAAGACGTCCAGCCCGTTCATTCCGGGCATGTTCATGTCCAAAATCAGCATGTCAAAAGAAGGGCCCTCGTGTGCCAGGATATCTAGCGCCTCCTCGCCATCGGTCGCCAGATGTACACTGTGCCCGGCGTGTTTGAGTATTCCCTGAATTACTTTCTGATTTACCACGCTGTCCTCTGCAACGAGGATGTTCAGGGATCGGGCGCTGCTTCGCTGCTGGTAGTACTCCAGCAGCGGGACCACGTTCTCGGGCATGTCATGCTCGGCTTTGGCGGCATGCAGCGCATTAAAGAGCAGCGTTCTGTCGAGGGGGGCATGCAGAACCGATGAATACCCGGCGCGCAGGAACCGTTCGTCCTCTTGCCCTGATCCTTCCTCGACCAGCACCAGGGATATCTGCTGCAGGAGAGACTCCGCCCGCACCGCGATTGCGAATTGATCCGCCGCCAACTCCAGTTGGCGGCGCTCCACCAGGGCCACTCGGTAGGGTATGCCGTGCTCGTTGGCCTCAACAAGCCGCGAGAAGGCCCGTGCGGAGCTACTCACAAGGTCGCTCTTCAGGTTCCACGTCGTGAGGGCTTCCTGCAGGTCCCCGGCTAGCGTGCCACCAGCGACGATCAGCACACGGGTATCGGGCAGGGAATAGGTGTCGCTTGTATCCTGAATCCAGGCTGTATCGCGAACCAGGAAAGGCAACTCGAACCAGAAGGTGGAACCCGAGCCGGCAAGGCTATGGAAACCGATGCGGCCCCCCATCTTCTCGACCAGTTCCTTAGCGATGGCCGTGCCTAGACCAGTGCCGCCATAATGGCGCTGGATGGATGCATCCGCCTGAACGAAAGGCTCGAAGATGCCCGCCTGCGCCTCTTCTGGAATGCCGGGGCCGGTATCGCTGATATCAAAGCGGAGCCAGGCCTTGTCAGGCGTGACGGAAAGGGGGCGGATACTTACCTCCACACGACCTCTATCCGTAAACTTGACGGCGTTACCGGTAAGATTGATCAGCACCTGACGCAGGTGGCGGGGATCACCGCGCAGCAGGAAGGGCGTCTCTGGCACAATGTGGTTGACCAGATTCAGCCCCTTTTTGCTGGCTGCGGTCGTTAGTGTCTTGAGCGTTTGATTCACCAGGGCATGCAAATCAAAATCGGTTTGCTCGATGGCGAGACGACCCGCCTCGATCTTGGAAATATCCAGGATGTTCTCGATTAATTCCAGCAGGGTATGCGCTGATGCCTGAATGATGCGGGCGAGCCCCGTTTGTTCCTCGTTCAGGCTGGTCTCCAAGAGGAGATCACTCATTCCGATGACGCCATTCAATGGGGTGCGTAGCTCGTGGCTCATCTTGGCGAGAAACTGAGATTTGGCCCTGTTGGCCTCGTTTGCGCGGTCGATGGCGGCATTTAGTTTGGCCAGCAGGGCAGCCATATACGTGGGGAGGGCGGCCAACATGATTAACCCGCCCACCCAGAATGTGAAATGAGAGGACCAGAAATTGCTGGTGAACAGCACGGCAGTGAAGCCGGCAACACTCATAATGGTGGCAAGAAACAAATAATTGAGGCCGTATCGGAAACCATTCCCCATGGTGACCCAAAGATAGATTCCGAGCAGCGGAACCCCCGACTGGTAATCGCTCTGAGAGATCAGGAAAGATATACCGCCGAGGTCACCACTCATGCCCAAGATACGCCGCCAGGGAGATTCGCCCGGCCAGACGATGATGGAAATAAACAAAATTATTGAAAAGGCTATGAAAATAATTGCCGAAATCTGCAGAGTGAAAAGATGTCCGGGATTTTTGAGCAAACTGACATACGCGGAGGAAAATATATAGATATAAACCAGAAGGCCGATCACCATTCGCACAATCGCCTGCTCATGCTCACTATCGGTCCGCCGGGATAGTCGGCCTGAGAGGGCCCGGAAGAGGCCCACCTGACGGATGGCTAGATCATTTGCTTCGGGCATCTGAGTATCGGACATCGATGGATCCACAGGGGCGGCCAGGGTGGGTTGCGCCAGCTTCACATGTCCGCATCGGCGGGCAATGAGTCGGTGTTTCCCTGGGGTGAGGGATCGCGCAACCGCTGCCCGATTGCACGGATTTCGTCTAGCTGGCTGAGAAATGCCTGCACGCAGAGGGGATCAAAGTGACGACCTGCCTGATCTCGCATATAAGCAACGGCCTCATCGAACGGCCAAGCCGCCTTGTACGGGCGCGCCGAAGTCAGGGCGTCAAACACGTCTGCCACCGCGACGATGCGCGCTTCCAGCGGGATCTCCGCCCCTCGCAATCGCTTGGGATAGCCGCTGCCGTCGAATTTTTCATGATGGCCCATAGCAATTATTGCCCCGATTTGGATAAAACGGGATTGGCTCCCACTCAATATTTCATGGCCGATGAGAGGGTGCGCCTGCATCAACAGGTGCTCATCCTCCGTGAGCTTGCCAGGCTTCAGGAGGATGGAGTCAGGTATGCCGATTTTGCCAATATCATGCAGCGGTGCGGCCAACTCAATTTCGTCACACCTCACTTCGGCGAAACCAAGCTTCTCGGCCACCACGCGGGTATAGGTGGCCATGCGCATGACATGATTGCCGGTATTATGATCGCGGTACTCACCGGCCCGAGCCAAAATAAGGAGCGTTTCCCGTTCCCTTCCGCGGATCTGCTCCGTCGCCAAAACCACTTGATTTTCCAGATGATTAGCTCGGTCTTTGACAATCTTCTGCTGCTTTCGTAAGGCGAGCAGATTACGACAACGTGCTTGGCACTCATACTGGTCTACCGGTCGGGTGAGAAAATCCGTAGCTCCAGCCTCTAGGGCTTTGTAGCGGACTTGGATATCCTGGACTACGGTGACGATTACAATCGGTACATCGCCGCATGCAGGAATGGCGCGGACGCGCTTGGTAAATTCCAACCCGTCCATGATTGGCATTTTGTAGTCCGCAAGGATGAGGTCCGGCGTTTGGTTGTGTATCCGCTCCAGGGCCTTGTGAGGATCAGTGAAACTCTCCACCAGCAGTTCTGGTGTAATGCTGAGCACCAGCCTCTCCAGTATCTTGCGACCGGTGGACTGGTCGTCCACGATAACGACGAACGGCTTCGCGCGCGCGTTTTTCTGCCTGTCTCTGGACGGCAGTGCATCCCAGTTGTTTTGAAAGTATGAGTGTTGATTAGCTGATTGCATAAAGCCCTCCGGTCCAAGGGACTGCACTTCAGCCTGTTCTACAGAAGCTGTGCGTATGGAACCCTGGATCAATATATATTCATCCTAACGGTCTGACTAGAGGAGACCCAAACCACGGTAAATTTGCACTCAGCCGCCTCCAGCCATTGCGGGTAGTGCTGGACACCCATGGGCTGCTTTCCGGCTAGCGTAACCCAGCCAGCGTGCCAGGCAAAATCCTGGCCACGTGGCGACATGGTTCCGTTGAAATGCTGCTACCGGATTATATCCTGTGCGCGACGACAAGGATCAACCGGCGCTGCACACGCTACTGGCCGCCCTCAAGACGCCTGGCGTCGACCGACCGATATCCTAGTGGGACGACATGGAGGTGGGATTTGCTCATCGCAAGGCATGGGAACGGATTGCAGTTGTCACGGACGAGGGCTGGATTGCTGGTGCAACACGCCTTTTCGGTTTTGCCATGCCTTGTCCGGTCAGAGTCTTTTCCAACGAAGAATTTGCTGAAGCGGCAAATTGGATTGCTGCAGACTAAAGTTCACGACCTTCGGCAAACATATCCCATGCGCCGAAAATGGTGTGAACGATGACGTGGGCGGCAAACCAGAGCACCATAAAGCGCAGAGTCTCTAGGCCGATAGGGATCCAGAAGGGGCTGCCGCTACCTGATAATTCAGGGCTGGCGAGAAAGTCGCTACGCATTGCGAGAATGGTCAAAACCCAGGTGATTGCCCAGGGCTTTATTCGGCCATTTTTTTTGGCTTTGCGCGCCATAACTGAATTTTCCTCCGGCTACACGGGTCAGCGGCTCATGATGCGGCCGCGAAGCTTGTCAAGTTGCTGCTGTACCATGGTACTGAGGCTTTTGATCTGTCCGGCACCCTTGCGAACGGCATCTTCATCTCCCTTTTGCAGGGAGGCAATGATGGCGAGGCCAAGTTTATGGATCTGGGGATGTACTTGCTGTACGGCCACAAACTCCGGCAACTGCGCCAATTCACTCTGTGCCATGCTGTCCATCCATTTTCCGAGGCGACACTGGCGGTGATCGGAAAGCTCGGTCGGAGAGATGGCGGTATTGTTGGTACGGATCCGCTCTAAAATGTGGGCGACCCACTGGACGTGATCCGCCTTGGCGATGGTTAGGCGGGTAGCCAGTGCCGCTTCTCCCTGCACGGCTGCCTCACTGGCCTGAGCGAGTTGCCCGCGAACCGTATCCAGAGAGTTCTGAATTTGACCGAATTGTGCGGTGAAACGATCCATGGACTGTTGTAAGGCGTTCATGTGACTGCCCATGGCGTCAGCGGCTGCGACTCCCCGAGTACTGCCGTTAAGGATGTCCCCCAGGTTGCCCCGTGATTTTTGGGCGGCTTGATTGGCCATACCGAGCACTTCGGCAACGGTTTCCAGTGAATCGCCACCGCGGCGGAGGTGAGCGATGCTGGCTGCCACTCCCGATTCGACCTGGCCAGCACCCTCGTTGATGGTGACCGCCGAGCTGCGGATGTCCACAGCTGCAGCCGCGGAGCTTTGGGCGAGCTTTTTGACTTCATCGGCGACGACTGCAAAGCCGCGGCCGTGCTCACCCGCGCGTGCCGCCTCAATGGCGGCATTCAAGGCCAACAGATTAGTCTGCTTGGCAATCTCCTGCACTTTGGCGGCGAGGCTGCTGATGTTGCGGGTCTGCTGTAAAAAAGCCTGTACGGTTTTGCCCATGGCGGTCACCGTCTGCTCGACGAGATCCATTTCGCCGATCAGTTCAGATAGCCGTTCATTGCCCATCTGTACCTCGCGTAGCGTGTTTTCGGAGAGGTCCTGGTTTTCGGCAATACTCTCGGCGGTGCTGCGGACCGCCACAACGACGGCGTGCGCCTGGGTTTGGAGAGACTCGGCCTCCCCCTGAGCCATTTCAAGATCTTGATGGAAGTCGATGCCAAGCAGATGACCCTCGGCAGCGTGTTCCAGCGCCGTGACTTGGTGGTCGAGGACAAGACAACTCTGCTGCAGGCGGTCTTTCTGCCAATTGCAGATGGGGGCGACGGTGGTTTGCAGTTCTTCATCATCGGCGATCAGGCGCGCGGTATCCGCATCACCATCCAGACAGGCGGAAAGCAGTGAAATCAACGAGTTGGTGTCGGCGGGCATGAGGCTGTCCTCTTAATTGGGCTGAATGGCCTTGGCGACGGCGCGGGCCAAATCGTCTGGTACGAATTTGGCGACGTAGCCATCGGCTCCGACGCTGTGGGCGTGGGATTCGTTGGCCGTTCCGGACAACGAGGAGTGGATGACCACCGGGATTTCACGCAGGGTTTCATGCTCTTTGATTCTACGGGCGAGGGTGAAGCCATCCATCTCCGGCATTTCTAGGTCGGTGAGTACCATGGCTACTTTATCGCGCAAAGGAATGCCTGCTGCCTTGGCATCATGCGCTAGCTGTTGCAGGCGGTCCCAGGCCTCTTTACCCGTCTTGGTACCGATGAAAGAAAGACCAAGGCTGCGCAGCGTCTTTTCGATCTGGTTGCGGGCGACGCCGGAGTCATCCGCATAGAGAATGACGGCGCCTTGGGGAATGTTGACTATATGATGCTGGACCAGTTCGTCGCCAGTCTTGAAGCGGGAGGGGAGCACCTGGCGCAGGATGTGCTCGACATCGAGGACGAGCGCCAAGCGGGCGGTTTCTTCATCCTCGTCGAGACGCGCTAGACTCGTGATCAGACCGCCGACGGCAGCGCCTTCAGCGGAGAGTACCCGGCTCCACTCCAAACGGATGATTTCTTCGACTTCTTCTACGGCAAAGCCCTGAACGGATCGCTCATACTCCGTAACCAGCAGGATGTTGAGCCCATCGGCACGGCAACCGACCACGGTGGGAAGATCAATCACGGGGATGATCTGGCCACGGATGTTGGCGACGCCCATCACATGCTCGGGCGCACCGGGCATGGGGGTGATTTTTGGCATCACCAGCGCTTCGCGAACCTTGAAGACGTTGATGCCGAAAAGCTCACGGCTGTTGAGCTGTTGATCTTTGCCGAGGCGAAAGACCAGGAGTTCAAATTTGTTAGTGCCGGCAAGCTGGGCTCTTTCATCCACTTCACGTAATACCTGGCTCATAGGTTTGGTCCTTGGTGATTTTTCTGGGTGGCGGCAGACAGTGCGTCTAAATTCTGGAAAATCACATCACGCAGCACCAAAATACGTTCCAGAAGCTTCTCGGTGGTTGCTTGATCTCCGCGGCTATAGGCGGAAATTAAATCCTTGGCGGTCTGGTGGAAGTCGCGATGTGGTTCTGATAGTGCGACGAATTCTGGCAGTGCCCCGAAATTTTGCGTACCGAAGCTATCGTACCAGTGCCCCAAGCTGCAGGTATGGTGATCTTTGAGGTCCTCGAGACGTACCTGATGACTACCCTCCGTAATTTCATTCTGAAGTCGGCGTACAAATATTTCATGAGTCTGGCGCGCGCTCTCCATGGTCATGGATGCGGCGATCATGCTGAGATTACTGATCTCGCGGTTGAGACTGGCGGTTACTTCGATAGACTGCTGCGCCTGAGTCTGGTTTTTCTGGGAAGCGGTATCAATCGTTTTCGCGGTATTCGTGATGGCAGAGATATTGGTTTGCACTTCGCCAGTGGCCTCCTGCACCCGTTTGGAGAGATTGCGTACCTCATCGGCGACCACCGCAAAGCCGCGACCATGCTCACCGGCACGCGCCGCCTCGATAGCCGCGTTGAGCGCCAGCAGATTGGTCTGGTAGGCAATTTCGCGGATGGTCTGGGCAATCAGACTGATGGCCGCCACCTGCTGAATGAGTGATTCGGAGGCCTGATGATTTTCCTCGATCGTCTTGACTAGGTGTTGCAATGTTTTGCCCACCGTTTCCATTGCCTTTTGCGCTTCTGTGGATGTCCGGGTTAGCGTGTTGGCATGTGCGGTTGCGTTTTTGGAGACGGATACAGAAATCTCATCCACACGGCGACTGCCGGTTAAATCCCGCCAGGAGGCGTGATAGGCGATCGGGCTGCCGGAGCCGTCTCGGATCACGGTAAAGTGAAGGGCAAAGGTTATTCCACCCAATTCCAGTTCAGAACTGTGCTCAGAAATGCTGCCTGCAGCCAGGTTGCGGAATATCTGACGAATACGTTCCGGTTCTTTATGAAACCGATGGATGGAGTGACCAAGTGCCTGACGCACGTCGGCACCGCGCAAAAGCGGATTCAGTTGCTGGTGATGATGCTGCATGGCTCGCAATGCGGCAGGGTTCATATAAAATATGGCGTTTTCCATGGCGGGGTCTGCCTCACAGAGCATCTCCAGACTCGAGAGAGGGTCCAGCAGCCCGCGGGCGTATTCTGCCAATGCTGTTCTGTTCATTGATGACTCCCTCACTCTCATGTTTATTCGTTAATGGCGGTGCCGACATTCAGGCCATCAAACCAGTCGAGAAAACGCTGCACGTTATCCCCTCTATAAATGGCGCCATGTTGTGGACAAAGGTAGTCAATTTTCAGTTTACTCACACGGTTGATCCAGTCTTTTTTGGCCGCATTTGATGGCATCCAGCGCTCATGAAAGTATTTGGCTTCGGTAATGTGCTCTTCGAAAGCGCGACCGGTTTTATCGCGACAATCCACCCAGGCACCATGTCCTGGCGGTAAGAGAGCAGCGCCGACATCGCCGGAAAACAGCACTTTAGCCTCCGGATCATAAACGTGAAAGTTTGCCGAAGAATGCAGGTAATGAGCAGGAATGAACTCCAGGCGACGGCCGCCAATCAGCATATCTCCACCTTCATCCGGAATGCCCTGCAAGGGCGCCTCCAAAGCGCCATAATGGCGAATAAAGCCCTCCCAGAGCTTGGGGATATGCCACTGAATCTGCTCATTGCAGCCATGCCAAAGCGGCAGGCTGGAGGCAATATCCGGATCCTGATGGGAAACAAAAGCCGCTTTCAGACTGCTTGGCGGCACTACCTCGACAAGGGCAGCGAAAACCTGCGGAAAAATTTCAAATCCACCAGGATCGAGGATAAGGCTTTGCCCATTCGATTCCATCACGTACACATTGGAGTCGATGACGCGATGTTCGTCCTGATCATAGAGAATCCACCAGCGATGGCTGCCTGCTTCAAATATGGGTGCTGCTTTCATGCTCTAAGCTCTCCAGTTGATGGCGATAAGTGCGGATGACATTGGACACGGTGCGCACAGCCTCACCCATATCGCGTGAGACACGCATAAGGGGGGCACCGGTGCCTTCTGCTAAAGCCGCTTCGATACGGCCATTGGTGACCACATATTCCTGTTCCTCAATGCCCTCTTGTAGGGCATCCACCGCGGCGATGAGACGAAGCAATATCTTCCGCGCATCTGTCTCTTCCTGGGTGATGATTTTTTGCCACTGCGACTGGGTATTATTGAGACTGGCGCAGACCAGTCCATACTGCGCCATGGCCTGGATCATGGTGTCAAACGATGTTACGAAGCGCTGATGCTGGAGAATACGCATGTGCGCGTGGATCAGGGGTGCAATGGTCTCCTGCAGATGCGACGCGGATTCTTTGAGGCTGGCGGCGCGTTCGCGGAAAGCCTGGGCGACTACGCCATAGCCGGCCAATGCGTTGCCATGACGTTTGACGAGCACCATCGCATTCAAGGCCCGGCGATCAATCTCGCGCAGGGATTTTTCGATGCTCTGGCGGGCGGCAAAGGAAGCGTCGACGACCTGCATGATGCGCTGGACGTCCATCAGGCGGCACCTCGCCGGTCGGGGGTCGTCTTGCCGGTGCTGGGGTGCTCCAAGGCATGACCGAGCAGTGCGCCTGGATCAAGGATGAGGACGACATTGCCCTTGCCGGAAATGGTTGCCCCCTGATACCAGGTTTGCTCGGCGAGAAAATCAATGGGTTTGACCACCGAGTCCTCATTGCCGAGCACTTCTGAAACCATGAAAAGGCCACGTTCGGTGAGAACCCCTTCAATGGGTTCGGAACCCAGACGCAAAGGGCGATCATTGAGCAGGGCGCCGAGGTCTACTATGGGGGTGACCTGGGTGCCATCCACGCGGTAAACGCTGCGACCACCCATACGATGAATACGGCTTTCCTGAATATCCAGCAGGCTTTCGATACTGGAGATGGGCAGGGCGTAGATTTCCCGACGCAGACGCAGGTAAAGTACGGGCAATACCGCCATGGTCAGTGGAAATTCCATGGCAATCGTGGTGCCGAGACCGAGGCGCGTCTGAATGTCCAGATGCCCGCGCAGTTTGCGCACGGTTTCTTTGACCACATCCATACCGACCCCACGACCGGAGAGATCGGTAGCCTGATCCTTGGTGGAGAAACCGGCACGGAAGATCAGTTCTAGCGCTTCCTGTTCCGAGAGCCGGGCGGCCTGATCCGCCGTAATCACCCCTTTGTCGATGGCCTTCTGGGTGACAAACTGGCGGTCTATGCCACGGCCGTCGTCAGATACCTCGATGCGTACTTTGTCCCCGAGGTGTACGGCGGCTACCCGGATCGTCGCGCTACGCGGTTTACCCGCCGCCTGGCGTACATCGGAGGGATCAATGCCGTGGTCGAGGCTATTGCGGATCAAATGTGTCATGGGGCCGGAGAGGGCATCGACGACGGTTTTGTCGATTTCGACTTCCTCGCCGACGATGTCGAGTTTGACTTCCTTACCGAGCTGCCGAGAGGCGTCGCGTACCACGCGGGGCAGTTGCTGGAAGAGGCGCTTGCAGGGCTGCATCCGCAGGCGCATGACCGTGCTCTGGATGTCGTTGACGGTGAGGTCCACCTCACGGGCAATGCGCGCCATATCCTCGTTTTCTTCGCCCAGACTACTGACCGCCGAAGCCAAACGGTTGCGCAGGAGGACCAGTTCGCCGACCTGATTCATGACGGCGTCGAGGCGCAGCGCGTCAACGCGGAGGGTGGTGTCGGCGGCTTCCGGCATGTTCTGCGTGCGCGCACTGGGGTTCGCTATGGGTGCTGGTGTTGCGGACAGCGGTTGCGCATGGAGGTTCTGGGCTGGAAGACCGATGCGGGATGCGGGCGGGTCAAGCGCAAATGCAGCGCTGGCGGGTTGCGTCTGTGCGGTTCGCTCCAGGACGTCATAACCCGGCGCCTGGCCGCCATGGAGTTGATCCAGCATCCGCTCAAACTCTTCCGGGCTGATCTCGTCGCCAGCGGGGCAGAATTGCTCCGGCGGGTCGACCAGACCGGGGGCCTGATTGCCGTAAAGGGCGTCGAGGGTGGCTTCAAATTCAGCCTCACTGATTTCGTCGCTGCTGCCGGGCGCGGAGTGGCTGCTTATATCGGCACGCTCAATGTAAATACCGTTGTGACCGTCGACGGTGATCCGTTGACTGGCCATCAGAGTGGCATCTGTCGACAAACAGGTGGTTGCGTCCGTGCCGGACTCGTCCGTTTCTGCGGTGAGGGCCTGCAGATAGGGTGTTTGACCAGCGGCGAGTTGCTGAATGACCTGGCCCAGATCCACAGGCCCGGCTGCCGGACTTTCGCCGTGGGCCAACTGCTGCAGCATGTCATCGATGACGTCCAGGCCCTTGAGGATGGCGTCGATCATGCTGGCGGAGATAGTCAGCGTATGGGAACGCAGCTTGTCCAGAAGGTCTTCCAGATGATGCGTCCAGCTGACGAGGTGGTCTGCTTCCAGGAATCCCGCCCCGCCTTTCAGGGTGTGAAAGGCCCGAAATACTGATGCCAAAATTTCGTCATTGCCGGGTTCAGATTCCAGCCGAAGGGTGTCTTCCTGGGCTTTTTCGAGGAGCTCGCGGGCTTCGGGAAGGTAGTCCTGCAAAATCTCCATGTCCATGATCAAATCCCCAATTCGGCGAGCAGGGCGTCTACTTCGTCTTGATTGACGCTGGGATCGGAATCCGCAACGTCATCCGCTTGGGGCGCGTAGTCCGGGTTGGCCTGCATGCCGATTTCGGCGAGGGTCAGACGGATACGTTCTTCGACCGCCTGCAAGAGGGTGATGGCCTTTTTCAGCCGCTGACCGGCAAGATCCTGCCCTTGCTGGCTGGTCAGAATGGTGAGCAGGGCATCGTCGATGTGGTGGAGCGATTCGTCGATAAAGCGGTTATGGGCGCTACGAATGTCATTTACGGCATCCTGGGCACGCTCAACGGCCGACAGGGTGACCATGGTCTGCTCTTCAGTGAGGCGCAAAGCCTCCTCCAGCGGATTTTGCGCACTCGAGAGGTTTTCTTCTGCCGTATTGGCAATACGTTTCAGGCCTTCACGGAGAAGCAGTTCGGCCTCACTCAGCAGGCGCCCCGGATTCAGCACATGGTTATTCATGACTGAGCTCCCTGAGCGGCTTGCAGGCGTTTGAAAACGGCGTCGAGCTTTTCCTTGAGTGTGTCGGCGGTGAAGGGCTTGACGATATAGCCGTTCACTCCGGCTTGAGCCGCTTCCAGGATGTTCTCGCGTTTGGCCTCTGCCGTGACCATGAGGACCGGTATATGCTTGAGTTGGGCGTCTGCACGAATAGCACGGAGCAGGTCGATACCCTGCATGTTGGGCATGTTCCAGTCAGAGACGACAAAATCGAAGGGTCGGTTGCGCAGTTTTTGCAGCGCCTGTACCCCGTCTTCGGCTTCATCAAAATTGCTGAAACCCAGCTCCCGCAACAGGTTGCGCACAATCCGGCGCATGGTGGAAAAGTCGTCCACTACGAGGATGTGAATGCTTTTATCGACCTGATCTATTCCCATATACCCCTTTTCTCCTCCTTGAGCGGCAGCCTCTCTGATCGGCTGCCGAGAGCTCGCCGTCCGCACAACGGACGTCTCTCTAATCTGTGATGGTTTTAAGCAAACTCTATTCCAGGAAAAATGCGCTGCTGGTCAGTTGCGGCCTTGTGTGAGATATACGGCACGACAGCCTGGAAACTGAAGGGGCTCCGCCGCCCGGATCATCAGCGGACGGGTGACCAGTATTGGGGATAACCCTGATGTTTGGTGAGGTTGGCGATGCGTTGCGTGACGGTATCGGCAGCGATCCGACTGGGCACGGGGCCCACCAACACGCGGTAAAGATGGTTCTGTGGCAAGGTGCCGATGCACGTGCTGAAGCCTTTGCTTTTGAGCGGTTTTGCCAGATCAGTTGCCATGCTGGAGCGCCCGAAAGCCCCCAGTTGCACATACCAGCCAGCGTCGCTGCAGGTGTTGTCAACGGCTGGGGCGGGGGCCGTTGGCGCTTTACGGGTGGGTGGAGCTGACTTCTGCGTCAGGGTGGGACGAGTCAATACGGGCATTGGGGCGGGTGTCGGGCGCGGGTTGGCTGCGCCAATTTTTTGGCGAACTGGAGACCGCCTGGATCCTTTGGCAATAACCGTGGGTGAAACAATTGGATTCGCACTGGTGTTGATGGCGGTTGCTGACTGAGTTGAGATCGTCGGGGTGGTAACTGCTGCGGTGGGTTTGGCGGAGTTAACAGAGGATATTACCGCTATGGGTTGCGGCAGGCTCAAAAAAACGCTGGCCCCACTGGATTGAAGGGTATTGGGAGTGCTTTCGTCGTGTCGTTCGGAATGTTTCCGGTATACCCCCGTGGCGACGACGACCAGCAGAAGGAGAGCGATCACGATGACGCGATTGAGGCGCTTCTGCTGCTTTTGCGTTTTGTTGATCTCGTCGGATGTCATTGATCGAATTTTTCCTGATATCTAACCGCGCTGATCAATGGCGCCCGCCATGATCGGATCGGTTCCGGCCTTGCTCGGATTCTGTGGGGCGACTACCACGATGCTTACTCGTCGATTCATGATGAGGCCCTTCGCCGTATCGTTGGGTGCTACCGGATGATACTTGCCGTAGCCTGCGGCGACCAGATTCTGCGGATTCACGCCATGCTGGATGAAGAGTTCCACTACGGAAACTGCACGTGCGGCGGACAGTGCCCAGTTGGATGCAAATTGGGCGGTGCGAATGGGTAGATCGTTGGTAAAACCGTTTACCTGGACCTGGTAAGGCACCTGACGCAAGACCTGTGCAATAGCCCCCAGAGTGGCGGTGGCATTCGGGCTGAGCCGCGTCTGTGCCGAGTGAAACAGGATTTTGGCGTTCAGATCGATGACGACGCCCAGGTTGCTCCGATGAATGGCGACGCTACCCTGCGCGATCAAAGGTTTAAGCAGTGTCTCCATTTGTTTTTCAATTTGCCGCATGGCGGTGGCGGGATGCGGCGGTGTTTGTGGGTCGTTCCTAGCCTGGGGTGAAACCTGGCCTTTTTGCACATGAGGAACGGGCGCCATATCGGCGATTTTAGGCAGGGCGGGCAGTTCTACAGGCGTCTGGCTGAGGGACAGCCCCGCGTCAGAGCGGATGGGTACCGGTGACCAGGGTTGTCCACTGAAGGCGGATACCAAAGTTTTCGACAGGACTCTGTATTTGCCTTCGTTCACCGAAGAAATGGCATACATCACCACAAAAAAGGCGAAGAGCAGAGTAATGAAGTCGGCATAAGACACCAGCCAACGTTCATGATTTTCCCATTCCTCTTCTTTCTTACGGCGCGCCATGGCGAACTCCTGTTACTAACCCGCTCTGGGAAATAGACGATTTTTCCGATCCTGCAGCGATTCCCTTGGCAAAGCGAAAACCGTGCCGCGAAAAAGACCCCAGCGGTAAGGCATGAATCATGCTGTTGAGACGTTATCCGTAGAAATGGACCGTTACGATCGCCCGGATCTGACGGTCTTCCGTCAGGATCGTCAAAAACTTGACGACTAAAATTGCAAAACGCGAGGACACGATGTTTTCAAGCCAAAGCTTCCTGGATCAACTGTTCACTGAAAAAAATCGGCAAACGGGGAAAGGACAGATAGAGCGAGCCCTTGCCGAACTGATCGCGAGTGGTGAAGCGCTGGCGGTGATGGTTGGGCGTAGTGGCGGCGTTTTGGCCCAGGCCACGCTCCTTCATGCTGAAACAGACACCGCGACCCTGATCCTCGATGAACTGATGCCGGAGGCAGAAAATACCCGCTTGCGGCGCGGAGAGGATTTGCTCCTATGGAGCACGTCGATGTTACCCTTGGGGTTTCAGAGCACGGTGGTCGAGAGGCTGCTGTGGCAGCGTTATGGGGCTGTGCGCATCCAATGGCCGGATGCGCTTTACCATCTGCAGCGCCGTGCCGCTCTGCGCGCGGTGCCCGCTGAGGCGGGTGGGTTGGCGCTGTCACTTCAGCGCCACGGTGCGCGCAGTTGCGACGGGCTCTGTGTGGATCTGGGTGCCGGTGGCATGCGCGCAAGAATTCATGCGCCCAGTGACTATCCGATGACTGCCGGCGAGATGCTGGCAAGCGTGCAATTCAGCTTTCAGGGCAAGGTGTACCGGGTGGGGGCGCAGGTTCGTTATGTGGAACCAGTAGGTCATCCCCGTGGTACCGCCTCACAAGACATTGGCTTGAGCTTCGTGCAAGCCCCCGGCGCCTTGCAGGAGCAGATTATCCAATATGCCTTGCGCTGCGACCGCGAGCATTTACGCAGCGCCAATCGCTAAGGGGCTGGCAGTAGCATCCCGGCGGGCGAGTCCGAGTTGGATGATTGGTACACCGAGGGTTGCCGGAGGCGTCTGGGCTTCGGAAATGTTTGCCAGGCTGGGTTCGGCATGCTCGACAATCCACTGACCGAATTGGCGGGTGTGGGGTAAGAAATACAGTGGAGCCAAGGCATTGGCCTGTAAAGAATCATTGGTTTTTTGTGGCAGGATGACCATGACCATGCTGATTCCGTCCGTTTCTTGCGCCGCAAACTGTGGGCGTTGCGGATAGTGCAGGCCGAAATGTTCCGGCGCAACCAGCAGAAAGGCGATCAGCGGCTCATCCAGAGATTGCAGCCAGACGAAGGGGCCTTGTTCCTGAACATGGAGGAGCGTAAACCGCTGCAACTCCGCAAAGCCCGGCAGGGGGGCGACACAATGCCATACCTGCGCATCAGAGATAGGTAGGAGACCAAAGCGGGTGGAGTAGTCGGTCATTTTTATTCTTCCTGAATGCTGGCCGCGTCCTGGGTAGACGGGCGATGAGACTGTAACCACTGGTCGAATTGGGCAGGGGCTACGGCTTGGGCAGACTGGTTGGCCTGCCGAACGGATTCCAGTAATTCTTCACGGAGGATGATCACGTCGTGGGCACTCTCTATCCCCAGCCGCACCTGACCGTCTTCAATACGGGTGACAACGATACGGATATCGTCCCCGATACAGATGGCCTGGCCGCGGCGCCGGGTGAGCACGAGCATCTCAGGCGCTGCCGATCAGGTGCCGCTGGGTAGTGTTCTGAGTGGTCCCGCCATCGGTGTAGAGTGGATCATTGGTCCCAAAGAGGATTTGCCAGGCGCCTTGGTTAAAACGCTCCAGGGCGCCGATGATCTGCCCATTCCGCTGGTTGTGCTGAACGATCTTCTCCAGCAGTGTTCGGCGTTGCGCTTGCAGATCCATGCGGGTGACGGTAGATGGCTGCGTGCAGCGCTGGGATTCGAGCGCGCTGATGGTCTGGTAGAGCCGCTCTTTTTCCGCAGCAATGGGTTTCAGTTCTGTCATGACCCCAGACTGTAGACAACGCTCTTCCTGATGCAGCAACTGGAGCAAGGCCTCCAGCACGCCGATTTGGAGTTGCAGTGCCGTGTCCGTCTGGCTATCCATTCATCAGGCCTTGTTGTTAGTGGCTAAGGGCAGGAACTGCTGTGCGTCCTGGGTGAGTCCCTGTCCGATGCGCTGTGGCGAGATCTGATAAGTGCCGTTGGCGATGGCTGATTTGATGCCCTGCACGTGCCCAGCGTTCGCGGGTGCGGAGGTCTGCGCGGCGAGCAGGCTGCGGGCTGCGGGAGACAGAGTGACATGGTCCTGCGCCACGGTCGGACCTTTGGCGGTCCGCGCGGTACCGACCCCGGAGGTCGGCTGGTTCGCCGTGACCGCCGGATCGGTGTTTGTCTGCATCTTCGTGCCGGGCAATCCGGAATAAGGGTTAATCGGGTTCATGACAACAGATTCTCCTCTTTACGCTTAAATCTGTGATACGGCACATTGAAGCAGGAACTGAAGGGCAATACAAAAACTTTCGGGAAACAGGTCGTTATTCAGAACGGCACCACCACACTACCCTTGGCTGTAACGGTACCGCGGATCACCCTGCCGGATTGCACGTTGCGCACCAAAATAGCCTGTCCGGGGCGGCCATTTTCGATGGCATTGGCGATGGTGGCGATGCGAATGCCATCCCCTTCCGCGTATAAGGTGACCTGTTCACCAGCACGAACAACCTCCGGCGCATTGAGCATGGATGTGGTAATGGGCTGTCCTGCCAGCGTGCCAAAACGCAGAACCTGGCCAATCGCTTGCTGCGGATTGCTCAGCGCATTACCACCAAGACCGTTCGTGTCGCGCTGAACCACACTGAGATCCGCGGCGCTGAGCACCCGGTCGGCGCTCAGCGGTCGAGCCGCGACCACCACGTTTTGATTGATGGCGAGCTGTACCGGTAAATAGAGCTTCCACGGCGAAGGGCTTGAGCAGCTTACCGTTACGGTTTGGTTGCCATAGGGGTTGCTATAGCCGAAAAAGCCGAGTTGCAAGTGGTTGCAGGCGGGGAAGCGCAAGCCCGGTGCCGGGCCGTCTACGTGAATCTGGGCGTTGCTGGTATGGGCGGGAAGGTGGTTGCGCACAAAGCGGATAACGGTAGCACGGATGGCTTCGGCGCTTTCCGTCGCAGCGCTCACCGGCAGCGAGCAGGCAAGCAGGAGCAGGGCGGTGCAGGATGCCACCGCGTTGTTCCCCGAGTGTTTTGCCAGGTTGGTCCTCTTCATTATCGTGCCCACGTCTGCCCGGCAATTGCCCATGCCATAGTCAAGAAAAGCAAATGACGTGCCATTTTCCAGGGGTGCTTTGGAATGGGAAGCAAGGGCCTCCTCTCGCTGAGAAGGATGCCGGAGTTCGCTGATAAGCGTCATCTCGGGGTGGAGGTTATTTGAGGGTGCCGGATAGCGGGTCTTGGCGGTGTCGGCAAAATTATGCCGCTACGGTGGTGCACAGAGGTGTCCCCGGTATGTTTGTGCCGGTTTTGACGCCCGTTGGTTTTCCTAGGCTGAGGCTGACGTAAAAAGCCCCACAAAACTTACTGGTTGGTTCGGATGCGCTGTCCAGGCATGTGTTTTGCTTGCAATGTCACATGATGATTTGTGTGGAGGAGGAGGCTGGTATGGGTGGTTTTCTGGATCAGGCACTCAATCCCCTTGCAGATGCCTTACGGGTCAGTGGTTACCGGCAGCAACTGCTGTCGGCCAATATTGCTAACGCCGATACACCGAACTACAAGGCGGTGGATATTCCGTTCAGCAAAACCTTGAAAGCGGTTCAGGCGGGTGATCGGGGGGGGCTGGCCATGCAGACGGATAATGCGCGGCAACTGGCGGGATCGCCTGCCAGCGCAGGTGTGGCTGCCTTTGTGCATTATCAGCGCGGTAGCCAGGTGGGCCTGGACGGCAACTCTGTGGACATGAACCGCGAACAGGCCAGTTTTTTGCAGAATAGTGTCGTATATCAGGCCGATTTGACCTTTCTGACAGGTGCAATCAAAACCCTGAACTCAGTCATCACCGGTAATGTGATTTAAAGTAAGGAGAGGTTCGATATGTCCATGTTTTCAGTGCTCGATGTGGCCAGCTCGGCGCTTACCGCGCAGAGCTATCGCTTGAACGTGGTGGCGAGCAATCTGGCCAATGCCAATTCTGCGACGAGTTCGAACGGGCAGCCCTATCGCGCCCGGGAGGTGGTATTCGCTGCTCAGCCTCTCTCCGGTAACGCTGCGCCTGCCGGTGTCAGCGGTGTGCAGGTGGCGGGCGTGGTGACCAAGCCAGGACCCTTCAAGATGGTATATCAACCAGGCAATCCCCTTGCGGATAAGGCGGGTTATGTGAAGATGCCTAACGTCAATCCAGTGGATGAGATGGTGAATATGATCTCGGCATCCCGTGCCTACCAGGCCAATGTCAATGTCATGAACACCGCCAAAATCCTGCTGCAAAAAACACTCACCCTATAGGAGCCTGATCATGAGCGTCAATTCTCTGACATCCAGCGTCAATCCTTTTTACGCCTCCCTGCAGAGTAGTTCAGCAGCAAGCTCGGGTAGTGCGAGCAGCGGCGCCAGCGGGCTCGCCAGCGAGAATACCTTTTACAACCTGCTGGTCACCCAGTTGACTAATCAGGATCCGCTCAATCCGATGAGTAATTCCCAGCTTTCGTCACAGCTGGCGCAGTTCAGTGTCGCCAACGGGGTGCAGGCCATTCAGGGGTCGCTGAGTTCGTTGATGGGGCAGATCAACCAGAATCAGGGCTTGCAGGCGGCCTCCCTGATCGGCAGGTCGGTCACGACCTCCGGTAATCAACTGACTCTGAATGGCGGTACTTCAATGGGCGCCTACGACCTCAGCAGCGGTGCCAGCGCTGTCGACGTGTTAGTACAGAACAGCGCCGGGCAAACCCTGGCGGTGTTGCCCCAGGGAACGCAGGCGGCGGGGATGCAGAGTTTTAGCTGGAATGGTGCTGATGCCAGCGGCAACGTCTTGCCGAGTGGAACGTATCAATTTTCGGTGCAGGCGAGTGGAGCCAACGGCCAGAGTGTCAGCAGTACGCCGTATATGGCGGGGGTCGTCAACGGCGTGACTTTAGGCGCTGCGGGGCCAACCCTGGAACTGCAAGGTCAGCAAGGTTCAGTGCCCTTCAGCGCCGTTCAGAATATTATTTAAGGGGTGGTGATATGGGAACTTTCAATACGGCGTTAAGTGGCCTGCAAGCGGCGAGCACCAATCTGCAGGTGCTCGGCAATAACATCTCCAACGCCAATACAGTGGGTTTCAAGAGCTCCAACGCCCAGTTTGCCGATGCCTATGCGGCGGCGATGGCCAACGCCGCGCCGACTCAGGGGCAGGTGGGTATTGGTACCCAGGTGCAGACCATCGCCCAGCAATTCACTCAGGGCAATATCCAGACTACCAGTAATCCGCTGGATGTGGCGATTAACGGCAATGGTTTCTTTCAGTTCAATTACAACGGCGCCACGGTCTATGGTCGCAACGGCCAACTGCAACTGAACCAGAATGGGGTAGTGGTGGATGGCAATGGCGGCGAACTGGTCGGCATTCAGGCGCAGAACGGAAAGCTGACGGGGGCCAGTGGGCCGCTGACTATCAGCCAGAATGCGTTGCCGCCGCAGGCCTCTTCCGGGCTGAGTATCGGGTTGAACCTGGATTCGACCAATACGCCGATCACCGGCACGGCCATCAATCCCAATAATCCCAGTACGTACAACTACTCTACGACGACGACGGTATACGACAGCCTGGGCACATCACAGTTGTTAACCACGTATTATCAATTGTCTTCCGCCAGTCCCACCAGCGGCCAGACGTGGAATGTGGGTTACTCCGCGACGGGAACGGCGAGTGGCACGGCCGCCAGCGGGACGCTTACAACCCCCCTTCAATTCAATTCAAGCGGGCAAGTTCAACCGCCCAGTAGTGGAACTGTCAGCCTCCAGTGGGCAGATGGGGCCGCCCCCAGTACCCTCGCCGTCAACTTCAGCGGCAGTACCAACTACAACTCCGCCAACGCCGTCATCAATGCCAGCAGCAATGGCTACGGCACCGGCCAGCTCTCCGGCCTCTCCATCGATCCCAGCGGCAATATTTTCGCCCGCTACAGCAACGGCCAGTCGCAGGTCATGGGGCAGATTACGCTCACCCGCTTCGCCAACAATAACGGTTTGCAGAATCTCGGTAACAACTACTTGGCGCCGACCTATGTTTCCGGGCAACCCCTGTCGGGATCGCCGGGCAGTAGCAATCTGGGGGTGTTGCAGTCGGGTGCGGTGGAGCAGTCGAATGTGAATTTGTCGCAGTCGCTGGTGAATCTGATTGTCGCGCAGCAGGCCTATCAGGCTAACGCCCAGACCATCAAGACCCAGAATGCCGTGGTCCAGACGCTGTTAAGCCTGTGAGGATAACGGACTATGGATACCCTCTATATTGCCATGACTGGAGCCCGCGCGATTCTTCAGCGGCAGACGGTAACCGCCAACAATCTGGCCAATGCCAACACCACCGGTTTTCGTGCTGACGAGGCGCAGTTCAGCGCCTTGCCGGTGTACGGTCAGGGCCTGCCGACCCGTGCCTATACGGCGACAGTGAACCAGAGTGTGGATTTCCAGTCCGGGCCGGTGGTGCATACGGGGCGGCCATTGGATGTGGCGGTCAATGGCCAGGGCTGGCTCGCGGTGCAGGGTCCCGGCGGACAGGAAGCGTATACGCGTGACGGCAATCTGCAGATCAGCGGACAAGGTATTCTGACGACGGCGACAGGTCATCCCGTGCTGGGCGTTAACGGCGCGCCCATTTCTCTGCCCCCTATGCAGTCTCTGGTGATCGGCGCCGACGGGGTGGTCTCCGGCGTTCCCGTGGGGAGTCAGCCCGACGCGGTCATGGCCATTAACCAGATCAAGCTGGTGAATCCGCCGGAGAAGACTTTGCAGAAAGGCGCCGATGGCCTCTTTCAGACCAGCGGCGGCAAATCCGCGCCGGAGAATGCCAACGTCGTGCTGGAGCCGGGCGCGCTGGAAGGCAGTAATGTCAATCCGGTGAATAGCATGATCCAGATGCTGCAGGACAGTCGTCAGTTTGAAATTCAGACCAAGCTGATGCAGACCGTTTCGCAAGACCAGCAAAGCGCCACTCAACTGCTCGTGGTGCCATGATAAACAGGAGCAATGCCCAATGATGCGATCCTTATATGTGGCCGCTACCGGTCTGGAAGGCGAGCAAACCAAGATGGACGTCATCGCCAATAATCTGGCGAACGTGAATACCACCGGTTTCAAACAATCCCGGGCGGTCTTTCAGGACTTGCTGTATCAAAATCTGCGTCAGCCCGGTGCGCAGTCTTCCCAGACGACGCAGTATCCTTCCGGTCTGCAACTGGGTACCGGTGTGCGGATAGTGTCCACAGAGCGTCTCATGACCCAGGGTAATCTTACCCAGACGGGTAATTCCCTGGACGTGGGCATCAATGGGCAGGGTTTCTTCCAGATCATGCAGCCCAACGGCACGATGGCTTATTCTCGGGATGGCACCTTTCAGATGAATAATCAGGGACAGTTGGTCACGTCCAACGGTTATCTTCTGCAGCCGCCAGTCACCATCCCGCCCAACTCCCAATCCATCACCATCGGCAGCGATGGTACGGTGTCGGTGGTGTTGCCCGGACAGGCGCAGCCGCAACAGGTGGGTACCATCCAGCTCGCCAATTTTATCAATCCCACGGGTCTGCAGAGTATCAGTGACAACCTCTACTTGCAGACGGGCTCTTCCGGTGCGCCCCAGACCGGCCAGCCGACCCTGAATGGTCTCGGTTCCGTGCAGCAGGGTTACCTGGAATCTTCCAACGTCAACGTGGTATCAGAACTGGTGAACATGATCTCCACCCAGCGTGCCTATGAGATTAACAGTAAGGCGGTGTCCACATCCGATTCCATGCTGCAGTATCTCACCCAGAATCTTTGAGGACAGTTGATGCGCGCGCGGGGAGGCGAAATGATGATCCTGAGCGGCCTGAATGGCCTCCTTTCTAATGGTTGGCGCGGCTTTGCCCGTGTCGTCATGGCCGTCGGATGCCTGCTCAGTCTTGGCGCCTGCGCTACGTTGAAGGGCCACCGCGACCTTAAGCCGCTGACGCCTCTGCCCATCCCGGCAAAGCCGGAATCTCTTGCCGCGCACCCCGCCAACGGGGCTATCTGGCAGACGGGGACCAATGTTTCCCTGTTTAATGACAACCGGGCCAATCGCATCGGTGATCTCATCACGGTGCTGATTCAGGAGAACTCCAGCGCTTCCAATAATACCAACACCGCCATCAACACCTCGGATTCGCTGAATGCGGCGCTGACCAATTTCTTCGGTATCACGCCCGCCTTTGGCAGCGTGGCGGGCAGCCCTTTCAGCCCCAGTATGGGAGCTACCAGCGGCCAGAAATATGGTGGTACCGGAGCCACGACCCAGAGCAATACCTTTACGGCGATGCTGGAAGTGACAGTGGTGCGGGTGCAGGGGAATGGCAATCTGGTGATTGAGGGGTCCAAAGAGGTATTGCTGAATGGTGGGCATGAATACATTCGGGTGGCCGGGATCGTGCGGCCCGCTGATGTGACGCCGCAAAACACTATCCTCTCGACCCAGATTGCAGATGCACGGGTGGAATATAGCGGCGACGGCAGTATTTATTCGGCGGCGCGGATGCCCTGGCTGGCGCGCTTTTTCCTGTCGCTGTGGCCGTTTTAACCGATAAGGTCCGATCATGAGAACGCTTCGTTGGAAAGGACTTCTGCTGATACTTATCACCATGATGCTAGCGTTCGGGTATCTGGCCGGAGCGCATGCGGAAACCGTGCGCAATCTGGCTACGGTCGGTGGCGTGCGCAGCAACCAGTTGGTGGGCTACGGACTAGTGGTGGGGCTGAACGGAACGGGCGACCAGGCTACTCAGGTGCCCTATACCACACAGTCCCTGCTGAATATGTTTCAGCGCCTCGGTATCAATCTCCCGGCCTCCGTAGCCACTAATCTGCAGCCCAAGGATGTGGCCGCCGTGATTGTGACGGCTCATCTGCCGCCCTTTGCGCAACCTGGGCAGACCATTAATGTCACAGTGTCGGCAGTCGGCAATGCCAGTAGCCTGATGGGGGGCACCTTGCTGATGACCCCGTTGAAAGGTGCGGATGGGCAGACCTATGCCGTCGCTCAGGGCAATCTGATCGTCAGTGGTTTTGGGGCCAGTAGTAACGGTGCTTCGGCACAGGTCAACGTGACGACGGCCGGTACCATCCCCAATGGGGCGAATGTGGAGCGCACCGTCTCCAATGGATTCGATCAGGCTGGGCCCATGACCCTGGAACTGCATACCCCGAGTTTTACCACCGCCGCGCGGATTGCGGACGTCATCAATCAGCAACTGGGCTATGGCATTGCCGAGGCGATGAACGCAGGGGAGGTCAAAGTGCAGGCCCCGACATCACCGGGGGCGCGGGTGATCTTCCTTTCCGAGATCGAGAATCTGGACGTCACCCCGGAAACCCCGCTCGCCAAGGTGATTATTGATGCGCGCAGTGGGACCGTGGTGCTGGGCCAGAATGTGACCTTGGGTTCCTGTGCCGTCGCCCACGGTAACCTCTCGGTAACCATCTCTCAGAAGTATCTCGTCAGTCAGCCGAATCCGCTGGGAGCCGGCCAGACCGTGGCGGTTCCGCAAGCCAATGTGAACATTAACCAGTCCAACGCCAAGCTGCTGATGTTTAAGCCGGGCGTCAGTCTGGAGGCCGTCGTGCGTGCCTTGAATGCGGTGGGTGCGACGCCCACCGACCTGATCGCCATACTGCAGGCTATGAAGGCTGCAGGCGCACTGCATGCGCAACTGGAGGTAGTATGAGTGGCCCCGTAAGTCTCAGCGCCAGCACCCAGGCGGTGAATATCAACCCGAAAGCGGCATCCGCGGCGGCCAGCGATGCCCTGAATTTCTCGGGTCTGGCGCAACTGCGCAGTGATGCGCAGGCGCACAACCCACAGTCTATTATGGCGGTCGCTAAACAGTTTGAGGCGGTGCTGATGCAGGAAATGCTTTCGGCGATGTCTGCCACTTCATTTGGCTCCGACCTTACCGGGAAAAATGCCGGACCGATGTTCAAGTCGATGTTCAACCAGCAGATCGCGCAAACCGTCAGTCAGGGCCAAGGGATGGGTATCGCGCAGACCCTCGCCAGGGAAATCGCCAGTCGTTACCACTTGCACTGGGGTGAAAATGGCAAGCCTGTGCTGGCCGAAGGTAAAATGCCGGTTCCAGAGCGCAATGCCGCCCTGCTATCTCCCGCAGCCGCATCGCCGTCCTGGGCCAAACCATCGCAGGCGCTGGTCCGGCAGGCCACCGCCTTTGTCGCCTCCATCCTGCCCGCCGTACAGTCCGTAGCGCGGAAACTGGGCGTCGCGCCCAAGGCCATCATCGCCCAAGTCGCTCTGGAAACCGGTTGGGGCAGCCATGTGGCGGGAAATAATCTCTTCGGTATAAAGGGGGCTGGTAGCTGGCAGGGACCATCGGTGAGCAGTCTGACTCACGAATTTGAGGATGGCGTGAATCAGGTGGAAACGGCTGTTTTTCGCGCCTATGGCAGTTTCCGCGCCAGTGTGCAGAACTACGCCCAACTGCTGCTCGATAATCCGCGTTACCAGTCAGCGCTGGGGCAGGGGAATAATGTTGCGGCTTTCGCAGAGGCCCTGCAGCAGGGAGGGTATGCCAGCGATCCACAATATGCCGGAAAACTGGTGGCAGTGGCAGATAGTCCATTGATGGAGCAGGTGATGGCCGGGCTTCCGCAAGGCGCTGCCGGGGGCTAAACTCCGGCAGTTTTTGTGTCGTTATAACGGAAAACAGCGTTTTCTGAGATCGGGAGAAAGAAGGCGGCATGGGTGAGATGACCCCAGGGCGGGATGAGCTGGAGACGGTGCACGCGTTGACCGATTTGCTGCAGCTACAGAAGGCATGCTTGGCGCGCGCTGACTGGGGACAGGGTTTGCCCGATTCGGAGCGGAGAAATTTTCTGGCCCGGCGTTTATTGCAACTGCGTGCGGAAATGGTTGGTAATGCGGCACCCGCTCCGGATCTGAATCAGGCGGTACTAGGCCTGCAGGAAGCGTATAGCGAACTGGATCATGCTGTGCGTCTTGCTAGTGCCGCGTTGCGGGATGCACTGGCGCTTCTGCAGGGGCAGAAGACCGCCGTATATGGTGATCATGCTGGTCCGGGTCGTTCCTTGGGGAGTGCGTAAGATGTCGGGAATCAGCGGAATCGTCAATACAGCACTTACGGGATTGCAGGCCGCGCAAAATGCGCTGCAGGTAACCGGCAATAACATCGCCAACGTCAACACCCCCGGCTATAGCCAGGAAAACGTAGTGCAGTCTACCACCACGCCCACTTTCATCGGGGGCCAGTACTATGGCAACGGCACCCAGATCACGACGGTGCAGCGGAGTTTCAGTAGTTTTCTGCAAGGGCAGGTATGGTCGGCGACCGCCAGCGCGAGTGGCCAGGCCACGCTTTCCAGTTCGTTGCAGCAGGTCCTCGGCATACTCAATAACGGCGGCGTCAGTTCACAGGTCAGCCAGTTTTTTTCCGGGGTGGCGCAGGTGGCCGCCAGTCCCAGCGACATGCCCGCGCGTCAGAGCATGCTCAGCAATGCCCAGAATCTCAGCCAGACCTTTCAGTCCCTCGGCCAGCAATTAAGCAGCATCGGTGTCGGCGTCAACCAGCAAATTGGCCAGTCGGTCACCCAGATCAATGGTCTCAGCCAGCAGATCGCCCAATTGAATACGCAGATCTCCACCTTGCAGGGCGCGGGTAATAGTGCCGCCAACGACCTCCTCGACCAGCGTGACCAGCTCCTCACCCAGTTGAACAGCCAGGTGGGCGTGCAAGTGCTGCATCAGAACAACAGTCAGATCAACGTCTATCTCAGCAACGGGCAGGTGCTGGTGGCGGGGAGCAAATCCTTCGACCTCAAAACCCAGCCCAGCGCTTACAACCAGCAGACCATGGACGTCGCCTACGCCAGCAATGGTGCGAACATCAGCCATAACCTCAGCGGCGGTACCCTCGGTGGCCTGCTGCAGTTCAGCAGCCAGTCTCTCCACCCTGCCCAGAATGGCTTGGGGCAATTGGCCGACGGCCTAGCGGCGGCCCTCAACGCGCAGCAAGCGCAGGGGCTGAATCTCAACGGCAGCAGCGGCACGGCGCTCTTTGCCACGGGCGGTGTGCAGATTTTTGCCAATCAGGCGAATACGGGTAGTGCAACCATCAGCGGCAGCATTACCAATGGCGGCGCGCTGACCGCCTCCGATTATATTCTGACAAATGCAGGCGGCGGTAACTGGACGCTGGCGGATCGCGGCAGCGGACAGGGG
>NZ_JAGDVS010000090.1 GCF_023255755.1 Acidithiobacillus sp. | reverse complement strand
TTCGACCGCCCCGAACTGCGCGACGCCATCGACAACGCCCGCCGCGAGCGCGAGCAGCTCATCGACCACATCAACCTCGATCAAGTCACCTTCAGCGGTTTTTCCGAGCAGGCCGAAGGCGAAGCCCGCGCGGTCATTCAACGCTTTGCCGACTACATCCGGCAGCACAAGGACGAAATCGCCGCGCTCGATTTTTTCTATCAGCAGCCCTACCAGCGCCGCGCCCTCACCTTCGCCATGATCGAAGACCTGCACGAGCGCCTGAGCAAGCCGCCGCTGATGCTCACCACCGAACGCCTGTGGAGCGCCTACGCCCGCGTGCAGGCCGGGCAGGTGAAGGGCAGCGAATCGCGCCGCCAGCTCACCGACCTCATCAGCCTGGTGCGCTTTGCCCTGGGGCTGGACGGCGAACTCAAACCCTTCGCCGACGAGGTGGACAAGCGCTTCCAGACCTGGATCTTCCGCCACAACGCCCAGCGCGCCACCGCCTTCACGCCCGAACAAACCGACTGGCTGCGCCTGATGAAAGGCCACATCGCCAGCAGCTGCAGCATCGCCCGCGACGACTTTGATTACGCCGAGCTGGCCGACAAGGGCGGGCTGCAGCGCGTGTGGCAGGTGTTTGGCAATGAACTGGATGGGCTGATGGAGGAGATGAATCGGGAGTTGGTGGCGTGAGTGATTTCAGAACCGAGGTGCCTGTCACCCTCGGAGAGTTGACAAGCGAACCCGTCGATCAGTCGGGGCCTTCTGGTGACTTTGTTTACATCGACATCAGCAGCATTGACCGTGAGACAAAGACCATCTCCGATCCAAAGGCGCTGACGCTCGATCAGGCTCCCAGTCGAGCCAAACAGGTTCTAAAGATGGGCGATGTGCTGGTTTCCATGACACGACCGAATCTGAACGCAGTCGCACTCGTACCTGCGCAACTGGATGGGGCAATTGGTTCTACGGGTTTTCATGTCCTGCGGTCTCGTTGGCTGAAGCCTGAATTCCTGTTTGCGCTGGTGCAGACACATGACTTCATCGATGCGATGACCGATGTTGTGCAAGGGGCGCTCTATCCGGCGGTGCGGCCTAAGGATATCTGTGCGTACTCGCTCTCCTTCGAGACGCCCGCACAACAAACCCGCATCGTCGAAAAACTCGAAGAACTACTCACCGACCTCGATGCCGGGGTGGCCGAACTTAAGGCCGCGCAGAAGAAGCTGGCGCAATACCGCCAGTCGCTGCTCAAGGCCGCCGTGGAAGGCGCGCTTACCGCCGAGTGGCGGCAACAGCACCCGCCCGCCGAGACGGGCGCGCAACTGCTGCAACGCATCCTCACCGAACGCCGCGCCCGCTGGGAAGCCAAGCAGCTCGCCAAGTTCAAGCAGCAAGGCAAGACCCCGCCCAAAGACTGGCAAAAGAAATACCCCGAGCCGGTGCAGCCCGATACCAATGGGTTGCCAGATTTGCCGCAGGGATGGGTGTGGGCAAGTGTGGATCAGTGTTCACTGGACGATTCTGCGATTACGGATGGGCCGTTTGGATCGAATCTCAAATCATCGCATTACCAAGCGAGTGGTCCGCGCGTCATTCGCCTTCAGAATATCGGAGATGGTGTTTTTGTCGACGCAATGGCACATATTGCTGAGTCGCATTATTCGGAACTGTTTAAGCATGCCGTTCAAAAAGACGACCTTGCTATCGCAATGCTTGGCGAAATTTTGCCCCGCGCTTGTATTATTCCCAGTGGGGTAGCACCAGCAATCGTGAAAGCCGATTGTGCAAGGGTTCGAGTGAACAAGTGTCTGATGCAGCCAGCATTATTGGCTGCTCAGCTTAATTCCAAGCCGATTCGTGATGCTGTAGTCAAGTTTGTAAAAGGCATAGGACGGCCACGCATAAATCTCGGCCATATTCGTGCCATTCCGATCGCGCTGTGTTCCATTGATGAGCAATCGCAACTGGAAGCACATTTATTCGCTGCGCAGCAGGCTATTGACCGACAGAACGAAGCCATCAATCTCTCCCTCAAACAATCCAGCGCCCAACGCCAGAACATCCTCCGCGCCGCCTTCTCCGGCCACCTCGTGCCGCAAGACCATAACGACGAACCCGCCAGCGTGCTGCTGGCTCGCATCCGCGCCGAGCGGGCGGAGCGTGATACATTGAAAACGCCACGCAGAAGCAAGGCGAAGGAGCCAGCGTGAATACAAATTTTGATGGGTATATTTTTTACACAACAAAGACTCAGCTGCCATTCGGAGGAATTCTATGATCCGCAGCGTTCAGATTGATGGTTTCAAATCCATCGTGTCGCAAACCATAGAACTGGGGCGGGTGAACTGTTTTATCGGTGCCAATGGGGTGGGGAAAAGTAATATCCTGGAGGCAATTGGTGTGCTCGGCGCGGCCGCTAGCGGCAAAGTGGACGATGAATCCCTGCTGCGTCGCGGGGTTCGCCCAGGTGTCCCACGGCTCTACAAGACTTCTTTTGAATCGGCGAGCGTCCCGGTGCATATCGGTTTGAGTGCGGAAAGTGGTAGCAACGCCAATACGGCCAGCTATCGGGTTTCGCTGCTGAACCCGCTGGATAATCCGGAGCCCGCTTGGTCGTTCAAAACTGAGCGACTGACCAGCGGGAATGATGAAATTGTCTCCGATGGCGTGCGTAACAGGCGCAACCTGACGCCCACAGCAGGATTAGCTGCGTTGAAACTGGTGGAGGTGCCGACCGACAGTCCAGCTGCCGAATTGATGCAGCGGCTGCAGAACTTCTCAATTTACTCGCCTAATACGCCGACCTTGCGGGCGATGGTAAGCGATCCGCAATCGCGCAATCCAGTGGGACTGGCGGGCGGACGCTTGGCCGAGGGATTTGCCGAGTTTCGTAAGTCGGTGCTCGACAGTGACGATGAGTTATTGGATAGCGTCTTCGAACTGGTGGATTGGGTCGCCGATATTCAAACCACTTCATCTGCCGGATCACTCTTGTCGCCCTCTGTGGCACGCACCAAGGAGGTGCTGAAGTTCACCGACCGATTCATGCGCAAAAGTCGCAATACTTTGACGGCTTATGATGCGAGTGAGGGGGCGCTATATGTGTTGTTCTGCGCCATTCTGTGCCTGTCGCCCCATGCCCCCAAATTGTTTGCTATCGATAATCTGGATCAGGCATTGAACCCCCGGCTGGTTGGGCGTTTGACGGCCAAGCTTTCCGGTTGGTTGGCGCGAGGCGATGCGCAGAGGCAATTGTTGTTCACCGCGCACAATCCAGCCGTGCTCGACGGTTTGGATTTGACTGACTCTGAAATCAGATTGTTTGCAGTGGAGCGCAACAGTGAGGGGTACACGGTCGTGCGCCGAATTGAAATCAGTGCCGAATTGCGGGCGATGAATGAGCAATATCCTTTATCACGATTGTGGCTGATGGGTAATTTGGGGGCCATGCCGAATGTCTGATCCCCGAATTGCGCTGGTGGCGGAAGGATCACCCGACTTCATCGTGATTGAGGCGGCGCTAAAAGCCATTTTGCAACGCCCCTTTGTGCTCAATCAGTTACAGCCGGAACCAACAAGGCCAGAAATGGGCGGTGGCTGGTGCGGTGTTTTCAAATGGTGTCAGGGGTTTCGCCAGCGCGGTGCGGCGCACATCGAATCTGACCCAACCCTGAGCAATTTTGATCTCGTGATGGTGCATTTGGATGCAGATGTGGCCGACAAAAGCTATGCGGATTGTGGAGATGCCGTTGTGCAGGCGGCACTCGCGCTTCGACCATTGCCCTGCGCTCAGCCTTGTCCTCCACCCTCAGATACTGTGCTTGCACTGGAGGCTGTGCTGCGGAGTTGGCTGGGCATTTCAGCGACTGGGTCGAAGAGCTTGTTTTGCATTCCCTCGAAAGCTACCGAAGCTTGGCTTGCTGCAGCTACACTTCCGGCGAATCACGCGTTGCTGACTGGACTGGAGTGCAATCTGCATCTTGAAACTCAGCTTGCCCAGTTACCCCGTGGGCAGAGAATCCGCAAGAGTGTTCGCCAATACAGAAAGCTGGCTGGAGTAGTAACAGCGCAGTGGACACAAGTTATATCCCATTGCTCGCAAGCTGCGTTGTTTGATCAACGAGTCCAGTCTATTGCACAGGCCTTTCTACCATGAACACCTCCACACTTGTCGAGAAAGTCTGGAACTTCTGCCACACCCTGCGCGATGACGGGGTGGGCTATGGCGATTACCTCGAACAGCTCACCTACCTGCTGTTCCTGAAGCTGGCGCACGAGTACGCGCAAGAGCCTTATAACCGCGACACGCAGATTCCGCCGGGGTTCGACTGGGCTAGCCTGCGCGGCAAGACGGGTGAGCCGCTGGAGGCGCATTACCTCGCCACTCTGCACAAGCTGGGGCTGGAGCCGGGTATGTTGGGTGCGATCTTTTTCAAGGCGCAAAACAAGATTCAGGACCCGGCCAAGCTGTCGCGCCTGGTGCAGATGATCGACGCGGAAAATTGGATCAGCCTGGACACCGACACCAAGGGCGACCTGTACGAAGGGCTGCTGCAAAAGAATGCGGAAGACACCAAAAGCGGCGCGGGGCAGTATTTCACGCCGCGCGCGCTGATCGAGGCGATGGTGACCTGCGTGCGCCCCGAGCCGATGAAGACCATTGCCGACCCGGCCTGTGGCACCGGCGGCTTTTTTCTGGGTGCCTACAACTGGCTGACGCGCCCGGGCGCGCAACTGAACAAGGCGCAAAAAGAGTTTCTGCGCGACCAGACCTTTCACGGCAACGAGATCGTGCCCAATACGCGCCGCATGTGCCTGATGAACCTGTTCTTGCACAGCATCGGCGAGCTGGATGGCGAGCCGCTGGTGGCGCGTTCCGATGCGCTGATTACCGAGCCGAGCGCCAAGGTGGACTATGTGCTGGCTAATCCGCCCTTCGGCAAGAAAAGCAGCATGACCATTACCAACGAGGAGGGCGAGGAGGACCGCGACGCACTGACCTACGAGCGCCAGGATTTCTGGGAAACCACCTCGAACAAGCAGCTCAATTTTTTGCAGCACATCGTCAGCATGCTGAAGCTGGACGGCAAGGCCGCCGTAGTGCTGCCCGACAATGTGCTGTTCGAGGGCGGCGCGGGCGAAAAAATCCGTCGCAAGCTGCTGGAAACCTGCGATGTGCACACCATCCTGCGCCTGCCGACGGGCATTTTCTACGCGCAGGGTGTGAAGGCCAACGTGGTGTTTTTCGACGCCAAACCCAAGGACGGTAAGGTACATACTCAGGGCGTGTGGTTCTACGACCTACGCACCAACAAGCATTTCACCCTGAAAACCCGCACCTTGAAGCTGGAAGATTTGCAGGATTTCATCACTTGCTACCATCCAGAAAACCGCCATGAGCGAGTTGCCACAGAGCGGTTCAGATTTTTCTGCTACGACGAGTTGATGGCCCGCGACAAGGCTAGCCTGGACATCTTCTGGTTGAAGGACGACAGCCTGGACGACCTGGCCGAACTGCCACCGCCGGATGTATTGCAGCAGGAGATCATCGACCATCTGGAAGCCGCATTGGCTTCGTTCCGGGATGTGGCCCTCAGACTTCGCTGAGAAGCTTGTATGCGCTTTGGGTCTAGCCTGCCATTCAACGAACAATCGGCTTGAAGCGCAAGCGATGGGGCCTAGCTCCCTCTTCGCCGAGTCGACGTTTTTTGTCGGCTTCGTATTCATGGTAGTTGCCGGCAAAAAATTCGACATGACCATCGCCCTCAAAGGCGATGATATGGGTG
>NZ_JAGDVS010000165.1 GCF_023255755.1 Acidithiobacillus sp. | reverse complement strand
TTGCTGGAACAGGTCTGAAGCGCGGAACCGCGCGTCAGATGTGCATGAAGCCGCCGAGCAATGCGCCCATCAGGGCAGCGACGGCGGCGCCCGCCAATACCCAGTCCATATTGGCAAAATTATGCAGGGTAATGGCAATCCAGCTCGTTCCCGCCGCAAAAGCCGCAAAACCGAAAACGGCGCCCAGAGCGGCCGCATGGCGCGGGCGCTCCTCTGTGGTCGCCAGCCAAAACAGGCCAAAAAGCAGGACGATGGCCAGCGGCCACAACGCAAAGGGCGCAAAGGCCAAAGGCCAGGCCGCACCCAAAATTAATGCGGCCAGAAGCCGCACGGGAAAGGACGTATTTTTCAGCGCATCACCCTTCATGCGCTACCCTGGGACGCCGTTTCCGGCAGGGACGCACTGCGCGGCGGCGTCACCCGCAAAATCTGCACCCGTTTACGATCCGCCCGCAATACTTCCAGCCGCAAATCCCCCTCCTCCACGACTTCACCCATACGCGGCACATGCCCCAAGCGCGTCGCCACCCATCCACCCAGCGTGTCGGCATGGCCATCCGCCAGGTGTGCCACAAAATGCGTGTTAAATTCTTCCAGGGGAATCAGGGCATTCACTAGAAAATCGCCATCCTCGCGCGGCGCGATCATCATATCCTCATCAATATCGTATTCATCCTCGATTGCCCCGACGATGATTTCCAGCACGTCCTCGATGGTGATCAGGCCGGCGACACCGCCATACTCATCTACTACCACGGCCATGTGATGTCGACCCGTGCGGAACTCGTAGAGCAAGTGATCCAGGTGCTTACTCTCGGGAATGAAGGTCGCAGGGCGGAGCAATTCCGCCAGCCGCGGCGTCGGAATGTCACCCCGACAGCCTCGCAACAGATCTTTGGCCAGGAGAATGCCGCGCACATCATCGCGGTCATCCCCCACCACCGGAAAGCGCGAGTGCCCCACCTCGGACACCCGGGCAATAATCTCCGGTAAAGGCATATCCAATTCAATCACTTCCATCTGTGGCCGAGGAATCATCACATCCCGCACCGTAAGCTCGCCCATGCGGAAGATCCCATCCACCATCCGCGCCGCTTCGGCGTCGATGACCTGCCGCTCGCCCGCCTCACGGACCAGTTCCAGCAGGGTATCCTGATCTTCCACATTGCCGCGCAAGGACTGGGTAAAACGTTCCCACCAGCCCCGCGGTCGTTCCTGGCTACTTCGATCTTCACTCATGCATTTGATTCAGGTAAGGGTCGGCCACACCCATTTCAGCCAGTAATCGGGTTTCCAGCGCCTCCATCTCCTGCGCCTCGGCAGCCACTTCATGGTCGTGACCGAGGAGGTGGAGGGTACTGTGAATGAGCAGATGACGATAATGATCACGCAGGCGCTTGCCCTGCTCGGCGGCTTCGCGCATGACCACCGCCGGGGCGATAACAATATCGCCCAGCAGATCACGGCGGAACATCGCCGGCAGCATATCCTGCGGAAAGGACAGACAGTTGGTCGGCTTTGCCTTACCCCGATACCCTGCATTCAGTACCGCTATTTCCGCATCGTCTACAAATGTCAGGGACAACTCGCGTATCCGGTCATCGGCGGATGCCCGTGCCGAAGGGATGGAGAGCGCTTGCAGAATCGACCGGCGCGCCTCGGCGCGAGACGGCAGCGGCAAGGCCGCGACGGCATCATCCACGGCCATGCGCAGATAAAGGCGGCTCATGCCTTTTCTCCGAAGCGGTCATAGGCTTCCACAATCCGTGCCACCAGTGGATGACGCACCACATCGGCGCTTTCAAAAAACACCATATCGATACCCGGCATATTCCCCAGCACATCCATGGCCTGCACCAACCCGGAAAGCTGTCCGCGAGGCAGATCCACCTGGGTCACATCGCCGGTTACCACGACTTTGGCACCGAAACCCATCCGGGTCAGGAACATTTTCATTTGTTCCAGGGTGGTATTCTGCGCCTCATCGAGGATAATGAAGGCGTCGTTGAGGGTGCGTCCGCGCATGTAGGCGAGGGGCGCCACTTCAATCACCTGCCGTTCCATCAGCTTAGCCACTTTCTCATAACCCAGCATTTCATGAAGTGCATCGTAAAGCGGGCGGAGGTAAGGGTCGACCTTTTCACTCAGGGACCCCGGCAGAAAGCCCAGACGCTCGCCTGCTTCTACGGCAGGACGAACCAGCACCAGACGCCGCACTTGATTACTATCCATCTGCTCCACCGCCGCTGCAACGGCCAGATAGGTCTTGCCCGTACCAGCCGGGCCGATACCGAAGGTGAGATCATTATGGCGGATAGACTCCAGATAATGGCGCTGCCGTTGCCCGCGACCACGAATCATCCCTTTGAGGGTCTGTACGCCGGCAGACTCCACCGTCGTAGCGCCAGCCTCCGCCTCCAGTTGCACATTCTGGATGCTGTGATGTACCCAATGACTGGACAGGGATCGGCCCTGGCGTACTTGAGCATACAACTTGGAGAGCACTTCCTGCGCTGCCTGCGCAGAAGCGGCTGTCCCGGTGATATGAAAGCGTGTGCCGCGGGGCAGGATAACCACTCCCAAGCGCGACTCAATCTGTTTGATATGGCTGTCCAGCTCGCCGGACAGTTCGGAGAGCATCGCCGCACTGGC
The DNA here is from genome assembly GCF_023255755.1 of Acidithiobacillus sp. GTDB lineage: Bacteria > Pseudomonadota > Gammaproteobacteria > Acidithiobacillales > Acidithiobacillaceae > Acidithiobacillus. Next base: position 3,134 of record NZ_JAGDVS010000165.1, on the reverse strand, counting down.
ATGTTCAGCGACAAAATCGCTGTGACTGACACTCTGCGTCTTACCGGGAGGCTCCATGGGATTATATGGCAAGGCGCTGGCTCGCCGGCGCCACATGCCCGCGCAGACTATTGGGCAGCGCTGCCGTAATTTCGACATCCAGCATCTGTCCAACCCAATCCATGGATCCCGCCATATTGACTGAGCGATTGCAGGCGGTCTTGCCCGTCAGTTGCTGCGGATCACGGCGCGACGGTCCAGTCATCAGTACCGCCTGCCGCGTACCCACCAAGGCTTGCGCGTAGCCCTGCGCCAGCCCGTTGATGCGCCCCTGTAATATCGCCAGACGCTCATCCTTGAGGGCCTCTGGCACACTGTCTTCCAGCTTCAGTGCCGGCGTATTGGGGCGCTGGCTGTATTTGAAGGAAAACGACTGATCGAAGCGCACTGCATCGATCAATTCCATGGTCGCAGCAAAATCCGCATCGGTTTCACCCGGAAACCCCACGATGAAATCCGAAGAAATCTGGATACCCGGACGGGCGGCACGCAGGCGATCAATCTTATCCAGATACTGCTCAACCGTATGCTTGCGATGCATACGCCGCAAAATACGGTCAGAACCACTTTGTACCGGCAAGTGCAGGTGGGGTGCCAGCATTTCAATATTGCCATGCGCGGCAATCAATTCGTCATCAAGGTTACTGGGATGGGACGTGGTATAACGCAGGCGCAGTAAACCGGGAATTCGTGCCAGACGTTCCAGCAGATCGGCCAGGCCGCCCTCGCCCACCAGCCCCGTCGCGCCCCGATAGGCATTGACGTTCTGCCCCAGCAGGGTGATCTCACGCACGCCCTGCTCTGCCAACGCACGCACCTCACGCAGGATATCGGGCATGGTGCGGCTATATTCCCGTCCCCGGGTATGGGGTACCACGCAGAAGGTACAGAATTTATCGCAGCCTTCCTGAATGGTAACAAAAGCGGTGGCTCCGTCGCGGCCCGGTCGCTGCGGCAAATAATCAAACTTTTCCAGCATCGGGAAGGCGACGTCCACCTGCGGACGGCGCTCGGCCAAACAGGCATCCAGCAAATCCGGCAGACGGTGCAGCGTCTGCGGTCCGAACACCAGATCCACGTAAGGAGCGCGCCGCCTTAACCGCTCTCCTTCCTGACTGGCTACACAGCCCCCTACACCGATCACCACCTCAGGGCGCAGTTCCTTGAAAGGGCGCCAAAAGCCGAGCTGAGTAAAGACCTTGTCTTCGGCCTTTTCACGGATGGAGCAGGTGTTGAGCAGGAGCACATCGGCGAGCGCCGGATCGTCCACCAGATGCAATCCATGACTAACCGCAAGCACATCACCCATGCGCTCGGAGTCATACGCATTCATCTGACAGCCGTAAGTCTTGATATACAGGTTCTGCAATGCATTCCCAGAAAAAGTGAGGACTTATGAACGATGATAGGGCCACCCCGAAGGATTGACAAGGGGCGGCCGCCGATTACGGAATCACCCCAGACCCAGCGCTGATTTCAGCAAGAAGTGAAAGTGCTGATCATCCTGAACACTGCCCAGCAGACCAAAACGAGTGGCCACCGCAGTGACCTGCGGACCCTTCGGCGTGATCGTTACATCCACCAGCATGTGCCCGTTACGTGCATGAATAACGCTGCCTTGGGAGGATGTGCCCGCACTTTCGGTATTGAGGATGACACAATGCATCTGCCCCAGCACCTGCGTAGTTGCCGCGAGGGTGGGCTGAAATGCCCTCGGGTAGTAGTGGGTGCTCTGGCCCGTATAGACGGCAGCCAGCGGCCCGCCCCCGTCCGCCGTGCTACAGGCGGTGAGCAAGGTCGGGGACATCATCATCATCATCATGATCAGAAGCAATCGCTTATTCATATCCATCCTCATTAAACCCGGAAGATTCAGTCTCCCATGCCGCCAGTATAACCCAAAAGTAGTCCGGCATGACGCCATCTGCAGCGCCGTGCTACAATACGCGCCATTCATTCGGCGACGCGATGACCAGCGTTTTGCCTCCACCGGTGGAGAAAGCCCATGTCCCGATCTTCTGGGCCGATGTCCCAGGCTTGGCACTTTACCCGCGAATTTTTACGCGATCCTCATGCTATTGGGGCTGTGCTGCCCAGTTCCCCCTTCCTCGCCCGCCGTATGGCCGCCATGGTGCCCCACAGCCCCGGTCTGGTGGTCGAATTGGGGCCGGGCATGGGGCCGGTAACCAAGGCCTTACTGGAAAGCGGCATTCCACCGCAGGATTTGGTTCTTGTCGAACAGGCGCCGGCCATGGTCCGCCACCTGCGTCAGCATTATCCCGAGGTGGAAGTTATTGAAGGGGACGCAGCGCACATTCAACACTTGGTAGCGCATCGCGGCCCGATCCGCGCCGTGGTGTCCAGTCTGCCGCTGCGCAGCATTCCCAAAGCGATCGTCGAGCGCATCTTTCAGCAACTTCCGGGGATCAGTCATCACGGTACGGTCTTCATCCAGTTTACCTACCACTTCCGCAGTTCCTGCCAGGGCTTGCCATCGGAGTTTCGTCGCGGACGCGTCGCCGTGGTCTGGCGCAATGTGCCACCGGCACGGGTAGACGCCTTCATTTATCACGCACCCCAGCAGCGCTGATTTGGTCGCGTTGACAAAAGAAGAGGCGAGAATGATGAGGCATGACCGAAAGACGCAGAGTGCCACGTCAGACAATGGGCCCCTGCCCTGTTCCAAAATGATCACCAAAAATCCGCCTCCCCTGCGCCATGCTTCTCGGACGCTATGGCCTTGGCTAACCTTGCCTGCCTCCCTCACCGCAGCGCTGCAACGGGCTTACGGAAAGCCGCATGCGGTGCGGGCGCTGTTGCTGGGGAGCGGACGTGCGAATCCAAAGCCGACTGAGCGCCGCGTATTGCGCCTACACCGCGGAGAGCAGGTTTTTTGGCGCGAGGTCCTCTTGCATGGTGGCGACCCAATGCGTCCGGCGCTCTGGGCGCGCACGACCATTCCTTTGTGCGGACTGCGTCACGGCTTGTTACCGCTTACCCGCCATGGCACGCGCCCCATCGGCAACACCCTATTCCGTCACCGCCGTTTGCGGCGCTCCCCGATTCAAGCCGAGAGCCGACCACGATTCGGCCGC
>NZ_JAGDVS010000127.1 GCF_023255755.1 Acidithiobacillus sp. | reverse complement strand
CTCGTAGCATTTTACATCAAAACGACGCGTGAAGCACGGGGTGGTGAACAGTTACTTTTAAAGATGCACCGAATCGCCTGTTGGGAACCCCCTCTTACGTCAAGAGAGATCATAGCTGGGTGGTCACCATGCGGGAGCGCGTTAAGGCAAGCAAAGGACATGCACTGGCCTCTATCGGCTCTCCGTTCATCCTATCAAATTTGGGCAGCATTCGCATCTCGCCGTTGATCCAGGGGGTCGTCCTGAGTTTGCCTGATGGTAAGACTGTTTCCATCTGGAAGGATGGCCACTGGAGTCCACCCGGAACCCCCTTGTCTTCGCCTGCCGGACAAATCACATTGCCGGTACCGGGTATCCCATTGATGGTCAAAGCCCAATGGGATGCGGCCACGTTGAATCATCTTTTTTGGAAGAATGAGCGACCGTATCTGCCTATTGAGTTCCTTCTTCTCCTGATCATAGCTGTCGTGTATAGGGGTACCCAGATTGCCTATAGGAATCTGATCCGCCTACAAGAATGCCAGGCGATAGCTCTCCAGGTTCAGCAGTCGCTTATCAAGCTGCAGAGTCCGGAGGAGATGTATCGGTTGGTAGTAGAAAGCATTGTGCAAAAAGCGAATGCTATCGGTGCTTATATCGCCAATCCTGATGCACACACAGAATATTTGCGGGTCACTGCGGTTTGTGCCGATGAACCTGTCTTGGAGCAATGTCTGGCGCAATTGAAGATTTCCAGGGATGCTGTAAATTTTCCCTACGGGGAGCTGATATCTAACCGCTGTTATCGGCAAAAAATCCCTTTGGGTCCGCAAGATCCGCAAGAGCATCAGGCGATGGCGGAAATTCAGAAGACCGTCCCAGCATTACAGCGTATCCGCAGAGTTATGGTGTATCCGGTGTTTGCCTGTGACTATGCAGAGCCAAGCGCGATTCTGGTAATCGCGAGTGACGACCCGAGATATTTTAATGAGGCGCTGCAAAATCTGCTGGCACAGATGGTTCAATCCATGAGTGCGGCGCTCACGCTGATCTGGAATCATCAGCAACTTATGGAAGTTTCTGAGAAAAACGAAGCACTACTGAAAAACGCGAGCGACGGCATTCACATCCTTGATGAAAACGGCGTACTCCTGGAGGCCAGTTACCAGTTTTGCGATATGTTGGGTTACGCCGGCGACGAAATGATCGGCATGCATGTAGCTCAGTGGTATGTGGAAAAAAACGCCGAAGATCTCCGGGAGACCATCGCTCAACAATTCGCCACGCAAGAGCCTCTGCGCTTTGAAGCCCGCTTTCAGCGCAAGGATGGAACCATTATTGATGTGGAGATCAATGGGTTGCCCGTTCAGATTCAGGGCCAGTGGGTATTATTTGACTCTGCCCGTGCTATTACCGAGCGCAAGGTGCTGGAAGCATCCCTGCAGCAGAGTCTGGAGCATCAGCAGCAGTTAACCAGTTTTAACATCCTGCTGAGTGAGGTGAACCAGGCGATTGCCAGAGCGGATTGTGAATCTGTATTGCTCCATAATATCTGCACGCTTGCGGTTCAGCACACCAATATGCGCCTTTTTTGGATCGGCAAACCGGATGCGCAGGGGACTTTCCAGATACTGGCCCAGGCTGGAGAAACCGCCTATCTGGAGGGAGTCCGGATATCCAGCCGTAACGATTTGCCGGAGGGTCTTGGGCCAGCGGGTAGAGTCTGGCGGAAGCCGGAAAAAATCTTTGGCTCAGCGTTTTCCATAGATTCGGATATGGTGCCTTGGCGGGAGCGTGCTGCGCGATTTGGCATTGACGCGAGCGCTACACTTCCCCTCTACCGGGGAGGCGTATTGTGGGCCCTGCTTTCTTTTTACTGTGGTAAGGAGTGCGTCTTCGACGAAGACACACGGAATATATTGGAAGCACTCGGTAGAGATATCAGTTTTGGCTTGGATCGCATTGATCTCGCGCGACAAGAACATGCGACCTCCGCCTTTAATGCAGCGTTGCTCAATAGCCTGACAGCGGGAGTGAATGTCGTGCGTTATCCCGAACGTGTGGTCGAAAGGGCTAATGCGCGAATACTGGAGATTTATGGCATCTCGTCCATGGAAGATATGGTAGGACATTCCGCATACGAGTTTCACCCGGATATGGACACCTTGCAAAAGGTCGAGGAATTATCCGGAGCAGTCCTTGCGCAGGGTAATGGTATATTGCGCGATGTACCTTATCGACGTCTGGATGGGACCGTTATTTATATCGACTTGTCCAGACAAAAAGTGCTTACGAGCGGCGGCGAGCCGGAACGGATTGTCTGGACCCATGTGGACGCCACGGAACGTCACTGGAATGAAGAGACTATCCGCCAATTGAACGCCACCCAGGAGTCTCTGCTTGCCAATACGATCACGGGTATCAATCTGGTGCAATATCCCGAGCGGATCATCCGTGAGGTGAATCAAGGATTCTTGACCATTCTGGGCTATCAGAATGCGCAGGATGTCCTCGGTCATTCTACGCAGGAGATTTATCCTAAGGGCGAGAGTAGCCAAAAAATAGCGCACCTTGCGCAGAAAATTCTGGCGCAGGGGGGCGCATCCCTGAAAGATGTTGCGGTAAAACGCAGGGATGGCCGGATGATTTATGTGGATGTGTCAGGTCAGCGGTTGATGACCGATCCTGAGCATCCGCTTATTGTTTGGACAGCGATAGATGTCACCGAGCGCCATCAGCTCATGGAGGATTTGTCTCGGCAGTCGACGACAGATTTACTGACCGCTCTCCCGAATCGTCGCGCGTTGGATTTGGAGATGGATCGTGCCATCGAGCGTGCAGATCGCAACCAAAAGCTTCTGGCCGTGTGCATGGTGGATCTGGATAGCTTCAAGCCTGTTAACGATACCCATGGTCATGAGGCCGGAGACACGGTGCTGGTGGCCTTGGGTAAACGCTTGACGGAGTCCTTGCGCAAATCCGACTTTGTCGCCCGCCTGGGAGGAGATGAATTCGTGCTGTTAATTGAAGATTTGGACCATCTGGATACCTTGGCACCCATCATGGATAAAATCGGAGATATCATTCGTGAGCCGATCCCGCTGGAAGATGGACAAATGGTGCAAGTAGGGTTGAGCATGGGGGTCGCTGTCTACCCTTTCGTGGATGGAGGCAATTCGGACATCCTCCTGCGCCTAGCCGACCAGGCACTCTATGAATCCAAGGCAAATAAAGCGGATCGCCTTCAGTTCTGGATGATCTACGGACATGAGATTTCAAAACATCTCAACGGTTATCAGAAACTGCTTCATGAGGATGGCCTTCGGGTCTTTTACCAGCCGCTTCTCGATAATCGTTCGCGCCGGGTCGTCGGTATGGAGGCCTTGGCACGTTTACAGGATGCCGATGGACGCATCATCGCACCAATGGAATTTCTGCCCCATTTCAACGAGGGCGACCTTTACGATCTGACACGGCAGGTGTTATTCCAGACTTTGGCGGATATTCAGCGCATTGATGCAGAAGGGCTTGGGGATTTGCGCCTCTGGGCTTCAGTGAACCTGCATCCCTCCTCCCTGAATGAGCGCTGTCTTGCTTGTCTGCAGGACGCCCTGGCGGAAAACCCTATAAATCCTCAGCGTATCACTTTCGAGATCCTGGAAGGTGGGGAGTTCCTGAATACCGAGGATGCCGTAGGGCAACTGGAGGATCTGCGTGCCTCAGGGGTGCGTATTGCCTTGGATGACATCGGCAGCGCCTATTCCTCGCTCCTGCGTCTGAAAGCCCTGCCGGTAGATGAAATCAAGTTGGATCAAGGTTTCGTGCGCACCTTGGAGGAGCACCCGGAAGATCTATATTTCGTGATTACGATGCAGGAACTCGCAGAAAACTTCGGGGTCAGTCTTGTAGTAGAGGGCGTGGAAACGGATGATATATTGGATGCGCTGACCATGCTGGACGTGGAAATGTTCCAGGGTTATGCCATCGCGAGGCCCCTGCCCTTAGATGCGTTGCTCCAATTCTTAAGGCATCCTCCTAAGACGCAACGCGAGCATCCAACGAGCCTTCTCGGGCTCTATGCCGAGCTAATCACCCATAACGCAGTCTTTAAAAATGCCATTCGGCACGATCCGCAGCTGGTGAGCTATATGCCTCTGGCAGATGTGAGCACTTGTCATATCACAAAGGATCTACAGCGATTAGGGATTGCAGAGGGTAGCACCATAGGCCTTCTGCATAGAGAGTATCATCGGGCTATGGTAGCCATGAATTTACGAATCATAGCCGTGCCTAAAGAGCACGACTGGAGTTCAGTGCAAACAGCAGAACGTCATCTGCTGGATGCCGTGATCGCGGAATACAAAAAAATAAAGGGCAACTAACCAAATCGCGGTTGGTTTTTCAGCGTGTACCGCCTGCCCAAAGGCTAGATGGATCTGCTTGGACCACCGCGATGAGTTTCCTAGAAAGTGAATGACCGGTTACGCTGCAAAATCGGCCATTAGTCACCTTAATCAAGCTGCGTGGCGTTCAAGCACTTGATAACAGGACCTCCCGATGCGCTTCAATCGTTTCAAGGTGCGGATGGGCCACTTCATGCCCGACTGGCGTCATCAACGGCATCAGTTCAATCCTCTGCCGGTGCGGCAGGAGGGGTGATGTCACGCATTGCGCGACCGCTCCATACAGTCCAAAATCCACCCCTACACGAGGGGGACCCATGTTTGACAATCTGACCCAGAAACTGACTCAGACCTTCAAGAACTTGCGCGGCCAGGGACGGCTGAGCGAGGATAATATCCGCGACGCACTGCGCGATGTGCGGTTGGCGCTGCTGGAGGCCGACGTAGCCCTGCCGGTAGTCAAGGACTTCATCCATAATGTCCGCGAAGAGGCTATGGGCGAAGCGGTGGTCAAGAGCCTCACGCCGGGGCAAGTCTTCGTCAAGATCGTCAATGATGAGCTGGTAAAGTTGATGGGGGCGCACAATGATCGCCTCGATCTCAGCGCCCGTCCCCCGGCGGTGATCCTGCTCGCAGGCTTGCAGGGCTCGGGTAAGACCACCACCAGTGCCAAGCTCGCCCTGTGGCTCAAGGACAAAGAAAAGAAGCGCGTGCTGATGGTCAGCACCGACGTCTACCGTCCTGCCGCCATGGAGCAGTTGGTGCATCTCGGTAAAGATATTGCGGTGGATGTGTTCCCCTCCAGCCCCGACCAGCAGCCGGTGCGCATCGCCCAGGATGCGGTGGAAGCGGCCCAGCGCGGCGTCTACGACGTACTCATCGTCGACACGGCGGGGCGTCTGCACGTGGACAGTGAGATGATGGCCGAGGCGCAGGCCCTGACCGCGGCGGTCAAACCGGTGGAACTGCTTTTCGTGGTCGATGCCATGACCGGCCAGGACGCGGTGAATACCGCCAAGGCCTTTAACGATGCCCTGCCGCTGACCGGCGTGATCCTCACCAAGGCCGATGGTGATGCCCGCGGTGGCGCAGCGCTGTCGGTGCGGGCCATTACGGGTAAACCCATCAAGTTCATCGGTATCGGTGAGAAAATTCGCAAGGGCCTGGAACCTTTCTATCCGGATCGCATGGCCTCGCGCATTCTGGGCATGGGCGACATCGTCAGCTTGGTGGAGCAGGTCCAGCAGGACGTGGACGAAGATCAGGCCCGGAAAATGACCGACAAGCTGCGCAGCGGCAAGGGCTTCGATCTGGAAGATTTCCGTGAGCAGTTGCGCCAGCTTGAGCGCATGGGCGGTATGGCCAGTATCATGGATAAGCTGCCCGGCATGGGCGAGTTGCCCGCCGAGGCGCAAAGCGCCATGCAGGATGGCAAGTCGATGCGCCGTCTGGAGGCCATGATTAATTCCATGACGCCCGGCGAACGGCGGCATCCGGACATCATCAAAGCCTCGCGACGGCGGCGGATTGCGGCAGGTTCCGGGACGACCGTCACCGCGGTCAACCACCTGCTTAAGCAGTTCGAAATGATG
>NZ_JAGDVS010000012.1:1337-5990 GCF_023255755.1 Acidithiobacillus sp. | reverse complement strand
ATGCCGGTGGTGATGAAGACCATGTCGGCCTTTTCCAGGGCCGCGCGGATTTCGTCACGACCCTCTTCGGCAGCCTTGCGGCCGACTTCAGGATCCGCGCCCGCACCGAGGCCGCGGGTGATCTGGGCGCCGAGCTGGATGGTGTGGCTGGCGTGGGAATGGCGCAGCGCCTGGGCATCGGTATTGGCGGAGATGAATTCCACGCCCTCCAGACCTGCCGCGCACATGTTGTTGATGGCGTTGCCGCCACCGCCACCGACGCCGATGACTTTGATGACAGCGCCGTCTTGTTCACATTCATTGAGTTCAAACATGGTCTTTCCCCTTCTTGAAGTCCTGCAAAATTATGTGCCTCAGCCCTGCGAGCAGGAATTAGCCAAAGCTCGTCTGTACCCAGGAGCGCATCTTGCGAAAAACGCCGCCGAAGCTCGTATCCATATGATTTTCCCGGGCCGCGATGGCCGGGTTCTGAAGTGGCTCGGCCTGACTCGCCACTTGATTGTGCAGTCCGTACATGACCAGACCGACGCCTGTGGCATGGCCCGGAGTCCGGACGACGGTTTCCATGCCCGGTAAATGCATGGGTTCGCCGACGCGCACCGGCAAGTGGAGGATTTCTTCGGCCAGTTCGGCCATGCCTTCCAGTTTGCTGGAGCCGCCGGTAATGACCACCCCTGCCGCGACCATGTCTTCGTAGCCGGTGCGGCGCAGTTCCGCCTGGATCAGCTCGAAAAGCTCCTTGATGCGGGGCTCGATGATGTCGCCGAGAATACGCCGCGAAATCGTCCGGGGCGGGCGGGTGCCGACGCTGGGGACGGGGATTTCATCATCCTGCTCGATCAGATCACCGAGGGCGCAGCCGTAGAGCTTTTTGATCTGTTCGGCTTCGACGGGCGGGGTGCGCAGACCAAGGGCGATGTCGTTGGTAACCTGATCGCCGGCAATGGGGATGACGGCGGTGTGGCGAACGGCGCCATCGCGGAAGATGGCGATATCAGTGGTGCCACCGCCGATGTCCACCAGACAGACACCGAGTTCTTTCTCATCAGCGGTGAGGACGGCGTCGGCGGAGGCGAGCTGTTCGAGGACCAGATCCTGTACCTGCAAGCCGCAGCGTTCGACGCACTTGGTGATGTTTTGCGCGGCGCTGACGGCACCGGTGACGATGTGCACCCGTGCCTCCAGGCGCACGCCGGACATGCCGACGGGCTCACGGACGCCTTCCTGACTGTCGATCATGAATTCCTGGGGGAGGATGTGGATGACGTTCTGGTCCTGGGGGATGACGATGGCACGGGCGGCGTCCATCACCCGACCGACATCCTCATTGCTGACTTCCTTGTTCTTGATGGCGACGATGCCGTGGCTGTTGTAGCCGCGGATGTGGCCGCCGGCAATACCGACGATGGCGCCGTGAATCTGCACACCGGCCATCAATTCCGCTTCTTGTACAGCGCGAGTGATGGCTTGAACGGTGGATTCGATGTCGACGACCACACCCTTTTTGAGGCCGCGGGAGGGATGCTGACCGACGCCGATGATCTCTGCCTCACGGCCGCCCCTGGACTGGGCGACGATGCAGGCGACCTTGGAGGTGCCGATGTCCAAACCGACGATGAGTTCCGGATTGCTGCGTTTCATTTCGTTTCGCTCCTTCGGATCGGTGATCCGTTACTGACTGCTGACGGTGGCCGCCGCGGGCATGGCGACCGCAAAGCCATTGGTGTAGCGCAGGTCCATGGTGGCCCCCGGCACGAGGTATTCCTTGACCTGGGGGGCAATAACCACCCAGCGTTTTAAGGCGGGAAGGATGTTTTCACTGCCCAGCAGCAGGCGCACCTTATTGCTGAGGATGCAACGCCAGCCGCCACGCTGGTCTTCCTGCAGATCGACCACTCTGGCCCCCAGGGGGGCGAGGATCTGGTTGAAGTCGGCCATTTGTGCAATCAGCCTGGCGCCGCTATCCGCCGGTCCTTCGAGATTCGGCAGGTCACCGGGTACCTGCCCGGGGGGGACGCTGAACACCTGACCCAGCCCATCCACCATCTGGCCCGCACCGCCCAACCAGCGGGCTACCGGGGTGTAGGGTTTGATATCGATCTGCAGCCGGTCGGGCCAGACCCGGCGGACTTCGGCATCAGCCACCCAGGGCAGGGTGTCGAGTGCGTGCCGCACCTGATCCGGATGGATCCAGAGAAAGCCCTGACCCACATAAGGTCTGAGGGCGGCGTTCACCTCGGGCAAAGGGATTCGCGCCGATGTGCCGGTAATGGTCAGGGTGCTGATGGGCATGAACTGTGGTTCACGCACCCAGTTCCAGCCCATCCAGCCCCCCCAGGCGAGGGCGCTGAGGCCGATACCTCCGACCAGCACACCACCGTAAAGCCGCCACGGAATGGGCCGGCGTACTTTGGGCTGGGCGGCCTCGATTTTGCGTTTGGGCGGCTCCTTGAGGGTGGCGGCAGGACGTTGCGGGTTCTGCCCATGGCGGTAATCGCGCATGACGCTAACCATGTTTCACTCTCCTCTGCGCAGTGCGCAGTATGGCGTTGCATAATTCCGGGAAACCCATGCCGATCGCTTTGGCGGCCATGGGGACCAGGCTGTGGCTAGTCATGCCGGGTACACTGTTCACTTCCAGCAGATGGGCCTGGCCGTCGCCGCTGATCATGAAGTCGACCCGTCCCCAGTCGCGGCCGCCCAGTTCGGCAAAGGCCTTGAGCGCAAGTCTCTGCAGCTGCTGATCCAGTGTGGCACCGAGGCCGGAGGGCAAGAGGTAGCGGGTATCGTCGGCGAGATACTTAGCGGTGTAGTCGTAGAAGGCACGGGGTGTTTCGATAACAATGGGCGGCAGTGCATGGCCGTCGAGGATGCCAACGGTGGCTTCGTGGCCGATGACGGCACCCTCGCAGAGGACTTCGTCTTCAATCGCAAAGGCGCTCTGCAAGGCCGCATCCAGTTCTGCCGGACCCGTAACTTTGCTGACGCCAAGGCTGGAACCGCCGTGGTTCGGCTTGATGTACAGGGGCCAACCGAAGCGGGCGCCGAGATCAGGTGCATTCTCGCCGCGGCGCAGCAGTATGCCGTCGGTCACCGGTAAACCGGCTGCCCGCCAGAGCTGCTTGCAGCGCCATTTATCCATGGCGAGGGCGGAAGCGAGTACGCCGCTGCCGGTGTAGGGCATGTCGAGAGTCTCCAGACAGGCCTGCAACAGACCGTCTTCGCCTACCGCGCCATGGCAGACGTTGAAGACGATGTGCGCCTTGCTGTCTGTTACTTGCTGCTGAAGGATGGCCGGCTGGATGTCAATGCCGACGGCATCCAGGCCCAATCCTTGCAGCGCCTGCAATACGGCGCGACCGCTGTCGATGGAAACTTCGCGCTCGCCGGAGGGACCACCATAAAGTACGGCTATGCGGGGCAAATCAGACATCAGCCACCTCCCCGATAACGCGCATCTCCGGCTGGAGTGCGATGCCAAAGCGACTGAAAACCTCTTGTTGTACGTTGGCCACCAGTGCTTCAATCTCCTCGGCGCGGGCAGCACCGCGGTTGATGATGAAATTGGCGTGCTGGGTACTTACTTCAGCATCGCCATAACGTATGCCCTTGAGTTCTGCTGCCTCAATGAGTCGGGCGGCATGATCGCCAGGGGGGTTGCGGAAGACGGAACCGCAGCTCGGCCATTCCAGAGGCTGGGTGGCGGCGCGGCGTTCTTGCCAGGCACGCAGGCGCTGCATGACGGTGTCGCGGTCTTCGGGGGTCAGGCGTAATCCTGCGGCGACGAAGCAGGCCGCGCCCTGACCCAGGACTTCCCGGTAACCAATCTGAAACTCGGCGCGAGACAGACGTTGCAGTTGGCCATCGGGATGTAATACCTCGACCCATTCCACCAGGCTCCAGGTGTCGCCACCGTGGGCGCCGGCATTCATACTGAGACAGCCGCCCAGGGTGCCGGGAATGCCGGCCAAAAATTCGGCGTCGGCGAGCCCGGTTTTGGCGGCGAAGTGGGCGATCTTGACTGCGCCGGCACCTGCTCCGGCACGGACCAGGCCGGACGCGTCGAGGGTGATTTCATCCAGGGTGTTGGCGAGGCAAATGACGGTGCCGCGCAGGCCGCCATCGCGCACCAGCACATTGCTGCCCAGCCCGAGCCAGGTGAGGGGGGCGACGGCGAAACGCTGCAGGAAAGCCTGCAGATCTTCCAGCGTGTCGGGCAGATAGAAGCGATCGGCTGGGCCGCCGACCCGCCAACTGGTATGGCGGTGCATGGGTTCTCCCAGGCGCAGACGACCCCCAATAACGTGCATCATGCGGGATCCTTCCCGAAGACCTGGGGCCATTGTGCCGCCAGACTGGCGATGCTGCCCGCGCCGAGGGTCAGCAGTACGGCCCCGGCGGGGAGTTCGGCGCGGATTTGTTGTGGCGCCGTGAGTAAATCAGGCAGGAAACGGACGGTTACGTTCTGCGCGGCCATGGCTTCGGCGAGGGCGCGGCTGCTGACGCCGGGCAGGGCCTTTTCGCCAGCACTGTAAATGTCCGTCAGAATCACCCGATCCGCTGCCGCCAGGCTGCTGACGAAATCACCGAAGAGTGCTTGCGTGCGGCTGTAGCGGTGGGGCTGAAAGGCCACCACCAGCGGCCGCTCCGGCC
>NZ_JAGDVS010000012.1:0-1327 GCF_023255755.1 Acidithiobacillus sp. | reverse complement strand
CGGAGATGTGTATAAGGGACAGGCCATACGGAGCGGGCTGCGGCGATAGTGGCGGCGATTTCCCGGGGGTGATGGCCGTAATCATCCACCACGGTAATTCCGTCGAATGTACCGACTAGCTCAAAGCGGCGGCCGACCCCACGGAAGTCGGCCAGAGCGGTGGCAATAGTGGATTCCTGTATGCCCACCTTGCTGGCGATGCCGATGGCGGCGAGGGCATTGAGGACGTTGTGGCGACCGGGGATGCCCAGTTCTACATCCAGCCAGTGGACATAGTCGCTGTCCACCCGCCGCCACACGGCGAAGCGACTGCCGATACCATGCACGGTGACATCACGCGCTTGTAAATCCACATCGTCACCGAAGCCGTAGCGCAGTACGGGGGTGCGCAATTCAGCGATGAGGCCGGCGACCATGGGTTCATCGGTGCAGAGGACGGCGAGGCCGTAGAAGGGCAGGCGCTGGAGAAATTGCAGGAAGGCGCCGCGCAAATTATCGAGGCTGTCGCCGTAGGTTTCCATGTGATCGGCGTCGATGTTGGTGACGACGGCCATGACTGGCGAGAGATAGAGGAAGGATGCATCAGATTCGTCTGCTTCTGCCACCAGATATTCGCCACTGCCGAGGGCGGCATGGGTGCCGGCGCTCTTCAAGCGGCCGCCGATGACGAAGGTGGGGTCCAGTCCGCCAGCACCGAGGATACTGGCCACCAGGCTCGTGGTGGTGGTCTTGCCGTGGGTGCCGGCGATGGCGATACCCTGCTTGAAGCGCATCAGTTCCGCCAGCATCTCGGCGCGGCGGATGACGGGGATGCGCAGTTCGCGGGCGGCTTGCACCTCTGGATTGCTTTCGGGAATGGCCGAAGAAATCACGACCACATCCGCGCCGCGCACATTGGCCGCTTCGTGGCCGCTGAAAATCCGCGCACCTAAGTCCGTCAGGCGCAGGGTGGAACTGCCGGGGCGTAAATCGGAGCCCGAGACGGCATAGCCGAGATTCAGTAGCACTTCGGCGATGCCGCGCATGCCGCTGCCGCCGATGCCGACCATGTGGATTTGGCGGACCCAGTTACGCATTTTTGCCTCCTGCACATTCTATGCACGCTGTCGCAACGGTGGCGGCGGCGTCGCCCTTGGCCTGAGCGCGCGCGGCTTCTGCCCAGCGCAGACGGAGTGCGGCGTCGGTCAACAAGGGATTCAACACGTCGCGCAATTGTATGGCGTCCAGTCCCTCCTGACGCAGCATCCTGGCCGCACCGGCCTCCTCCAGAAAACGGGCGTTGGCGGCCTGATGATCGTCTACTGCAAAGGGGAAGGGGATCAGGACG
>NZ_JAGDVS010000032.1 GCF_023255755.1 Acidithiobacillus sp. | reverse complement strand
TGCCAAAAGGGCACTGGCCAGGGTCCGTGCCGGAGACGGACCGCAGTTCCTTGAGTTGGAAACCTATCGTTACCGGGGGCACTCCATGGCCGATCCGGCCACCTATCGCCCGAAGGCAGAACTCAATGCCTATCAGGCCAATGATCCCATTGCCGCCGCCATTCATGAGGCGGAATACCAGTATCCCAGCGCTGAGGCCATTGCTGAGGCTGGTGCGGATTGTGTAACGCGCTTTACGGATCGCTGCTGTAAGGAAGGCCATCTGGATGACGCTGTTGTCCAGCGCATGCGCCAGGAGATTCAGGAAGAAATTGCCGATGCGGTGGCTTTTGCTGAGCAAAGCCCGGCACCGGAGCTACAGGACGCTTGGAAAGCCTTTCAGCACAATCGTCGTTTTGAAATCTTCATGGAGGCGGCACAATGAGTGAGATGCTCTACTGGAAAGCCCTGAACCGCGCCATGGACGCCGAAATGGCTGCTGATGAAACGGTGCTGACC
Organism: Acidithiobacillus sp.; assembly: GCF_023255755.1. Classification (GTDB taxonomy): domain Bacteria; phylum Pseudomonadota; class Gammaproteobacteria; order Acidithiobacillales; family Acidithiobacillaceae; genus Acidithiobacillus. The sequence continues at coordinate 5,511 of NZ_JAGDVS010000032.1, read as the reverse complement.
CTCGGAGAAGATGTGGGTCTCTACGGCGGCACTTACCGGGTGACCGAAGGCCTCATGGCCAAATATGGCGAATGGCGGGTGCGCGATACGCCCATTTCCGAAAACAGCTTCACCGGCCTCGGCGTTGGTGCCGCCATGCTGGGCCTGCGTCCGGTGGTGGAAATCATGACCATCAATTTTGCCCTCCTCGCCATGGACGCCATCGTCAACATGGCAGCAAAAATCCCCTTCATGTCGGGTGGCCAGTTTCCCATGCCGCTGACCATCCGCATGCCTGGCGGCGTCGCCCGGCAGCTAGGTGCCCAACATTCCCAGCGTCTGGAACATCAACTGATGAATGTACCCGGTCTGCGTATCGTTGTCCCGGCCACCCCTCAGGACGCCTACTGGCAGCTCCGCCAGGCTATCCGCAGTGATGACCCCATCATCGTTCTGGAGCATGAACTGCTCTATTTCAGCAAGGGTGAAGTCGATGAAGCCGCTGAAGCACCTCCCATACATCAGGCGGTCGTGCGTCGGCAGGGCCGAGATATCACCTGTATCGCCTATTCCCAGATGTTGCCCCTCGCGTTACAGGCCGCCGAGCAGTTGGCCACCGAAGGTATTGAGCTCACCATCATCGATCCCCGCAGTCTGTCGCCCATCGACTGGGAGACCTGCGCGCGCTCCGTAGAACAGACCCACCGCTGCCTGATTGTCGAAGAAGACTGCCGTTTTGCCGGCGCTGGGGCCGAATTCGCGGCGACCTTGCAGGAGCGCTGCTTTTATCTGCTGGACGCGCCCATCCGCCGGGTCGCGGGACTAGATCTGCCTACCCCCTTCAATGGGACTTTGGAAGCGGCCAGTATTCCCCGGGTGGAAGACATCGTACTGGCCGCCCGACAGATCATGACCCCGCCAGGAGAAAGTGCATGAAAAGCGAAATTACCATGCCGGTGCTATCCGATACGATGCAGACTGGACGCCTGACCCGATGGAACAAAGCGGTTGGGGAAGCGGTGAAACAAGGCGATGCTATAGCCGAAGTGGAAACCGATAAGGCGATTCTGGATGTAGAGGCCTTTGCCAGTGGTTATCTGGCAGGTCCATTAGCCGCCGTGGATACGGATATTCCGGTACGCCAGGCCATCGGTTATATCGTAGACACACGGGAAGCAGCACAGAACAACCCCAGCAGCCCGCCCAGTACAACAGTGAAAAACAGCAGAGATGTTGCGGAACCTACCGCAACGGCCCCCGTACCGCCAGCACCTGTCAGCGAGACCCGGCCAGACCGGGCAGTGAGCGCTCCACCAGCCAAGGCAGCGAGTGCTGCACCCATCGCAGAGCATATGGACGGCGCCCCGCCTGCGCCGACAGTCGCGCGCTCCGCAACAGCAACCGACAATGCTCAGACCTCACCCTACGCCCGTGCCCTGGCCCGGGATCTGGAATTGGACATCCAATCCATCAAGCCAGGCCCCGACGGCATCATTCATGCGGCGCAGGTGCTGGCTGCCGCCCTCGCGCCCAAAGATGCCGACCTGCACATGGGACCGCCTTATACCATCGAGCGACCCAATATGTTGCGCGCCGCCGTCGCCCGCAACATGTCGGCCACCCTGGATACGCCCACCTTCCACATCAGCAGCCGCTTCGCCATGACGCCCCTGCATGCTGCTGCAAAGCAGGCTGGCATCGGTCTGACCCTCGCTTTGAGCCGAGCCTGCGCCCTGACTGTCGCAGAAGACCCTTGGTTTAATCATACCTGGACCCAGGCGGGTCTTGCCAAGCGTAGTCGGGTGGACATCGGCATTGCCGTAGATACAGGTGAGGGCCTCATTACACCCGTGATACGCAATGCCGCCAGCCGTCCCCTCAAAGAACTGGCAGAGGACTGGCGTATTCTACTGGGCAAAGTCAAAAATGGACGGATTGCTCCAGAAGACTATCGGGGTGCCAGTTTTTATCTCTCAAACCTCGGAGTTTTTCCGGAAGTCGAGCGTTTTAACGCCATCGTCCCGGTGGGCGCTGCCGCTATACTGGCCATCGCCGCCGCAGGTCCAGACGGATTGACTGATTTCACCCTGAGTTGTGACCATCGGGTGATTTTCGGTGCCGACGCTGCCCGCTTCCTGCAACGGTTGGGTAGTCGCCTGGAGGATATTTTTTGGCTGAACTGAAGCATATTCAATGCCTCAACAGCGGATCGTCTAAGCTTAAATTTGCCATCCATGCCTAGGTTAGACCTCCCCAGACCCAAGGCATGGAAGGCGCATTGCTGCGGTCAAGCACTTTGCCTGATTGAACCGACCGTAGAGACAGAGGTAGTCGCCTTGCTGGAAGGGTTTCCTGCCGTTTGAGAGTTCCCAAGGTTCTGGATCGCTCAGGTTGGGAGGTGAAATTCAACTCGGCACCGGGGCCACTTTAATCATAGATCGGTCCGATTGACGACTGAGAAAGGTCAAGAGGCATATCCAATGAGTAAGAAACGGAGACGTTTGGTCATGGATAATCACACAAAGCAGGAGAACATCCATGTCTGACAATACCACTCTGGTCGCCATTGGCGCCAAAGAAGCAGAGAAACTCAGTACGGATGATGTCTTCAAAAAACTTGACAGTAGCAATAAGGGCCTGACAGATCAGGAGGCCCAACAACGTCTGCAACGGTTTGGCACCAATACGCTGGATGAGAAGAGGGACAATCCCTGGCTGAAATTCCTCAGTTATTTCTGGGGACCCATTCCCTGGATGATCGAAGCTGCTGCCATACTATCAGCAATAGGTAGCGCATGGGTCACATTTATAGTGGTTTTCTCCCTGCTCCTCATCAATGGTCTGATCGGGTTCTGGGAGGAGCATAAGGCAGCAGATGCCCTTGCCGCGCTCAAAAATCAGTTGGCTCTCAAAACGCGGGTGCTGCACGATGGGAAATGGACGGAGATGGCCGCTGATCAACTGGTACCCGGCGATATTATCCGGATACGTCTGGGCGATATTATTGCTGCTGACGTTAAACTGCTAGAAGGTAATTATCTTTCAGTGGACCAGTCGGCGCTTACTGGTGAGTCGCTGCCTGTGAGCAAAAAAAGCGGCGACGTGGCTTATTCCGGCACCATCGCCAAGCAAGGTGAAATGACTGCGCTGGTCACCGCCACCGGCAATCAGACTTTCTTCGGACAGACTGCCAAACTGGTAGAGAACGCAGGTGCTGTTTCACATTTCCAAAAAGCCGTCATAAAGGTCGGAGACTTCCTGATATTTATTGCTCTCGGCCTGGCGATAATTCTGATTGTTGTGGAGCTAATCCGTGGGCAGCCGTGGCTTAAATTGTTGCAGTTCATTTTGATTCTGGTGGTGGCTTCTATCCCGATTGCCATGCCGGCAGTACTTTCAGTGACGATGGCTCTGGGTGCGCTCGGTTTGTCACGCATGAAAGCCATTGTTTCCCGCCTGCAGTCCATTGAAGAAATGGCGGGCATCGATATTCTCTGCTCAGACAAAACCGGCACCCTCACACAGAATAAACTGACCTTGGGTGATGGTGTACTATTCGGTGCCACAGATAAGGATGAGTTGCTGCTGGCCGGAGCATTGGCGTCGCGAGCAGAAGACAACGACGCCATCGATATGGCCGTGCTTGGCGGTTTGAGCGACCTGAAGGCACTGAAAAGCTGGAAGGTCACAGACTTTACCCCTTTTGATCCGGTCGGCAAGCGCACTGCTGGCAAAGCCACAGACAGCGACGGGAAGGAATGGCAATTTACCAAGGGTGCCCCCCAGATCATCGTGGGCCTCGCGAAACTCACTGGAGAGGATGCCAAACGCGCAGACCAAACCGTGAATGAAATGGCGGCAAAAGGTTTTCGAACTTTGGGTGTGGCCCGATCCTCTGACGGTCAAAACTGGGATTTTCTCGGTATTCTGCCGCTCTTCGACCCACCCCGCGTCGACTCCAAAGAGACCATCGCTCAAGCCAAGGCGCATGGTATCCAGGTTAAGATGGTCACCGGTGATAATATGGCCATCGCCAAAGAAATCGCCGGTCAGCTAGGCTTGGGCACCAATATTCAAACCACGGAGGTGCTCTTCGATAGCGATGGGCGTCCAGTCGCCGGTGCCGCCGAACAGATGGAGAAACTGGACGGCTTCGCGCAGGTCTTTCCGGAACATAAATACGGAATTGTCAAAGCGCTGCAGGAAAGAGGTCATCTGATAGGCATGACCGGTGATGGGGTGAATGATGCTCCCGCTCTCAAGCAGGCCGAAGTGGGTATCGCTGTCTCAGGAGCTACTGACGCAGCTCGGGCAGCGGCTTCATTGGTCCTTACGGCGCCCGGTCTGTCTACTATCATCAAAGCCGTAGAAGAAGCACGTCGTATTTTTGAGCGGATGACCAGCTATACCATTTACCGTATTGCCATGACCATCGATATTATGGTTTTCGTGGTTCTTGCGATGCTGTTTTTCAACTCCTTCCCTCTTACGGCCATTATGATTGTGATACTGGCTCTGTTGGATGACATCCCCATCATGACTATTGCGTATGATAATACGCGTGTTGATCCCAAACCGGTGCGCTGGGATATGCATCGAGTGATTACCATTGCCGCCACTTTGGGCGGGTTGTCTGTGCTGGAGACTTTTGGTCTTCTTTTGATTGGTAAAGAGATGCTGCATTTGCCCACCCCCATATTGCAGACCCTTGTTTTTTTGCAGCTCGTAGCGGGCGGGCATCTGATGCTCTTCCTGACCCGCACCCGCGGCGTGTTCTGGAAACGACCCTACCCCTCCTGGCAACTCGCCTCCGCGATTGTCGCCACACAAGTGGTAGCCGTATTGATCTGTGGCTTTGGATTCCTCGTGCCCACCCTACCCTGGATCTTTATCGGTCTGGTCTGGGTCTACAATACCGTGTGGATGATCGCACTAGACATCATCAAGCTGGGGATTTATCGCGTCGTCGAATTCCGGGCAAGGCATCAACATCTTCTGGTATCTACGATGAATCAACCGTTGTATCCCTTCTCTACGCCTAAGTAGTGCCTGACAGAAAAAGGGGTTTTTTCAAATTCCGTCGCCAGCAAATCGGGCTGGATGGTCATTTGATGGAATTTTAATGTCGGTTTTTCGCAAAGGCAGAAGCGCTCAAGCAGATATATAATTACTCCAACCAGAAGCATACCGAGTACATGGCGGGTGTAATAGTTACCATTGGATGAAGTAACTTATATGGATGCCATGTGTGCAGGATGACATCTGAATATTTGGCATAAATAAAAATCCCCGCAGCAAGCTCTAGCCGTTGGCGAAAGGTGTGGGTTTCTGGTGCCTTGATTCCCGCAAACCCACTCGTAGCTTGGTTCTCAGCGGATTTGCCATCGGCGGAGATCTTTTCTTCAATAAAAAGGCCACAAACCCTATATTGGGTGCGGCCTTCAAGTCAAATCACCCACACCTTTCGCCAACGGCTAGCAGCAAGCTTCGGGGTATTCGCTCGGCCACTATTTGCCAGATTTCGCTGCAAGC
>NZ_JAGDVS010000107.1 GCF_023255755.1 Acidithiobacillus sp. | reverse complement strand
AATCGGCTCCCTACATTTTACTGGAAATGGGGAGTTTTTCGAACTTCCCTATAGACCACGGCAAGACATCACACCTTTGGAGGCGGACCGGTCGTGATCCCACATGTTGACCAGTGCCAGCCAGAGTTGCGCAAGGTCATCATCTGAAAATCCGGTGCCTGCCGCTAGATTGGCAGAGACGAAGCCCTTTGCAACGTAGAGGCCGTAGGGGATGAGGGCTTTACGACCCATGGTTCGGAGCGAGTCCTCAGGCTGCGCCGCTTCCCATTCAACGTGTTTTTCATAACTCGCATCGGCCTTGATATCCGCTCCGGTCGGCGTCTTGGCAACACGGGTGATCGACAAATCTAGCGGCATGATCGGATCAACGGATCGTGAGAAAGCTACCTGGACGGGGCCACGTACTTGACCGGCGTTTGGTCCGGTAGCAAGCACAGCGCCAAACGTCCTGATGTCGAAAAAGTTGCCGCAGAGCCAATCCCGTGCGCCTTTCACCTGCGCTTTATTTGATTTGCCATCTTTTGGGACACTGCCATTGGCTTTCTCGTGAGCCAGCGCGATCGGCTTGTTCAGGTTGGTCGCATGTTCCACGAAGATGGCATTGGGCGCTTCGTTGCCGAAAGCTGTCTGGATGTAGTTGCGCACACGGCGTTTGATCGCAACGTCAGACACCAGACCGTGCATGTCTTCCGGATCGATGCGCGGGCTGTTGCCGGCATCCGGGTCGCCGTTTGGATTGCCGTTTTCGCAATCAAACAGGTAAAGAAATTCGTAGCGGTTTTGGATGGTGGTCATTGGGCTTCTCCCTGTTTGGTGGTATCGGTTGTGGCGTTTTTGTCTTTGCTGCCTGCGCGCATGGATGCGAGCTGTTGGTAGTAGCCCAGCGCGAACAGCCCCTGACCTTCAAGGTCGAGGATGCGCGGAGCGCGATCACCCAATTGGCCCATCACATCGGCAATCTTGTTTTCGTACCAGTACGCCAATCCACCTTCGAGCTTGCCGAGATGGTTGCGGGCATTCGATGCGAGCCTGCCCAGGATCAGGCCGGGGGTCTGGCTGGCGGCGGCGTAATAGCGCTGAACCACGCCAGCGCCCACGTCGCCTAAGGCGGCACGTTGCAGGTTTGATAGCACGGCAAGCAATCGCCCGCAGTGGTATGCGGGATCGGGATGCTCTGGATTGAGATAAGCAGTCATGGCGGGGTCTCCTCCTGGTTTGAGTCGAACGAAATACGCTTTTATTAAGCCCATGCGGGCGTGGTAGAAAACTTCACGATTACGCTCATCAGGCGTGAATCTCTCCGCCCGAAACTGCGCTAGTGCTTGGGCAAGTAATGGTTGAGGAATCGGCAGGCGTTGTACGGCTGATTTCCATATCGCCGATACGGAGGTGGCCGGTAGCTGCTCAAGATTTTTTGATATGGATTTTTTTCGGTCATTCCTGACCAACCCAAGGCAAACCTCATAGAATTTGGGGTCGAAGGCCAGGCTTCTCCCATCCCACTTCGTGATCGCCTGATCGGAAAACCACGCTTCGACATTGCGTAGCAAATCCTCGAATCGCCCTTCCATCCAGTCGCGCACCATCACGCGACCCGATGCACCGGAGAGCGTCAACGCGTAATAGCGGCTGTCGCCCAGCAGCGCGCACTCACCACTGCGGATGGAATTAAGCAGACGGCGTGCTGCTGCCTGCGCAGCGGCTTCAATGTTTTCCTGCGTCTCGAAGCCGTTCAACCATTCCAGCGGGTCATCTTCTTGAGCGATCTCTTCCTTGAACCAGTGCACGACCAGCGCGTTGGCGAGCTTTTGGGAGTGGTTGCGTATGAGGTCATTCAGGCCATCCACATATTGCTGTGTCGCTTCGGCACTCATTGCGGCATTGGCTGACTGATTCAGCCCGAAAGACCCGAAAGCGGCCTTGTCGAAACCCACTATGACATCACCCATGCCCAAGCCCCCCACGGCAGACAAGCCTGTGATTTTTGGGTGAGTTGGCAAGGGCTGAGTCGGCTCGCCCGACAGGAGGCAAAGCATCGCGCCATCGGTGGTGTCGCTGAAAGAAGGTGTTGACTCTGACGACCCGCCGCGCATATCCGTGTGTCGCCATTCTCGCCACCATGCCTGAGTGGCAACATCTTCCCGAGGATCCATGCCATCGACCCGCCATCCCAGCCAGTCGGTGGATTTGGCTTTGTGCTGTGCAAGGGCATCACGAATTTCCGCCAGCTTCGAGTCGTCTTCCAGTACGTTGGCCAGCAATGCCAGCGCGGGGATTGTTTTGGCCGACTCGCGTAGCATGGCTACGAAAAAACGATGCCGCTCCTCGCTGCTGGCGATTTTCTTCGCATCTTCATTTGCCTTGAACTGGAGCGCGACGGTTTGAGCGGTTTCCACCAGAAAATGAGATTTACCGCCCGCGTTCATGTTGTGCATGTCGGGGCAGCGAAGCTGCATCTGCCCGCGCTTGCCATCGCCCAGCGGCAGGACGTTGAGAAAACGTCCGTCTGCAGCCAGCTCGACGCACCAGCGAACTTCACGGGTCTTGAAGCCCGGTTCGGAATCCAGGCCGCTGCCGTATTCTCTAAGCGCTCGCAGCATGATTACGCCCCTTCCGGTTTTTTCACCGAGTCACTATCAAACACCGGCACATTCAGCACGCCACCGACAAGCGAGGCGTCGAACAACGTGATGAAAGGTTTGTCCTTGTTGTTAACGATTTCTTTACGCAGGTCGAAGACGTCGTAGAGCATGAAGCCCAAGTGCTGGTCAAGCGCAACGGGCATGGCAGGTTGAGCTATTGGATCTTCGATATATTCAAAGAAAGCGGGAAACTCGCGGCAGCCGAAATAGGGTTGCTGGAAGCATTTTCCAGCCCGGACGCGGCGCTGAAAGCAGGCGTTAAGCTTGCCTCGGTCATTGCCCGATTTCGGGACGATCTTGGCGGTCAGGCGATAACGGACGTTCTTGAGTGCCATCGTTTGGCGCTGGGTTCGCCCTTTCTGGTCTGTGCCGAGTTCATCCTTGCCGCCATCAGCCCAAAGCGGTTCAGGGTTTTCTGCACCCGACATCCACTTGTTGAGTGTCGCCATACCTGGAACAGTGTCTTTGACTTCATTGCGCCGCAAGGCGATGTAGCGCGGTATTTCCAGCACTTCGATGCGGGAGATCTGCCAATGGAAATAAGGCCGGATGGCGCTGCCCTCGCGTTTGCCGTCCCAATAAATCGCGTCGAAGATGCCGCGTGCCGCCGACGGCGTGATGACCGGGTAAGAAAAACGCTCGACCTTCATTTCTGGTCGAGTGAAACAAGCGAGGTCGCCCCAGACTTCCAAGGTGTGTGTCATCATGTTGTCTCCTTATGCGATGAAGAGTTGCGGCCCTTCAGGGGGATTGAGCCCAAGGGTGTCGTGGTAATAGTCACCTTCAAGGATGAACCACTCGTCGGACACGCCGACATTCGCGGCGCTGAAACGTTTCAGTCGGGCGGGAATGGCCCAAGCTGGCATTCCGTCGCGGGGCCGGTAAACGCTGACCGCAAGTCCTTGCGCACGACGCATCCAGCCAGCGGTGATGCCTTCGCGTTCGGCCTCGCTGCGCAGGGCTGCGAAATCGCTCCAGCGATCTCCCCAGGGCACCAGTAATTGAAAGGTGTTCTGATCGATGAGGTGGTAATGTCGGGCAATTTCGACGAAATCCAGTTCGGTAATGGCTTGGTTCAATTCTGCGTTCTGGCTGGCGGGATCGCTCAGGTCGTACAGTTTCTGGTAATAGGTTCGGAAGACTTCCGGGGCGTTGATGTCCAGCTCGCCATAGTTGGCGAGCATCGTTCGGGTGACTTCAGTGGCCTGGTAATAGGCATGCGTGGGGTAACGCCGCCGCCAATTGCTGTCTTCTTCCGGCTCGAACACGATCACTTCGCCAAGCTGGTTTTGTGCATTCATTCTGCCTTCCCGATTGCAACGTCCGGTGGCTTGGGCGATGGCATCGAGTGGGGCGAACGCGCGATAGACAACAGGAAAGTCCACATCGACCCCAGCTTCGACGCATTGCGTGGAAATCAGGCGGCAGGGTTGTCCGTGTTTGAGGCATTTGCGTACACGATCAAGTACTGCTCGGCGGTGCTCTGCGCATAGGTTGGTGGAAAGATGGAAAACGCCGTCAGTGTCTTTCAGCCCGTCGAGTAGGGCAAGGGCATGGCGTTTGAGGTTGCAGACCACCAGCACCTGGTGGGTTTGGGCAATCGTCGCGGCCAAGTCGGGCCAGCTTGTCTTCTCGTTATTCCTTGGCCAGCGCACCTGGACGCGCTTCAGAGTTTTGAAAAGCTCGGGGTGACCCGGCACGATTTCTGCTGGCTTCCAGCCGCTGGCTGCCTGTTTTGCCACGGCCTCATGCAGGGTGTCGAACGCAGGTTGGGTTGCTGTGGCGAAAACCACACTGGAACGGTAGGCATGAGACAGATGCGAAAGCGCTGCTAGTGTCGGTACGGCCAAGTGCTGCGGCAGGCTTTGCGCCTCGTCGAAAAGGATGACCGATTCCATCAGACGGTGCAGTTTGCGGCAGGCGGACGGGCGGTTGGAAAACAGCGATTCCAGCAATTGCACATTGGTGGTGAGCACGATAGGCACGTCCCAGTTTTCCGTCAGCAGGCGTCGCTGACGTTCTTGCGCACCTTCGGCGTCTTGTCGTTCCGATTCCTCACCCAGCCCGGCGAGGCTGTGGTGTTCCAGTACAAAATTGCCGGGGAAATCGGCGAACACTTGTCGATAGATGCGAGCGGTTTGTTCGATCACGGTCAGGAAGGGAACGGCCAGCACGATCCGTTTGAGCCGATGATGTTTCGCGTGCTCTAAGGCAAAACGCAGCATGGCCAGCGTCTTGCCCGATCCGGTCGGCGCGGTGAGGGTAAATGCGCCTGTGTCAGACGGTGCGGCTTTGCCGACAGCGCCCCAAAGCGCTTCGCGGGCGGTAAGCACTTTTGCATCGGCCCGACTGGCCTGGCGAACCTGTTTACCCATGTACGCATCAAGCGCTGCCAGCGCGGCGTCAGGGTCGAATATTGGCCCCGGTTCGCGGGGTTGTTTTCCATGGGCGTTTCCGTTGAAGTGCGCCTCTGTGTCGAGGAAATCTGCGTCGACCAGACAGGAAAACAGCAAACGCACGTCGAGCATCGCGGCGATGGCTTGCGTCCAGGTGGAGATGACGTAGCTGGCAGGCTGCTGAAATGTCAGCCCGTCTTGTTGAACGCGAGACAGAAGCTGCTCAATGTCCGGATCGGAAATCTGTAGGCCGGGAAGCGTTGTAGCGGAAAGGTTGGACGGCAATAGCCCGCGCAGAGCATCCTTGCTGCCGCGTTGCAGTCCAATATGATGCCCCTGGATGGCTAGCGCGGCGGCGACGGCCCGATACTCGGTCAGCGCCAGAGAAGCGCCTTGCGACCAGTGGTCGAGACCGGATTCCTTGCCTTGCAAACGCATCTGAAAGCGCGCGGCGTATTTGCCGAGGTCGTGAAGCAACCCTGCAAGTTCAGATTCCTGAGCCCAAACGGTGTCCGTTGAGTACTCTTTTGCAAGACTGCCGACCGACTGCAAATGCGTTTTCAACGGGTGCCAGTTCCCGTGGTCGTTGGCGCTGTGCGCGTAAAAAATCGGGTGGTCTGGCATAGCCGTTTCGATCTGTTTACGAAGCGGAAACGCTATGGCGCGCTGCTAGCAAATACTGAGGCCACGACACTTCTGGGCGAGAGGAACATACCCAAGGTTTAAAGGATTCAAGGCAAAATGTTTTCATAGGTAACTCCAAGTTCAGGCGCCCAACACGCAAATATATCCAGCAGTAGACGGCCCATATTCACCCGTTGGGCTTCCGGGTTTCTAAGGTGAAACCTTGGTACAAATCATCTTCTTCACCAGTTTCCACTGCCCATGGCTCGTGCGGTACGTTGATAATGTCGCCCAGGATAGTGACAGTACCTTTCATCCTAAATTCGGCAGTTACCCCTGCTGATTTGGCAGGATTCCTTTGATAGGATT
>NZ_JAGDVS010000178.1:11507-31665 GCF_023255755.1 Acidithiobacillus sp. | reverse complement strand
GGGCGTGATACAGGGCGGCGGCCAGGGCCAGGGCCGCCAGGGCATTGAGCCCGTGCGCGCGGAAGATCAGGGCGAGGCCGAAAGCCACCATGATCAGGCCCATATTTTCCATGGAGGAATAGGCCAGTAGGCGCTTCATGTCGGTCTGGACGGCGGCGAAAAGCACACCAAAGAGGGCCGTCGCCAGGCCCACTACCAAGACAAAGGGACCCCACCACAGGGCCAGCTTGCCGAAGAAGAGAAAGTCCACCCGTAACATGCCATAGAAGGCCATCTGCAGCATCGCCCCGCTCATCAGCGCGGAGACCGGGGCGGGGGCGGCGGGATGGGCATCCGGCAACCAGATATGCAGGGGGAGCAGACCCGCCTTGGCACTGAAACCGAAAAAGGTCAGGAGAAAGGCTGCCGATGCCCAGAACGGGTTGAGGGGGGCGTGCAGCATGGCGCTGAATGGCCCGCCCTGGGCTATGGTCGCCCCGGCGAGGATGACGAAGCCCAGCAAAATGCTCAGTGCCCCCAAATGGGCGATGAGCAGATAGAGGAAACCGGCGTGTCGGCTGCCGACTTCTTCATGCTCCGTCACCACCAGGAAATACGAGGCCAGTGCCATGATTTCCCAGGCGACCAGAAAGGTGAAGGCGTTGGCCGCCAGCAGAACGAGCCCCATACCCAGCAGAAAACTGTGGTACTGGAGCATTAAACGGCGCAAGTCGGGTCCCGGTAAGGAGCGGAAATAGCCAGTAGCAAACAGTGCTACCGCGAAGGCCAGCAGTCCCAGCAGGATCAGGAAAAATCCCGAGAGGGGATCGATCTGGAAAGACCAGGGCAGAGCGGGGAGGGGGCCGTGCAGTTGCAGGTGGTCCGGAGTGGCCGTCAGCGCGGTGAATCCGGCAATGGTCAGCAGCAGGGCGACCACGCTGCTTGCGGGAAACACCAGTCGACAGGCAAGGGCTGGCCAGCCGCCCAGCAGAAAACCCAATAGCCCCAGACCCAGCCAGAGCAGTAATGCCCCAGTGGCCAGATCCAAGGGCAGGCAGGAGATCACTGGGCTACCACCACCAGCAGGGTCGTTGCGGAGTGGCTGCGGTTGTGCCAGTTGTGGGGCAAACGTGGATTATAGTAAATGGCGTCGCCTTCCCCCAGTTCCGTGGTCACCCCGGATTGCTCAAAAGCGGCTGTCCCGTGGATGACAATGGTGAACTCTTCTCCCTCGGCACTGGTATAGGGATGCTCCCCGCATTCTCCGCCTGGTTCGAGTACCATCAGCAGCGGTTGCATTTTTTTTTGCGGCAGGCCGCGGGCCAGCGGCTCCAGTGAAGCGTGGGAACCGGCACTGTAAAACTTGCGCCGGTCACCGCTGCGCATGATCAATGGCAAACCCGCCGTTTCTCCATCATCGAAAATCGCGACGATGGGGATCTGCAGCGCCGCGCAGATTTTTTCCAGCGTGGCGATGGAGGGGGAGTTCTGCCCGGCCTCGATCTGCGAGAGGGCGCTGGGTGAAATCTCGGCACGTGCCGCCAGTCCGCGCACGGACCAGCCTTTATCCTCGCGAAGTTGCCGAATTTTTTTGCAGACCTGTTCCATGGGCGGAGAGTGTACGTTAAAACACGCGCCATGCAATCTATTTTGGACGATAGTGATGAGCACTTCGTCAAAAAGACGCGGCGATGGCATCCTGTAGACGGCTAAATCTAATTCGCTCCTGTTCCAGTCGTAATCCGGGACGGAGGCGGTTGTCGCGGAGGATGTCGTAGAGGACGCGTTCGCTTTCGGCCAGGTGAGGCAGATCCTGTACGGTGGGCTTGTCTTCCTCTCCCCAGAAATCCTGATGCGTCATCAGGGTTTCTTCATCCATGAGCAAGGTCTGCACCTGCGGAAAGTACTTGCGCAAATGGTCGAGGATGGCGAAGCCGTGGGTGTCGATGTCTCCCCAATAATGGATAGCGCAGCGCGCAAGCCAGCGGGCCTGGGACAGTGCGTCCCAGCCGTAACCCGCGCCAAAAATGACGATGGCGTCGGAGACGCGGGGGAAGGCGAGGAAGTTGGTCTCATTTTCGGTGATGAAGACCCTGCGGACCGGCAGATCCAGTGTCGCAAAGTTGGCGGCGTCCAGGGTGATGTCGGGACAGAACGTGCCGGGGAGCAGCGTTATCCCGGCATCCAGCAGCCGAAAGCGGATGCGCGGCGCTTTATCGAGAAAGCCGTAGCGGGAGGTAAACTGGCTGATACCCCGATGCCCAGGGGCGATGGCCTCTGCGGGCAGGAGTGCATCGCAGAGTTCGGACAGCACCGCGCGGTGCCCTTCGATAAACTTGCTGTGGATACCGGGAATATCCACTTGGCGCAGGTAGATACCGGGGCGGGGATGGTCCGCCATCCAGTCCAGCACCGCCAGTAGTTGCGGCCAGACGGTAGTGTAGTCCAACGCCTGCAACGGTTTTCGGTGTAGCCAATCCAGCAGTGCAGGGTGCCGGAATGCCGTCGATGCCCATATTGTCCGAAAACGCCTGGCATCATGCTGCTTGCTGATCAGCGCGAGGGCATCTTCTGCGGTATCCACCCAGAGGGAGGCGGGCAGCCGTTGTGCGCCAAACACCCGGTGCTGAGTCTCGCGCCACTCGATGCGGATCTTCGGGATGGCGGTCAGGGCGCAGATCCAGTCACGGACGGCGGCGAATTGTTCGGTCAGCTCTGCTGAATTCGGGCATTTAAAGGTCAGCCGCAAGGGGAAAAATGCGGCATCGTCGGTCAGCGCCCGCAGCAACTCCCCGCGCTCCCAGAGCCGCTGAAGCTGCTTGCGGACGTTCGCCGCAGAGGTCCAGTTCACGGGGCGAAGTCTGCCTTGTGCGCACGGTATTCCGCGATAGGTAGATTACGCAATTTGGAGTCCTTGCCACCTTCGTTGTGAACGAAGCCGACGTGGGCGACGAAGGGTTCGATAATGTGGATTTTCTGTAGCGGCGTGACAATAAGTAGTTGCAGGTTCAGTTGCTGGAAGAGACGCAGACCGTACTGCGCCGACTCGTCGGAGCCGCGACCAAAGGCCTCGTCAATGACCACGAAGCGGAAAGAGCGGGAGCGCACCGCGCCCCATTCCAGACCGAATTGATAGGCAAGACTGGCGGCGAGAATGGTATAGGCCAGTTTTTCCTTCTGCCCGCCGGACTTGCCGCCGGAGTCGGTGTAGTGCTCGTGTTCGCTGTCATCCTCACGCCAGCGCTCGCTGGCGGCGAAGAGGAACCAGTTGCGCACGTCAGTGACTTTGTTGGTCCAACGGTGATCCTGATCGGACAAGCCTTCGCGGCCCCGGAAGCGATCAATGATACTTTTGACCTGCAAAAACTTACTTTCGGAATACTGGGCATCTTCGGAGCCAGTTAATGCCCCTTCGGTGCATCGGCGCAGTTCCGTCTGGAAGTCGCGGGTCTCGGCATCGGGGCTGGGCTGGGATTCCAGCACGATATAGCGGCTGGGGTTGTAATCGATCTGCGCCAGGGACTCGTTGATCCGGGTGATGCGTTCCTTGATGGTTTCGCGTTCGCGGGCGAGTTGCGCGTTGAAATTGGCGATCTCGTTGATGGCGTTGACGTTGAGCAGATCTTTGAAGCGGGCCTCAAAGCGCGGCAAATCGTCACTGTTCAGGGTGTCGAGCAGATTCTGATATTCAAAGGCAGCGGCCAAGCTGGCATCGTAATCCTCGGTTTCCAGTTTGTAGGCGTCCTTGAAGGCGGACATGGCCTTGATGATTTTCTCGGCCAGCCCGGTGATTTTTTTGTTTTCATTGTCCATCTTGTTCTGCAGCCATTGGCGCAGTTCCTGTTCGCGACCCTCGCAGGATTCCACAGTGAGATGGTGTTCACCCGACGCTTCGCAGCGTAAGGGCTCCAGTTTTTGTGACAAAAGCGGGTCAGCCGGGGTTTCCTTCAGTTGTTTCTGGGTTTCCTCCCGCAGTTTTCCGGTATCGCTCCGGCGCTGTTCCAGCTTGGAACGCTTATCTTTGGCCGCTTCCAGTTGGTTCTCGGTGCCGCTGAGGTTCTGGGATGCATCCTGTAACTGTATGTTCAGAGACTTGAGGATGTCCGACGCCGATTCCAGCGCCTGCCGTTCGTCTTCCAGGCGGGCAATTTCCGTGGCGATGGCAGCGCAGTCCAGTTCTTCGTAGTCGTTGAACTCCTCCAGCCGGGCGAGGGTCTGCAGTCGCTCCTCCAGCGCCTTGCGTGCCGACTGGATGGCGCCCAGGCGGCTGCGCGTTTCACTGAGAGAGGTTTCGAGCTGGCGTTGGGTAGTTTCCAGCGCGGCAATTTTAGCGGCGTTGCTCCAGCCCAGTACATAGCGGCTGCGGTCATCGATGGGGTGGCGGTCATCCTTTTCGTGCCGTCCGCCGGGGTCTTTGATCTGGCCGGCGTGGGTGATGGCGCGGCTCTCCCGGCGGAACTGCTCCGGGGTGCTGCAACAGGCTACGTCAAAGCGACGCGCCATTTCCCGCTGCAGCCAGCCGTAGAAAGGGGAATCGGGTTTGACAGAGAGTTTGCGGAGCAGGGAATCCGGGTGCAGTTCGGGCATTTCGCCCTGTTTGTGCGGTCGCACATGGAAATAGACCAGTCGCCCGCGCAATTGATTGCTGTCTGCCCAGGCCGCCACGTCGGCGTAGCGGGCATCCGGCACCAGCAAGGAAAGCCCGAAGTCGTGCAGCAAACGCTCCGCAGCACCTTCCCAGGCACCATCCTCGGGACGCACCTGAAGGAGTTCACCGGTAAAGGGCATCTCTTCTTCGTCCACGCCCAGCGCTGCACAGAGGGCACTGCGAATCTGGATTTGCCGGGTGTCGATGTTACTGCGGCGTTGCTTCAGGCTGGCGATTTCCGCGCTTCGGGCTTCATACTCCTCCCGTCCTTTGCGAAAGGTGAAATCCTCTTCCCGCTCCTGATTCTCCAGGCCAGTCGCCTGTTCCCGCAGGCGATCGCTGAGTTCGTCCAGTTGGCTGTGTTGTTCCTGAAAGGCCGCAGCATGCGCGGCTGGCGTCTCGGCCATCTTCTGGACGAGTTCGGCGTAACGGTCCGCCTTGTGCCGACGGCGGTCACGCTCCTGCCCAGCGCGTTGAATTTCCATGCGCAACTGCTCCAGCCGATTGCCGCCGTTCTGGGCGATGGCCTGGCGGATGGCATCGACGGCCATGCGCTGTTCGCTGCGGCGCTGATCCAGCCGTTGCACCTGCGTATCCAGGCGACTCCAGTCTTCGTGGATACTGATGAGGCGTTTATCCAGCAGGGCCAGTTTCAATCCGGCAAAGTGGGCGCGCAGGCCTTCGCGGCACTGACGCAAGTCATCGACTTTGTCTTGTAGCGTCCGGTGCTGGGCGCAGTCGGCCACCAGCGGCGTCAGCAGTTGCACTTGGCGCTTGGCCTTGAGCACGGCGGCATGGGCACGGCTCAGGTCGTCGAAATGGGTAATGAGGGCACCGATGCGCGGGACGACATCGAAGGGTTCCAGCATGTGATTGCGCACGAAGTCGGTGAGATTGCCCACGGACTTCATGGAGACGGTTTGGTGGAAGAGTTCCAGGGCTTGATCGTTTTCAATGCCGAAGCGACGGCGGAACCAGGCGCTGTACTTGGGAAAACCGTCTTCGATGTCGACGCCACCGTCGCGCAGGCGCTTGCGCAACTGGCCAATGTCGGTGCCAAATCCGGAAAAATCCCGGGTGATGGAGAGATCGCTTTCGGCCATGGCAAAGAAGCGGGCGGGCTGGCCCTGGGCATCCTTCATCCAGAAGATTTGCGCCAGGGTCACAGTGGATCCATAACCCGCATTATGGAAGACTCCGAGAATCACCGAGTAGCTGTTCTGACCGCGCAGAGCCACGGGTTTGGCCGCTCCCGTCACTTCATTACGCTCCGATTTGTAATGCCCGAGTACATAAGAGCGCAGGCTGCGCTCCTTGCTGTCGGCACCGGCGGCCTTGTTGTAGGCGATGCGCTGGGCCGGGACCAGCAGGGTGGTGATGGCATCTACTAGGGTGGACTTGCCGGAGCCAATGTCGCCGGTCAGCAGCCCGTTCTGGCCGTCCAGAGTGAGGGTCCAGACGCGCTGATCGAAGGTGCCCCAGTTGAACACTTCCAGCCGGTGCAGGCGAAAACCCGAGAGGGTATCGTCGCCGAGAAAATCCAGTTCCAGCGCTTGTGCTTCAATCATTGGCAGTGTCCTCTGCGCGGCCTTCCACGCCGCTGCATTGTGCGTGATAGTCTGCGAGTCTCTGGTCAAAATCCGCCAGCCATTGCGCGTCGACAAAGGCCTTGAGGATACGCCGTACTTCAAAGCTGGTCGGACCGCTGCTGGTCTTCAAGCGGCGCAGAAAACCCAGATCGACAATTTTGTTGATGTGATTCTCGATCTGATCGACGATCCGTGTCTCGTTGCTGCTGTCGGGCAGAAACACACGCAGCAGTTCGACGATTTCCTCGCGACTTAGCACCAGACGGGTGTCGTCACCGCCGACATCGAATTCCGCCAGCTTTTTGCGCAGCAGGGCGAGCAGCAGGCTCACCGGAAAAGACAGGGGCCGGCGGGCAATCAGGCGGGACGGGGGTGTCACGCCCGGGTCGGAGGATTCCGGACGGCTTTTCAGAAAGGCGTAGCCTTCCGCTTCGTCGATGACCAGTTCCAGGCCCAGCACTGAGACATGGTCCCGTAACCGCGGATGCAGGTTCAGCAGGTCGCTCCACAAGTGCTCATCGCCCTCCCGGTAGATCACCCCTTTGAGAAGCGGAATGACGAGTGCGGAAAGGTTTGCGGTTTCTTCTTCCATCCTTACCTCAGAAAAATGAGGCGCGGCAACTGTGCCGTTTTCTCGACGATAACATCATTCCGGTTGCGGGCGGCCCAACGGATATGCTCGGGTGTGTCCTCATCCACCGCCGTTTTAAAGGTCTCGCTGCCGAGTTGCAGGTAGACCACCAGCTCCGCCAGTCCCTGGCGCAAGGGCTGGGATTCGGTCAGTTCACGCAGAGTAATCTGTGCGCGATCTTGCAAGGCGTGACGGATATGGCCCGTCAGTTGGGCCGTATCCACGAAAACCTGCTGGTAGAGCGCCACGGCATCGACATCGTCTTCCCCTGCTTGCAGGGTGAGTTCCGCAATCAGGGGCTTGAGGGTGGGGGTGTGTAGCGGTCTTTCCATGGGCAGTTCAATGCGGGCGCTCAGCTCCGCCATTTTCGTAACGTCGCCTGTCGGCGGCTCATCGCGCAGGGCCAGCGCCTTGGCTTCGATGCCGTGCAGGATATCCATGATGCGCCGATTTTCAAGCCACGCCTTATCGTCCAGAAAACGCCGTAGTTGCTGGGAGAGTTGCGCCACGGTGCGCTGGGTATGTTCACCGGCCTCCAGCCAGTCGTAATGCACCCGCCGCATCCGGGCATCGGGCTTGAGCTCTGCCATCGGCTTCAGCCCCAGCACCTGGTCGAGCATCTCCGTCAGTTCTTCCTGCCGCCGACTGGACATAAGGAAGTCCCAGAAGGCACGAAAGCTGCGTCCCTGATCGGAATCGGCGATGGCATCGCGTTCTCCCATGATCTCCTCCAGCAATGCCCCTTTGGCGCCTTCCCAGAGGGCGACACGCTCGCGTACCCGCCGGTCCAGCAAGCGGAAGTTATGCTCCACTTCGCGGAAGTCGCCCAACAGTTCTCGCGCCAGTTGCGTAAATTGCTGAAAGCGGTCCTTGAGAGCGGTATCATCCAGCAGCGTAATGTCACCAGCCAGCACCCGCGCCATTTCCACGTCGATCTCGTCGCGCCGCTTCTGCAACTCGGCCATGCGGATGGCCGGATCGCTCTCGCTGCCCTCGCTCATCTGTTTAAGTAGGTCAAAGAGGGTGAGCAGGCGCGACTCCGTCCCAACAAATTGCCGTGCCGTGAGACTGTCCAGCCAGGTGATGGCTTTTTCCGTGGCCGGGGTCAGGTCGAACTGAGGCTCGTCGCTGCCCTGGGCGTAGAATTTGCGGAGCCAGGCCTTTTCTGGACTTGCCCAATCGTTGAGATAGTCGATGGCGTCTTTGGGGAAAGCCTCCGGCCGCAACCGCTGGCGCAGGGCATAGAGTTCATCTTCCAGTGCCCCGGCCAGATCGGCGGCGGAAATGATGCGTACATTGGGCAGCACGAAGACCCGATGCAGAAAACTTGCGATCAGCGGCGCATGGTCCGAGCGTAGCAAGCGCCACGCCGGATGGTAGTTGCGCAGGGCATCGAGAGTGGTGAAGTCCATGGTCTTCAGCCTTTCCCGAATGTTCCGCTACACGTTGAACAAAAAGTTCAGCACATCCCCATCCTGCACCACATATTCCTTCCCTTCCGCACGCATCTTGCCCGCTTCCTTGGCCCCGTGTTCGCCCTTGTACTGAATGAAATCGTCATAAGCGATGGTCTGGGCGCGGATGAAACCGCGTTCAAAATCACTGTGAATGACCCCCGCCGCCTGTGGCGCCGTGGCGCCCACCGGGATGGTCCAGGCGCGGACCTCTTTGACGCCGGCAGTGAAGTAGGTCTGCAGACCCAGTAAACGGTAAGCCGCACGGATGATGCGGTTGAGGCCGGGCTCCTCCAGCCCCAAGTCCTGCAAGAAAGCGCTTTGCTCCTCCGGTTCCAGTTCTGCCAGCTCTGATTCTATGGCGGCGCAGACAGGCACCACACTCGCATGCCGTTCGGCCGCCCAGGCTTCCAGGGGTGCACGCCAGGGGCCACCCTGCAGCTCGTCCTCAGCGACATTGGCAATAACCATGAGGGGCTTCATGGTCAGTAGACAGAGGCTGTGCAGATGCTCTTGCTCCTCGCTGTTCAGGTTCAGGCTGGCGGCCGGCTTGCCTTCATTGAGGTGGGGCAGGAGGCGGGTCATGGCGGCGACTTCGGCCACCGCGTCTTTGTTGCCTCCCTTGGCTTGCCGCGCCACCCGCGCCTGGGCCTTCTCCACGGTGCTGAGATCGGCCAGAATCAGCTCCGTCAGCACCACCTCCAGATCCGCCACCGGGTCTACATGGCCACTCACATGGACCACGTTGGGGTCCTCAAAGCAGCGGGTGACCAAGGCAATGGCGTCTGTCTCACGGATATGGGCGAGAAACTGGTTGCCCAGACCCTCACCCTGCGCTGCACCGGCCACCAGCCCGGCGATGTCCACGAACTCCATGGTGGCGTGCTGTACCTTCTGTGGTTTGACGATCTCTGACAGGGCCTCGAGACGGGGATCCGGCACGGCAACCAGGCCGACGTTCGGCTCAATCGTGCAGAAGGGATAGTTCTCCGCCGCGATACCCGCCCTGGTGATGGCGTTGAAAAGGGTGGATTTGCCGACATTGGGTAAGCCGACGATGCCGCAGGCCAAAGCCATAAGAAACTCCTAATCGCTATGCAGCGTTTTCTGTGCCGCATCCGTGCGGCCGCTGAGAAAATCGGGAAGTACGCCGAGACTGCGTTCAATCGCCTCGTCAATCAGGGTCTTATCTGCTGCCGTCGGAGCGCCAAGCACATAACCGATGACCGCATCTTTGTGCCCTGGATGGCCGATACCGATGCGCAGCCGCCAGTAATCGCGGGTGCCCAGGGCACGGTCGAGATCGCGTAAGCCGTTGTGCCCGCCATGACCACCACCGCGTTTCAGCCGTGCCGTACCTGGGGGTAGGTCCAGCTCATCATGAATCACCAGAATCCGTTCTACGGGCACTTTATAAAAGGCGGCCATAGCCTGTACCGGGCCACCGCTGCGGTTCATGAAATCCTGAGGCATACACAGCCCCAGTTCCAGTCCGGAAGCTCGTGCCGTAGTGGCCAGGCAATGCCAGCGCTTCTCCATACGCAAAGACGCCCCGACCCGATCCGCAAGGGTTTGGAGCGTCCAAAAACCGGCATTATGGCGGGTCCGGGCGTATTCCGCGCCAGGGTTACCCAGGCCCGCCAATAACCAGTCCATAAGGACTCAAGCGGTAGTTTCCGGGGCTTCTTCCGCCTCGGCACCGGTACGCGGATTGTGGATGGAGACGACTTCCTTGTCGTCCTCATGCAGCAAAGGCACCAGCGTCACGCCGGCGGGCACGCTGATCTGCGACAGATGCAGGCTATCACCAATGTGCAGCCCGGCAATATCTACCTGGAGGGCTTCCGGCAGGCGATCCACTGGCGCCTCCACTTCTACCTCCACCAGGGCGCGATGCAGCACACCACCGGCCTTGAGTCCGGCGCAGGTATCCTCGTTGAGGAAGTGGACCGGGATATGCAGGTGTACTCGCTCACCGGCATGAACGCGCAAAAAGTCCATGTGCAGCACTTCTTCCTTGTAGGGGTGCATCTGCAAGTCGCGAATCAGTGCCGTCTCATTGCCGTGGGGAAACTGCAGGGTGATGACGTGGGTGTATGCGCGCTCGTCGGGCAGCAATTTGCGCAGCAGGCGGGCTTCAATACTGAGACCTATCGCGGCCTTGCCATCACCATAAAGCACGGCGGGCACCATGCCGATACGGCGCAGGCGACGGCTGGCACGACGGCCGTTATCTTCACGCGGCTGGGCCGCAATCGTAAAATCTGTCATTTTCTGGACTCCTTATGGTATTGCGGATTGAGCGGGGCGAGGGTTGACAGAACCTTTCTCCCCAATGGCAAGGGGCGCATCATAATGCGCTGCGGCTTTTTCAGCAACCATTTCCGGAGTTTTTTCATCGGGCTGTAAATAGGCTTTGATCACCGCACGGGCCACCGGCAGGGCTTGCCAAGCGTTATGCCCGCCATATTCCACCACTACGGCGACAGCGATTTTGGGGTGATGTATCGGTGCCCAGCCAATAAAAAGGGAGTCGTTGTTATAGACAGTGCGACCATTTTTGTATCCCACCGGGACTTGTGCGGTGCCAGTCTTCCCGGCAATGGTGATGCCGGGAATGCTGATCGAATGGCAGGTTCCGCTGGCGACACAGGCTTCCATGCCTTTATGCACCGCATGCATGGCGTCCGCCGGGATGTGGAGACTAATGGGCGATGCATTGGGGATGGGCTCTGCCATGCCGCTATCCGGGTTGATGAAGGCTTTGGCCACCTGAGGCTGGACCAGATAGCCGCCGTTGGCGAGCGCGGAGACTGCCCGCGCCAATTGCAGGGGAGTCTCCAGCAGATATCCCTGACCGATCCCGAGAATGATGGAGTCCCCCGTGTACCAGGGGGCATGCAGATGCGCACGCTTCCAGGCGGGGCTGGGCACCAGGCCGCTGGCTCCGCCCGGCAGATCGATGGGTGGCTTGCTGCCGAAGCCAAATCGCCACAGGGTTTTGTCCTGTAGGGCGATACCCATCTTCACCGCGAGTTTGTAGTAGAAAACATCTACCGACCAGGTCAGTGCCTTGGTCAGACCGGTGTTGCCGAATCCTCCCCGGTTCCAGTCCCAGTAGGTGTGGCCGCCGAGCTGATAATTACCCGCACAGAAGGTATGGTAATCCGGCGCAATGACGCCTTCCTGTATCGCCTCTATGGAATAAAAGGGCTTGGCGCAGGAACCCGGCGGGTAGAGGCCATTGTCGGCGCGATTCATCAATGGGCGCCCCGGATTGTCCAGGAGACTCTGCCAGTGGGCCGTGCTGATACCGTCCACGAACCAGTTGGCATTGAAGCTGGGACTGGTCACCATGGCCAGTATGGCGCCATTGTTCGGATTCATGGCAACGACCGCGCCGCGATACCCCTTACCCTGCAGGGCCAGTGCCCCGGCCTGCTGCACCCGCACCCGCAGGTGGGTGAGCAGATTGTCTCCGGGGTGCGCGGGGATATCGCGCAGGTTGCCCACCTGTAGGCCGCGGGCGTTGATATCCTTGATCTGATAACCCATGGTGCCGCGTAGCTGGCGTTCGTAATAGCGCTCCAGACCATTCTTGCCAATATAGTTGCGACCAACATAGTCACTGGCGTGAAAA
The DNA here is from genome assembly GCF_023255755.1 of Acidithiobacillus sp. Lineage (GTDB taxonomy): Bacteria > Pseudomonadota > Gammaproteobacteria > Acidithiobacillales > Acidithiobacillaceae > Acidithiobacillus. The sequence continues at coordinate 19,724 of NZ_JAGDVS010000178.1, read as the reverse complement.
TCCTTCAGATCGGTGGCAGTAATAGGGCCGACATAGCCGACGACGTGGGAGAACAGTGCGTCGTAGGGATAATGGCGATGGAGCATGGCGACGACACGCACTCCGGGCAGATCCAGCGCGCGCACGGCGATAGCGGCGATCTGTGTCGACGTCAGATCGGCCTTGAGGACCACCGGATCGAAATCCGGTTTTCCCAGACGCCGGTCCTGAAATTGGCGCATATCGTCTGCACTCAGCCCGAGCATTTGCTGTAGACGCTGCAACGTCTGCCGCAAATGGGGCGTCTGGTCAGGGGTGATTTCCACGGCATATATGGGCTGGTTTTCCGCCAGCACCTCACCATGATCAGCAAGCACAAGGCCGCGGGGCGGGGCGACGGGAACGAGAGCCGCATGATTATCATAAGCCAGTGTACGGAACTTGGAAAAATGCAGCACCTCCAGGTCCATGACGCGCAGTATGACGACCAGAATCGCCAGCAGCATCAGGCCAGTCGCTACACCAAGCCGGAAGCGGAAGCCGCGGTTACGTTTGTTAGGATCAGAAAGAGGCATAATCGGGAACAACCTGATTCAGTTTGCAAATGGCTGGGGCGCTTCGTACACTCGGAGGCAAAATCCTTGGTGAGATGGGGTGGCGCAGTGTTGGAGTCCCGTTTTGAATCGCTGTTCGCAGAGCTGGAAGGCATTATAACGGATTATCGCGGCTTGCGTCGTCATCTGGAAGGAGACGGGCGTGACAAGCGTTCCCTGCAGGTTCTGCAAAAACAAATCCAGATGCTTGACGCCGAGAATATCTTGCTGCGGGAACGTCAGGAGGCGGTATGTCTGCGGCTCAGTGAGCTGCTCACGCAGGTGGGCCATTGGGAAAACGAAGGATAGAACCATACAGATGGAGAAAACCGTGCCTGAAGCAACTCGCAGTCCCACCACCAATCACGTCAACATCACTTTGCTGGGGCAAAGTTATCAGGTGCCCTGTCTGCCCGAAGAACAGGCACTGCTTCTGGAGGCGGTGGCACTGTTGAATCAACAGCTCGAAGCCGCCCGTGCACGGGGGCGAATGATCAGTAAGGAGCGCACCGCACTGATGGTGGCGGTCAACCTGGCTGCAGATCTGCAGCGCACCCGCCAGGAAGTGCGAGTGCGCGATGATCAACTCAATCTGCTGGAAGATCGCCTGCGCCGGCTGGTTGACATGGGTAAGGGGGCGGAGTAGCTTGGACATTGCCTCCTGCGGGGCGCGAGTGGTCGAGATGATTCCTGAACCAACATTGTCTATCCAGGGGATCCCCAGTCATCACCGTGGTGTGCAGCTCCTTCGTGGAGTAGCCTAAAGCGGTGTGTGGATTCCCACCTGTACACCAGGTTCATGGGGTAGCGGGCCGCACGACCCACGCGGGAGGTTTTTTTGTTTCAAGGGCTGGATGAGGTACCAGCAAAAAGCCAATTACGTCGACGGCTGCGCCAGCAGCGACGCGACCTGTCACCCGAGGCACTGCAGTGCGCCGCCATAGCGCTTTCTAATCACCTCGTGCGTCTCAACCACTTTCAGCGGGCCCGGCATATCGGACTCTACTGGCCCATGCAGGGCGAAATCAGCCCCTTGCCGCTCATGCAGCACCCGATCGCGGTCAACAAGCATTTTTATCTGCCGGTACTCGCCGGTCAGTTTGCACGTGGCCTCCGTTTTGCGCCTTTTAACCCGCATGCGGCCATGCGCAACAATCGCTTTCGTATCCCGGAACCACAGGTGTCTCCCAGTCATCAGCGTTCCGTACATGAACTGGATCTGCTGATCCTGCCACTGGTTGCCTTTGACGCGGAAGGTTACCGTCTGGGGATGGGCGGCGGTTTCTATGATCGCAGCCTGGCACATTTGCCGCATCGCCGCAGTTGGCGGCGTCCGCGGTTGATTGGGGTGGGGCATGCCTTTCAGGAAGTGCCGCGTGTGCCCAGAGAGCCTTGGGATATCCCTCTGGGTATTGTCTGTACGGAAATGGGTTGCTACAGAATCAGATCATGATGGTACGGAAGCTCAACGACTTTCCGCCGTTGTCCCCTCTAACCAGGCACGGCGACGTGCAAGGACGACCTCATCCACATCCTCCAGCGATTCCAGCCAGACCGTATCCTGTGGAGGCGAGGCGGGGGTCAGTTGAGTTTCCATAAGAATATCATCGCGGAAGAACTGAACACGTAACGCCGCGCCTGCGGGAGCCGCATCCAGTTGTGCCGGTAATTGTTCCGCTGTAGTCCGGACGCCATCAATGGCGATGAGAATGTCGTCCGGCGACAACCCTGCCTGCTCTGCAGGACCGCCACTCTGCACATGGCGCAACTGAGCACCCAGCGCGTGCGGACGCCAGTGCGCACCCAGCCAGACCGGCGGGGTTTTTTCGCAGGCCTGGCCGCCTTCATCCTGCGGGCCGTTGGCGGCGCGCAGGTGCAGCGCAATGCCCATTTCCGCCAACAGCGCGCGCAACGGCAGGTCGGTCTTCTCGGTAATCCAAGCCTCCAAACGCGCGGCGAGCGCTGATCCGGCGAGCGCCTCGACCAGATTGATGCATTGGCCTTCCGGCAGCGGTTTAGCGATGCGGCCGTAGTCTTGCCACAGCCGGGCGAGCAAGGTGTCGAGACTCCGGGTGTCTTCACTCTCGATACGCAAACTGAGGTCCAGACAGAGGGCCATCAGGGCGCCCTTGTTATAATAACTGATCTCAAAGTTGGCGCTGTTGACGTGGGGATGATAGAGCTTGATCCAGGCATCTTCACTGGATTCCACCAGACTTTGCAGGAAACGTCCGGGGCGGCGCAGCAAGCGGGTCAGCTCCTTCCCGACCCCGCGCAGATATTGCTCGGGTGTGGTCAGGCCGGCGCGGCGCAGGCAGAGATCATCATAGTAAGAGGTGATACCCTCAAAGACCCAGAGGTCGCGGGTGGGCGCCTCGCGGTCCAGGGTACTGGCGCTGAGCACAGCGGGACGAATGGCCTGCACCAGCCAGCTATGGAAATACTCGTGACTGGCCAGACCCAGGAAGCGCTGATAATGGTCTTCGTTGCGGCAACTCAGGTCATCCCGGGCGCAGAGGAGGGCGCTGGAAGCGCGATGCTCCAATCCCCCATAGCCATCAGCACTGGTCATGCACAGAAAGTGGTACTCGGCAAAGGCGGCATCGCCCCAGAAACGCTGTTGCCAGTCACAGATGCGCGTCAGGTCGGAACCCAGCCGTTGCAGGTCTGCCTGATGGATTCCCTGAATGAGCAGGTGATGGGGCCGCTCTCCTGCCAAAAAGTCCAGCAGAGTGAGCGTGCCCATGAGCAGCGGATGATCAATGAGGGCGCGATACTCAGAGGCAACAAAGCTGCCCCAGCCCCAGGTTGCGCCGCTTTGCCGGGGGAGGGCTGTGGCCACCTGCCAGTCTTCCGGACCTTCCAGGAGGACTGCGTGCGCTTGGTCTTCCTGTCCCAGGACCCGCAAGTAGATGGCCGGGCCGTTGAAAAAGCCCCCCTGATCATCCAGATATGCCGTGCGTACTGAGCGGTCGAAAGCGTACACGGCATAATGGACGATGACCGGGCCATGCCCTGCAGCGAGACGCCAGCGGTCCTTACCGGTTTTGTGCAGGGCGACATCCTGCCCATTACGCTCTGCGCGGATTTGGGTCACATGGCGGGCGAGGTCGCGGATAGTATAGCTGCCGGGCACCCATGCGGGCAGGGCGAGGATCTGTCCTTCCGGATCCGGTTCGGAAATACTCAGAGATACCTGAAAAAGGTGTGCTCGTGGTTCGGCGCTGATCTGGTAACTCAGTGGGACAGAACTCAAGGCAGCACTCCTAACGCCAGGCGGCGGCAAGGGTGCGAAAAGCCGGGTGCGCCGCGTCGCCCAGCCACTCATAAAATACCGACTCAGCGACGGCGACTGTAACTCCCGCCTGCCGCAGCCGCTCCAAAGCGGGTTGCTGATGTTCGGCGTCACGGCTGGCGCAGGCATCGGCCACCACCACCGGTTGCCAGCCCCCTGCCTGCAGGTCCAGGGCGGTTTGCAGCACACAGATGTGGAGCTCTATACCGGTCAGGATGACCTGAGGTCGCCCGTCCTGTGCCTCCAGCCATTGGCGACTGTTGCTGCTGCGAAGGCAGGAAAAGGCGGTCTTTTCCAGGACATCGGCAGCATGGACGCGGATATCCTCACGGACTGGTCCCAGACCCTGCGGATATTGGGCGGTGGCAAGGGCGGGCAGCCCGAGGGCTGTGGCCGCCTCCAGCAGTTGGGTGATGTTGCGCAGCAGCAGCGCCCGTCGCACGGGGGAAAGGGTGCCGAGCAGGCGATCCTGCAGATCAACGGCGAGGATAACGCTCTGCGCGGCCTCGATACGCATGATCACTCAGAATACGAAGCCGACAGGCAGCGGCTTGTGACGCAGAGGCGGAACCTCTGTCTCGAAGAGTTCCGAGCTTTCAAAGATGCCCGGCTGGGAGTGGAAAATGCGCCGCACCCGCATGGCCGGGCCGGTGCCGAGAATGGCGATCAATCGTCCGCCGACCGCCAGTTGCTCTTTGAATGCATCCGGCAGCATCGGCAAGGAGCCGGTGATGCAGATGGCATCATAGGGGGCATTGCTTACCCAGCCGTTAGAGCCGTCACCAATGTGCAAGTGGGCATTTTGAACGCCTTGCACCCGCAAATGGCTTTCCGCCGTTCGGGAGAGGTCGGCGCGATCCTCGACACTATGTACGACCCCCGCAAGTTGTGCCATCAGGGCCGTCAGGTAGCCGCTTCCGGTACCGATCTCCAGGACCCGATCCGGTTCATGCAGATCCAGCTCCTGCAAGACCCGCGCCTCCATCTTCGGCGTCCACATGATCTCGCCATGCCCCAAAGGTAAATTAAAATCAGCAAAAGCCAAATGCCGATATGGGGTCGGCACGAAAAACTCACGTTTCACCTGCGCAACAGTCCCCAGCACACGGGGGTCGAGCACATCCCAAGTGCGGATCTGGGTGTCAATCATGGTACGGCGGAGGATGTCAAAGTCCATAGAGAATCAGGGTTCCAGTGGTTTTCCGCCATTTAGGCATGGGTCTTGTGGCAAGTCAATCCGTGCGCTCATTTGCGCGCGTGTCAGATGGTGATTGGCTTGGCGTCCGTCCTGTGCTCCAATAGTCGCTGATATTGCAAAGGAGTTCTCCTTGGAAAGCCGTGCACACGCGCTGGTAGCACTCGTCTTTTTGGCCATTCTGGGGGTCGGAGTGGCGGTAGTCGGCTTGTGGATGCATCGTAGTGAGCGGCCGGGTATCGCCTTCGACGTGATTTCCTCCTACAGCGTTGCGGGCCTCACCCTTCAGGCGCCGGTGCGCTTCAAAGGTGTGCGGGTGGGAGACGTGACCGCGATTGGCCTGGATCCGACGAATCCGCGCATGATCAGGGTGCGGATCATGGTCGATAAGGCGACGCCCATTACCCGCGCGACCTTCGCCGAACTGGCGCCGCAAGGGGTGACCGGGCTGAGTTATTTGTCCCTGACCGATCACGGCACCGACTTCACACCTTTGCCGAGGGTGTCCGGTCGACCCGCCGAAATCCCTATGCGTCCCAGCTTTTTTGAGGTGCTGTCCCGTAATGGCGAATCGCTGGTGAATCGGAGCAACGAGTTGGCTGACCGCCTGAACTCACTTTTAACTGACGAGAACCGCACACATTTTGCGCAGGCGCTTACCCACATGGACCAGGCCACAAACCAGTTGGTACGGATGGAGACGGCATTATTGCCGACCATTAAAGCCCTGCCTGCCATGGTCGCTGCCACCCGGTCCACCATGGTGGCGAGCCATCTGCTCATTGCCCATCTTGATGCGCTGACCGTGGCGGCGCAAGTGCCGCTGGCGGATACGGCGGAAGCCGCCAAGTCACTGCGTGGACTCAGTGTTGCTGGAGAACGGGCGGCGAACACCCTCAATTACGACACGTTGCCGCGGGTGAATCGCCTCACCCAAAGCCTGATGGCCAGCAGCGCGGCGCTAGCGGATCTCAGCCATTCGCTGAAGCGCTCCCCGCAATCATTGCTCTACGGCGATCGTGGCCCGCCGCCGGGACCGGGTGAGTCGGGCTTTTCCGCAGGAGGAAACTGAGCGCATGCAACACCCTCTTTCTAAATATTCACCCGCGGGGAAACGCATGGTGCTGGCAGGCATGGTTCTGCTCGCCGCTGGTTGTGCCAGCAGCGCCCCGTGGCAGGCACCTTATGATATTACGCCGTCGCATCCCGCCCCTCTGGCCAGCACCAAAGGCACCACGACGGCGCTGCCCGTGCTGCGCTTGGCTCGCGTTAGCGCCGCGCATTGGCTGAAAACGGATGCCTACCAGTATCATTTGCTCTATCAGGAGCCACAGCGCCTGCTGGCCTACCGGGACGCCCGCTGGGTCGGCACTCCGCCGCAGATGATTGCCAGCCGCTTGCAACATCAATTGGAAGACTCCGGCCAGTGGCGGGCGGTTTTGGTGGGGCAGTCCAGCGGTACCGCGACCTGGCTATTGCAGGTCCGACTGACGGACTTCGTGGTGAATTTCAGCGGGCCGGAGGCGGGCAAGGCACTGGTCGCCGGTACCGCGACGCTGGTGAATACTGCTGATTATCAGGTGGCTGCCCAGCACCGTTTTCGTTTCACCGAGACGCTTTCCAGTGCGAGTGCGCAGGGTGGTGCCGTGGCCATGGCCGGGGCAAGTGAACGTTTTGTCATGGCGGTGAGTGGCTGGGCCGCGCAGATGGCAGGCACCGGGAAGCCTGCGCCCCAGCCTTAGGATTTTACCAATTCAGTCCTCCTGGTGCTTGACCACCAGCACCGGACAGCTGGCGTAATGGACAACGTCATTGGCGACAGAACCCAGCAGCAACCGGCCAATGGCGCCGTGCCCATGACTGCCCACTACCAGCATGTCCACTGCATGGGCCTTGCCGAAGGCAATCACCGCCTTCCCGATATTCTCCCCACTCTCCTCCAGTTCTACCCGCGGGGTGATTCCGCCTTCGGCCACGGCCTGGCGCAGCTTTTCCATCTCGGCCTGGGCCAGGTGGAGCAGCTTTTCGCGCAGATCCAAGGTCGGCGGCAGAATTTCTTCCGGCATCTGCAGATTGAGCATTTGCGGGTTGAAAATGTGGAGCAAGGTGAGGCTGGCACCGTGCAATTGGGCTTCTTGCGCCGCCATCCGGGCGGTGTACAGGGCCATCGGCGAAAAATCGACGGCCACCAAAATATGCTTTACGGGGATCTTTACGGGTGATTTATCCACGGGGATACTCCTTGCGCAGGTAGTCCATGAGTTGCGTTTCGTCGAGCAGGACGTTTTCGGTGGCGCGTCGCGCCCGATATTCCCAAACGCCCTGCGCCAGCACTTTGTCACTGACCACAATGCGATGGGGCAGACCGATCAGATCCATGGTGGCAAACTGCACCCCCGGACGCTCATCGCGGTCGTCGAGTAGTACGCTGTAGCCCAGCGCCTCCAGGCGATCATGCAGGGCTTGAGCGGCGGCGGCCACTTCTGGCGACTTGCGCGCATTGATGGCGACGATACCGAGTTCAAAGGGCGCCAGGGCCACTGGCCAGGTGATGCCACGATCATCAAAATGCTGCTCCACCGCTGCCGCCACCACCCGCGACACACCGATACCGTAGCAACCCATGGTCACTGTGGCGTCGCGGCCTGTCTCGTCCAGCACGGTAATACCCATACTCTTGCTGTAGAGTTCCCCGAGTTGAAAGACATGCCCCACCTCGATGCCGCGACGGATACTTAAAGTGCCTGTGGCACAATGGGGGCAGTCATCCCCAGCGCGGACATTGCGCAGATCGGCCGCTTCCGGGCGCGGCAAATCCCGGTCCCAGTTCAGGTTGATCCAGTGCAGTTCCGCCGCATTGGCGCCGGTGCTGAAATTGGCCACGCCAAGGGCGCGGTGATCCGCCATAATGGGGATAGGCAGCGGCAGGTCCTTGGGGCCGATAAAGCCCAAGGGTGCGCACGTGGCCGATACCGCTTCCTCCGGGCTGGCCAGTTGCACGTTCTGCGCGTCCAGGGCATGCCCGGCCTTGATCAGATTCAACTCGTCATCGCCGCGCAACAACAACATGACCATCTTACCGTCGGCGATCACCAACACGGTCTTGACAATGTTGGCGGCGCTGATACCAAGATGTTCCGCCTGCTCCGCCACCG
>NZ_JAGDVS010000178.1:6676-11497 GCF_023255755.1 Acidithiobacillus sp. | reverse complement strand
CTGCCCGGCAAGCAGCGGCGCCTCCGTCCCGACGGGTTCCGGGCGACTTTGGGCCTTTTCCATGTTGGCGGCATACGCGCAGTGGTGACACGAGACGATGGCATCTTCCCCAGAGTCCGCCAGCACATGAAACTCATGGGAGCGCTTGCCGCCAATAGCCCCGTTATCCGCCTCCACCGCACGGAAGTTCAGCCCAAGACGGGTGAACGTCCGCTGATAGGCTTCATACATGGTCTGGTAAGTGATCTCCAGCGAGGTGTGATCCATATGGAAGGAATAAGCATCCTTCATGATGAACTCACGCCCGCGCATCAGCCCGAAGCGGGGGCGGATTTCATCGCGAAACTTGGTCTGAATCTGGTAGAAATTGACGGGAAGCTGTCGGTAAGAGTGAATCTCCCGCCGCACCAGATCGCTGATGACTTCCTCATGGGTGGGTCCCAGGCAAAAATCGCGGTTATGACGATCCCGCAAGCGCAGCAGCTCCGGGCCGTACTGTTCCCAGCGCCCCGACTCCTGCCACAGCTCGGCGGGCTGTACCAGCGGCATCAGTAGTTCCTGCGCGCCGCTGCGGTCCATCTCCTCGCGCACCACCCGCTCCACCTTGCGCAACACCCGCAACCCCAAGGGCATCCAGGTGTACAAGCCGGAAGCCAGGCGGCGGATAAAGCCCCCGCGCAGCAATAACTGGTGGCTGATGAGCTCCGCCTCGGCGGGTGTCTCCTTAAGGGTGGGGATGAAGATCTGACTGGCGCGCATAAAAAGTCCTGTTGAGTCGTAGCATACAGTGTAAGAAAGGGCGGGAGACAAAGGAAGGGGCGGCGCGCGCCAAGTCTGGCGACGGATCAAATGGAGGTGGTGACGTGATGTATTTTGCTGACCTGATTCGCAGTAGGAGAGGAATCGGGTCCGTCCGCGCGACTGCGTCGCGCCAGCCGTTCTGCTCGATCGTTGAAGCTTGCGCTGCCGATCTTTAGTATGACTACTATTATGGTCATACAGGGCACACAACTATGGCAACCTATACCCTGGCCCAAACCAAGGCGCATCTCAGTGAAATACTCCATCAGGTGGAAAACGGTGAAGTGGTGGTTATCACGCGCCATGGGCGGCCTGTAGCGCGCGTGGAGAGCGCGGATAAAACCACCGGAGCACTCCCGGTTGACCGCCTTGCTGCATTTCGGGCCAGAATGCCACATTGGCGCAAACGGAGTGTTGACCTCTTGCGAGAGAGGCGGGACGAGTCGACCTGAGGTGTGGTATTTCGACACGAGTTTTCTGGCGCCACTCATTCTGGAGGAACCGACGAGCGTGCAGGTGACTGCATACCTGCAAGCATTGCCTGCTGGTGAATTTGTGTTGAACAGCCTCACGCGGCTTGAGTTCTCCAGCCTGCTGGCCCGCGAGGTCCGCATGAGTGGTTTGCGTGAGGAGGAGGCGCTAGCCGCCGAAGGCATGTGCGATGATTTGATTCGTGATGTTTTCCGTGTGCTGCGTCCTGGGCACGACGATTTTGTCTTGGCAGGGAATTACATTCGGCACTATGCGACAGCTCTGCGCACAGCCGATGCGTTGCATCTGGCCATCGCCAGAAATCATGGGGCCGATCTGGTGTTATCGCTGGACAAGGAGATGCTGAAAGCGGCGGCGATGATGGGCGTTCGCGCCAGCAATGGCATTGGGGACGTCGTGTAAAATAAACAAGCAGGAAAATTTGGGAACATGGGTTGCTTAGACAATTGATGGTTCTGTGGTCAAGTTATTTTAGGGGCAGGCGGCATCTGGGTAAGGGACGAAGAGCTGCGCGCGCCCTCCATGCGGCTTACTAAGCCACATGGAGGGCGGATAACGATAAGGCGGGGTGCTTGGCGACAACTATGCTGACACCGGGAGTCTAGTGATAGCCGTTTTTCCTTGCCGTCCACCCGAAACTTCAGTCTCCACCACTTCCCTCCGGCAGGAGCAATCTCTAGGTAGAGCCCCTTTTCATCAGATAATTTGTATAACTTCTCCTTAGGCTTAGACTGCCGGATTTTAGTGTCAGTCAAGGACATTGGGGGCAACTCCGAATAGGCTTATCTTGGTTGCCCCCAGTTGCCCCGAGATGGCAAGCGATATCTTGAGATGTTGTGAGACAAAGAAAAAGCCACTGTTATATAAGTCAGCGGCTTTCAGTGGGATTTGATGCGAGCTGGGACTTGGTGAGATAGTTAATTGGTGGAGCGGAGGAGGATCGAACTCCCGACCTTCGCATTGCGAACGCGAATTGGCACGAAATTCTGCCATTTTGAAACGCAAGCATTTTTCATATTTTCTATTTATCATCATCTTATAATAACCCCTGTCCCGCATTATCCCGCGATATACCTACCTATCCCGTTGCTCAGTGCAGCGCCAATGCAGCGCCAGTGCGTCAGAACGGGAGCAAGTATTACGAGCCAGATAGCAGAGCATGGCTTTTAGCATATCTCTATAAACAACATATAAATCAACCTGTTGACAGCACTTTAAATCGGTGCATTATAGGAGCGTTGGGGCTAACACGGGGGATACAGGGATACAGCATATCCCTACACCGGAAGGCCACCCACAACCTCAATGCTGAAGGATGGTCAAAAATGAGTACAGAACATGGCTGGAGCTCCAGATTTGGTTTTGCCCGATGGGTGGCGGTGAATGTCGCCATGCCGGTATTCATCGTATGGATACTTCTTGATGTGTTTGTCCGTGGGAACTCCGTAAGTCTTCTGTATGTGATCCTGGGGTTCACGGCGGCGGGGATGGCGGTTGTGGCAATCGACTCACTCGCGCGCAAGGGAAAGATTGACCAGGGCAAGGTCGACGCGGGTTGGGAGCGACCTGATCGATTGTGCTCGCCTTGGCGCTTTGCCAGCAAAATTTACAATGCGCATACGAGAACCTTCCCTTGGCAGGTGCGCCAAAAGGGAAGCATCGGTCGAGAAATCACGGATCGTCGCCGCGGGCAGGGGCGGCAGGGCGGCCATAAGCGGCGATGGGGTGGAAATCCGGCCAAAAAGGCATCATCAGATGACGGCCCCGGAGAACCCGGCGAACCGCCATACCAATTACTAACCTGTGCCGCTGATCAGCATCAGCAATCGTTCTTCTCATTCCAGTCCGCCGCGCGGATCCTGGACTGTTCACCAAAAACCCTCCGTAATAAGGTCTCTGCCGGAAAAATTCCCGCGCCGGTTCAAACATCTGTCGGACCACGCTTCACCGCTGAAATTCTCCAAGCGATCATATCTCCGCCTATACCTGTAGTTGCACCGCCTGCCCGGCCCAGGGGGCGCCCGCGCATTGCGCAGCCCAAACTGGTCACACCTGCTCATGGCGGTGACCAATGAGCGCCATACAGATCATCGACGCCGCCGAATTATTGGAAGCTCCGCCGCCCAAAATCGAATGGGCAATTGAGGGTCTTTTGCCAGTCGGCACGGTGGGCGATATTTTTGGGCCTCCTGGTGAAGGCAAAAGCAGCCTTACTCTTGACCTCGCCATTGCCGTGTCGAGTCGTGCGGGGGGCTGGTATGGGCTGCCATGCATCGCCGGGCCTGTCGTGCTATTGGGTGGTGAGCGGTCTGGCATAGCGGCCTTCGCACGGGATCTGCATCGCGCCAGTCAAGGACGAAATGTCGATCCGGGCATGTTAGTCCTACCCCAAAACGAGCATGGAGACTGCCCGCCGATGTGGGCATGGGATAAGCACAGCGACCAATGGGCGACCACCCCATGGGGTAAGCAGGTCAACGAGTGGGTGCTCGCCATCAAGCCCGTGCTGATGATCATAGACACCTTGGCCAGTGCAGCGTCCGGATCGGACATCGTTAATCAACCGCAGCAGTACGATTTAGGGATAACGATTCGCCAGTGGGCCAAAATGCTTGGCGATCCAACCGTTCTTACGATATCCCACACAAATCAGGCATCTGCCATACAAGAAGTACCGCAGCGGCTGCACTATCTCAGTCGGGCGGGCGGGAATGGTTTACCCGGCGCTCTGCGGTGGATTGCCGGGGTCACCCGGTTGCGGGGCGGGGAAATGGACATGGTGCCTGGTGGACACGACTATGATCCACGCGACCCGGTCAAGCGATTCCTCGCTTTTGGCGTCAGCAAGCATAACGAAATGTCGTTGCCGCCGTGGACACCCGAGCGCCCCGCGATCGTCCAGATGAACCCAGATGGCGGTTTAGCGTTGGTCCCCACCACCCGTGACGCGTTCATGGCGCATTACCCCCAGATGGCGGGCGACAACGACAAGCAACCACGAAAAGCCAGAAAGAAAAAAGCTGATGTGGACCCCAAACCCTCCCCACGGGATAACGAATACTTACAGGCAAAGAACGGAGGTGACCATGAACGGACATGGTAACCAGCGGTTGCCTACAGCGACGGTCAGTCCAGCAAGACTAAGGCTGTGTCAGCCGACGCAAAGGCCGACATACATGACTGGCGAAAAGATAAGCACCAGCTGGGGGTGGTGCAAAGTAACGGGGCGGTTCGGGCAGAGACATCAGGATGTGCTGGAAGCCTTCATGTGGTGCGAGGAGGCTACCCGCGAAATAGAGGATGGCGGCGTCGAGCTATTGGTGGATCCGGCAAAAGTCAGGAAAACACTATCTGATTCGGGATATAGCCTGGGAAGGCTAAAAATACTCATAGATGAGCTGATGGGCGTCACCATAGAACTAAAAGTAACAAACGGCATGTGGGCGGTCGGCGGGCTGCTTGACCACGTGGTAGAAAGCCCGGCAACGAAGCGCGATCCGCTAACCAACGGCACCCGCCACTTGTGGC
>NZ_JAGDVS010000178.1:0-6666 GCF_023255755.1 Acidithiobacillus sp. | reverse complement strand
TAAAGAATGACGTGCCTCTGCATTATGACCCAGCACCCATAACACGGCTACAGAACGGCGTTTCTCAGGCGGTCGCGAGGCACGTCCTGAGTCATGAATCGACGCCTAACGGCGGGTGGAAGTTGGATGGGCTGATTGCGGCTGTCTGCGGCGAGTTGGGATCGTCCATGATCCGGCACCGTCGTCGAGAACTACGAATCGACAGCCACACACTGTCGGAGATTGGAATAATCATAGATGGTGAACGAGTTTTCAGGGTCGGTCGGGCGTGCAGCACCGGCCCGATAAAAGCCGAAAAAGGATCAAAGCGTGCAGCACCGGCCCGATGCCGTGCGGCAGCGGCCCGACAAAATGGCAAAACGTGCAGCACCGGCCCGATAAAATGCCCTTCCTTCAGTATTCTTCAGAATACTTCAGGGTCGATGTCGGCGGCCCCTGAAGGGGCCTTGTCATCAACCATATCTCCCCCCGCCCTTCGGGCGACCCCCCAGGGGGTGAATTCTCCGGCGGGGAAAGAGTTCCCAACAGCCCAAGACCCTTCCCCCGCCGGACGTAAACACCCCCAGAGGGGGTCGACGCGCAAGCGGCGGGGGGATGAGGGCCTAAATCAATTAGATCTGTTTGAATCCGCCGCCGTTGTGTAATTCCACAACAATTATGGACCGGACGAAGGCCGGTCGAGAGCCCAAGCCCGCGCGAAAGCGCGGGACCTTGGGCTCGGTAGGCCAAATCGCGTGCGACCTTCAGGTCGTACTCCCCAGGAATCGAAAACTGCAATCGCGCTTTTTCCGTTTCTGGAAGATAACAGCGTTAATTTTGTGCCTAATCTGGCACCAACGGGAATGTTAAACGGCCTTCCCTTTTGGTATGGCGGACTGTGTTTTAAGTGTTCTAGTTTTGGTGATATTGACACTTTTAATTTGTGGTGCTGGTCTCTCTCTTTTTCTTGGCCTGGAGTGACTTATCTGGTGTCATTGGGGATTGTGGGTAGAGAGCGAGGGCTAATTTCCGCTTCGCTTCAATTGTCCTCGCCGGGGAAACCCCGGACCCCGCTTCACATCGCTTTGCTCGTTTCGCTGAAAGAGGAGATCGCAGATGGGTACTGTTGACGTAGGAAAAAGATCTCGCCGGGGGCCTGTTTCATTGCCGGCTGATGCGTTACGCCAGCACTGCGTGTCTGTGCGCCTGAACGCAGCCGAGCTGACGCTGCTGGATGAAAGTCGTGGCCGGTGGCAGCGCGGCGAGTGGATGAGGATGGCCGGTATTGGAAAGCTTCCGCCATCCATACCTGAGATAAATTTGAAGGCATGGGCTTCTCTGGCGCAAGTCTCTAGTAATCTCAACCAGTACCAAGTCGCCATAAATTGCGGCAAGGCCAAGGGATATCCGCCGAATGTTTTAGAGGCTTTGCGTGATGACGTGCAGAGCTTACGTCGTGAATTGATCGGCGTACTCCAAAATGAGGATGCGGAGGTCGAAGATGAAGGGGATGAATAGAGTTAAGCGTGGACGGGGTTTTCGCGGGGTTTTGAATTATGTTTTTGGGCGGGACGCTGAACACAAAACTTCGCCCGGCATCTTGGTCGGCGGGAATATGTCCGGTCACAATCCTCAATCACTTGCGCAGGAGTTTGGCGTTACCCGTAACCTTCGCCCTGACATTGAAAAACCCGTCTGGCATAACAGCTTGAGGCTTCCTGCCGGTGAATCTCTGGAGCCAGATGAATGGGTCAAAGTTGCCGATGACTACATGGAAAAAATGGGTTTCTCTCCGTTGCATCCCCGTTGCTATGTGATGCACAACGACAAAGAGGGCCAGCATGTTCACATTGGCGCATCACGGATTGCGTTAGATGGCACCATTTATCTGGGCCAAAATGAAAATCTGGCATCCACAAGAATCATTCAGCAGCTTGAAATTGAGCATGGATTGACCATTACGAAAGGTCCGGAATACGAAAACGGCAAAATCAGAATGCCTGAAGTCAAAAATCCGTCAAAGCCGGAGATGGAAAAGGGCTTAAGGCTGGAAGTGAAGCCGCCTCGTTTAGTCTTGCAAGACTTGCTTAATTCAGCCATTCAGGAACCAAAAACTGTAATGCAGTTTGTTAAGTTTCTGGAAGACAATGGCGTCATTGTTTTGCCGAATATCGCATCCACCAAAAGGCTTAATGGCTTTTCTTTTGAACTCGGCGGATTGAGTTTTAAGGGGTCGAGCTTGGGTAACGCGTATAAATGGTCCAGCTTATTGAGGGTGATCGACTATGACCAAGACAGAGACTTTGCAGAGCTTGCCAAGCGCAAGCCAGTTGTCGGCGATGACGGTAGAAACAGTAACGGCATTGAATCAATTGCCGGAGAAATTGGGGGAGCAAATAACGCAATCTCTGGAACCCTTGTTCACACTGGAAACCAACCTGGATCAGGTTTTATCTATCCAGAGACAAACAACAGAGCACTTGATCCGGGAGGCCATGTCCGGCTTGCAGAAGGACATTCAGGGTCTGAGCCACGACCGGATACAGCGATCCGTCAGGATGGCTCGGGAGCAGCATTTGAAGGCGCTGTCCGCGACGCGGGCGTGGAAAGGCTGGAAGCACAGGGCGGACGAAATGCAGATACAAATCGACAATACGCAGGCGAAGTACGAAAAGGCACAAAAGACGTCGAAGCACTGGATGATGGCAACCATCGCGCTGTCCGCAACCCTGATCGTGATACTCACGAAATGGCTGGTGGCGTGATGGCGTGGAACACAAGATTTAAGCAGGCGGCGGCGGCACGTAAGCGTGGAACATCAAAATCGCCAAGGCATGAGCAACAGCATATTCAGCGTGATGTGGTTAATGATGCCCACTATGCGGACCCTATCCCCTACCTGCAAAACCAGGGCTTCGCGGTCAAGAGGGAAGGGCGGCATTATTCCGTGACAAGTCACGGCGATGAGATTTATCGATTGACGCGCAAGGATGATGGGTATTTCGTCTGGTGTACGAAGGAGGGCGACCGTGGCGGAGACGCCATTTCTTTGCTGGAGGAGTTGGGTCGCACCTTTCAGCAGGCCGTTCATGACCTATCCGGCGCACCTCGGCTTGCCATAGGTGTTGCCTTGCCTGTTATTCGTGACGCAAGGCCAGTCTTGTTACGTGGTAACGGAGACGGTAAAGCGGCAGAGGCGTATTTGATGGGCAGGGGTATTTCCAAAAACACCATATTGCAGGCTCAAATCGACGGGTTTTTGAGACTTCAGGACAACGCTGTGGCGTTTGTTGGGTGGTACGACGGGGAGATTCGCGCCGTGACGCTGCGACTGCTGGAGCAGGCCCTGGCTCATGACGGGTCACGGCTGATTACCAAGATGGATGTTAAGGGGTCTGACAAGCGGTTTCCGGCCGCAGTGCCTGGGAGCAGGCGACGCGTCTGGATAGTTGAGGGCGGCGTGGACGCGCTCGCCGTAGCGGACTGGCATGCTCACTATCATCCGGATCAAGCTGTGCCGACCATTATCGTCAGCGGGGGTGCGGGGGTGCGGGGTTTTCTCGATATGCCGCATGTCCAAGAGGTCTTGCGGCAGGCTGAAAGCGTAATTATCACGAAGGACCGGGAAAAATCTTGCGAGGTGCAAGCGCGTACTGACGCCGACCATGAAAAGCAGATCCTGAAAATTCGGGAGATTGTCGGCGCATCTGTTGCTGTAACGGAATGGGTGCCGCCCCAGGGGTGCAAAGATGTGGCAGAAGCGTGGCAACAGCGGGTTTTGCCTGTGCCTGACTCTCTCGAACAGTCAAACGAGGTATCCGGCAATAGCAAGCCCCTAGTGGGGCCGACTATCGACTGTCACGGAGACATTCGGTAAGCATGTGCTGTCTCGCCATTGATCGGTGGGGCGCGCGGGGGTTTTCAGGGTGCCTGGATGTGATGTATCCTGAACTAACCGAATGGATCACGAATTTTTGGGTGAGGATAACGACGATGGCTGGTGCGCAGGATAGGTTTAGGCCCATGCATGAGGCGCACTCGATCGAGCAGGTCGTTATTACCGTTCGATTTGATCGTCCACTTACTGACGAAGCCATACGTTCTGCAGACGAAACAATGAGTTCGCTTCAGGATGCCCTCCCACGCAGAGATAGCATTCAGGGAATGGCATTTCAAGTTGGTCCCCAAGGTATGATGCCCATAGCGCCCCCAATCATTGACGTGCCGAATGGCATAGCACGAACGCGAACAGATAACGGGGGAGCATTAATTAAAGATCTCCGAATTGACAGGCAATCAATAAATTTTCGCACGTTTGAATATACTCGTTGGGAAGCCGTATGGACAGAAGCGCGAGAATATTTTGGATCGCTGCTACCGAGATTAGGTGAAACCAATATCGCGGCATATGCACTATCTTATGTAGACAAATTCGTTTGGACTGGACCGCGCGAAACTTGCAGGCCAACAAGCCTTTTAAAAAGTGGTTCTCTCTATGTTTCACCAGCTAGCTTTGATGCAGATGACCTTTGGCATTGCCATTCGGGACGGTTTATTTCGGCCAATGGCCACACCAAACGACTTGAAGCCGTGAATATAGACTGTGTGGATGAGAATGATATAACAGGTATTACCCCGCAGTTTGTGCGGGTTGTGCGGATATCAACGACACTGACTGACTTTTTAAATCAGCAGGGGTTTTCACCCTACGATCTTCCGGTGATTGACGCTATTGGTTATCTTGACGATGCGGCTCAGGATCTCCATAGTTCTTTGAAAAGTATGTTTGGCGCTATCGTGAACGACGACACTGCTGATCAGGTGGGTTTAAATGCAAGTTAATAGCACATCTTCCCCTCTGTTGCCTCGCTTCCCACTTGTTGTTGCTGGAACAGCAATGGTTCTTGCCACATTTCAAATGGGCCAATATTTCCAAAGCCCCAGTATTGCAGCAGGTACATGTGCGCAACTTCTTCCAATTTCTTCTTCTAATTCTGAGCTGGGCAAATTCGATAACAAATTAATACTCTTTACTGCAGGTGTCGGGGATGAGCAAACTGCATATGCCCGCGAAACTAACGAACAAGAACGCACCATAGCAATACTTCGCGGTTGGAAAAGGTACCCAGATAATTGGGATCATGAGATGGCAAAGGCACCTAACCCAACCTCTCTGCAGTCAGCCATTAGTTTCATGTCCTCATTAAGCAATGAGTTTATGATGCCGGAGCCAATGCTGCATGACAGTGGTCGCGCCGGGTTGTTCTGGGGAGAAGATCAGCTATATGCGGACTTGGAATTTCTCGAAAATGGATCCATAGCGTATTACATAGAACGCGGCAAAGACCGGCATAAAGGGGTTGTCGAGTTTGATAAACGCAATATTCCACCGGTCCTTAAACCACTACTCACGGCGTAGGTGGTCGAATGCAATCTGGTTGTTCGTGCTCGGAAATAAATGCATCAACCCAAGGGCAGATTGATCGCGTCGGGCTTGTTGCCGATGCGGCACCCGATTGCGCGTGCGAAAGCCATTCACTATCGCAATATTCGCCAGGCATTGTGCAGGACGAAGAAACTATTGTGCGCATGGTATGTGTGCCCATGCATGTTGATAAGAAAAAGCCAAAACTGTTACCGAACTTTTTCAGCCACGCTTTCTCTTTTGGCATGTCAGCGCAGCGCTTGGAAAAAGCGGGATCTACAGAACTTGCTAAGTGGCTGAATAATTTTTTAGCCAATGGAGGCGATCGTGTTTGGCTAGGGTATGTCCAGGCTCCATGCAAAAAAATTCGTGGAATCCTGCTTCAGGACGAAAGCTCGCGGTCTTTTTGCGTATATGATGCAGCTAGCGATGAATCCCCCGCTCATGCCGAAGTATGTGCATCGCGTCGACTCGAAGAAGCCGACCGTCTTGAGGCCCGCGCCCATCTCATGAAGGCATTCTCGGAAATCCTCCCACGCACATCCCTTATGGGTGGCGAGGTACAGAATATTGTTGATAGTAAGTTGTTAGCGCGAGACGTACCAAGCCAATGGGGATCACTTACTTCTTCCGGGGTGTCACAAACCTTTTGATGCTGACAATTAACTGACGCCGGTCAGAATAATTGTCGCGCGGCAGGTGAGCGTTCGTTTCTTTTCCGGCGTCGCTCCGCTCCGCCTGCCCCGGCCGGATGGTCGTGGCCAGGGTAGCCGGATGGCGTGGAGTACGCATGCAGATGGCTTTTTTGTACTGCACTACTGGTACAGCCTAACTGCGGAGGCGCGTTATTTGGAAAAGACAATCAGAACGCCAAATTAAAATCGTCATCAACGCCCCCTCTGTCTCGATTCAGCCAGTCCAGAAGCGCTTGCGGGTCCATCCCTTCCTGAAGCTGTTTCATCAGCGCTTCTGCCAGTGGCCGCCAGGATGGGTTGAATGCGAGGTGAAGATTCTCCGTACATTGTTTGCCCGTCTGGTGCAGGGCGAACTCCAATAAATCGAGTGTCTTCTCCCTGACCATAGGGAAAGAGGGGCGCAAGAGGGACATCCAGCGATCGTTGTCAAAAAATACTTCGTTCATCGGGGTGTCCAGTACTTCTTCCGTGCCATAACCCAGAGCATCCCGAACGGATAGCGCGCTTTTCAGGCCCGGGGTGATGGTCAGGCTCACCAGGATTTCTCCCGCTTCCAGGATATAGGAC
>NZ_JAGDVS010000077.1 GCF_023255755.1 Acidithiobacillus sp. | reverse complement strand
GAAGCGCGGCATCGACAAGTCGGTCATCGTCATCGTCGAAGAGCTGAAGAAGCAGTCCAAGCCCTGCAAGACCCAAAAGGAAGTGGCTCAGGTAGGCACCATCTCCGCCAACTCTGACGACTCCATCGGCAAGATCATTGCCGAAGCCATGGAGAAGGTCGGCAACGAGGGCGTCATCACCGTGGAAGAAGGTTCCGGCCTCGAAAACGAGTTGGACGTCGTCGAAGGTATGCAGTTCGACCGCGGCTACCTCTCCCCTTACTTCGTCAACAACCAGGAAAAGATGGTTGCCGAGTTGGAGAATCCCTATATCCTCCTGCACGACAAGAAAATTTCCTCCATCCGTGACATGCTGCCCATTCTGGAGCAGGTCGCCAAGTCCAGCCGTCCCCTGCTGATCGTCGCTGAAGATGTCGAAGGCGAGGCGTTGGCCACTCTGGTCGTCAACACCATGCGCGGCATCATCAAGGTCGCTGCGGTCAAGGCCCCGGGCTTTGGTGATCGTCGCAAGGCGATGCTCGAAGACATGGCCATTCTCACCGGCGGCCGCGTGGTCTCCGAAGAAATCGGCATGAAACTGGAAAGCACCACCCTTGCCGACCTCGGTCAGGCCAAGAAAATCGTCATTGACAAGGAAAATACCACCATTATTGATGGTGCTGGCCAGCAGAGCGAAATCAAGGCCCGCGTCGAGCAGATCCGTCGTCAGATGGAAGATGCCAGCTCCGACTACGACCGTGAAAAACTGCAGGAACGGGTCGCCAAACTGGCCGGCGGCGTTGCGGTCATCAAGGTCGGTGCCGGTTCCGAAATGGAAATGAAGGAAAAGAAGGCACGTGTCGAAGACGCCCTGCACGCTACCCGTGCAGCTGTCGAGGAAGGCATTGTCCCCGGTGGTGGTGTGGCTCTGGTCCGCGCCCGTCACGCCCTGGAGAAATTCAAGGCTGCCAACCATGACCAGGATATGGGTGTGGCCATCATTCGTCGCGCCATTGAAGAACCTTTGCGGCAGATTGTGGCTAACGCCGGTGGTGAAGGCAGCGTTATTCTGAACAAGGTGGTCGACGGTAAGGATGGTTATGGTTACAACGCCGCCACCGACGAATATGGTGACATGTTCGAAATGGGCGTCATTGACCCGACCAAGGTTACCCGCACCGCGTTGCAGAAGGCCTCCAGCATTGCCGGCCTGATGATCACCACGGAAGCCATGGTCACCGAACTGCCGAAGAAAGACGACAAGTCCGGCGGCGACATGGGTGGCGACATGGGTGGCGGTATGGGCGGCATGGGTGGTATGGGCGGCTTCTAAGCCTTACTCCCCGACGTCTGTAGCGTCAGAAAGCCGGCCCCTTCGCGGGGGCCGGCTTTTTTGTAGGTCATGAGTTTCACATCAATCGAATTCTTACCGTGGCGTAACGCTCTGTACGCCCGCCGGCGATTTGTTGGAGCGCCTACTCCACTTTCACTTCAATGGCCTTATGCTTCGTTTCAGCACTTTTTGGCACCTGGAGATTCAGCATGCCATCCTTAAACGTGGCTTTGATCTTGGTTTCATCGACATTGTCAGGCAGCGTAAAACTACGGACAAAGCTTCCGTAGTACCGCTCGACTCGATGGAACTTTTTCCCTTTTTCTTCCTTCTCCTGCTTCCTTTCCCCCTGGATGGTCAGCACCCCATTGTCCACGCTGACTTTGACATCTTCTTTCTTGACCTCGGGTATTTCCGCCTTGATCACGAACTCATTGGCGGTCTCGCTGATGTCAACGCGGGGAGACCAATCACCCGTTGTCATGAGTTCCTGACCCCGGTTAGAAGGCCAACCCATCGCCCTTATGTAGCGATCGAACATATCGTCGATTTCACGCAGCGGTTCCCATTTAATAAGTGCCATGATATTGCTCCTCAGTTATGCGGGACTCGTTTACCTTATTGGATAGCCCGCGTTCCATCCAGTAAGGATTTCATTTTTGAGCTCAAGCATCATTCAGACGGCTTAAGGGCCGCCGAACCAATGTCGCCCAACTTTTTCACCGGCAATACAGAACACGAAAAAACAGTCACTTAACCACTTCACTGCAATCTATACCCGTTCATACGGCCACACAACCCGACCTGTGATTCCGAGCAACCAAACAACAGGGGAAAACGCCCGTGCTGCAGCAGAGCAACAATAATAGACGATACCCCCAAGCTACCCACCCCCCTTCCCCTGTGGCAGAATGCGCATAAAAGGAGCATTCATGACCCACACCGATAGCCACAGCAGCACCTACCCCCTCCACATCAACGGGGTGCAGCGCCACCTCCCCCTTTTTAAAGTGCAGCCGGACCTGGCCATCGCCGTCCTCAACATCCTCGGCGATACGGAACTGACGGAGGCCGCGGCCCACGCGCTGAACGGGCGCATGGCGGAACGCTCCTACGACGTGATCGTCACTGCCGAGGCCAAGAGTATTCCCCTGGCCTACGCCTTGTCGGTGCACAGTGGGCGTCCCTATATCGTCCTGCGCAAGAACTACAAGTCTTACATGGGCGAGGCTTTGTCCACCGAAACCCTGTCCATCACCACCGGCAAGCCCCAGACCCTGTATCTGGATGCCAAGGATCGCGCGGCGATCAGCGGCAAACGGGTGGCGCTGGTGGATGACGTGGTCAGCACCGGATCGACCCTGGCGGCCATGCGCGCGCTCATGGCGCAGGCCGATGCGGAGATTGCCGCCGTCGCAGCCATTTGTACGGAAGGCGACGCCACCCAGTGGTCGGATGTGATCGCCCTGGCGCACCTGCCGCTCTTTCCGCTCTCCGCGTAAGGACCGGTCCATGTCCATTCCACCGGTTCATGTCCTGACGGCGCGCCAACGCTGCGATCTGGAGCTGTTGCTGACCGGCGCTTTTGCTCCGCTGGAAGGTTACCTGGATGCAGCGGACTGGCAGTCCGTGCTGCAGGATATGCGCCTGGGTAATGGCGCGCTCTGGCCTATTCCCGTGGTGCTCGACATCAGCGAGGCGCTCGGCCAGTCTTTGGCGGCAGGGGACACTTTGCGCCTGGAGCGCAGTGATGGCACGCCCCTCGGGTCCGTTGCCGTCAGCGCCTGCTATCGTCCGGATAAACTGCTGGAGGCCGCGGCGGTTTATGGGACGACCGACCCCAGCCATCCGGGCGTGGCCGAGTTGCTGGCGCGCGGCCCTTATTATGTGGCGGGGTGCGTGTCAGCCTGGGATGCGGACACCCTGACCCGCGCCGCCGCCGTCGAATTTCCGCCCGAGTATCAGACCCCGGCCATGCTGCAAAGGCACTGGAGCGGAACGCATCCGGTTGTCGCCTTTCAGACCCGCAACCCCCTGCATCACGCCCACATTGCCGTGACCCAGGCCGGGCTGGAACAGGCCGGGGCGGGTGCACGTCTGCTCCTGCACCCGGCCATTGGTCCCACCAAACCTGGCGATGTGGAGGCGTCCTACCGCATGCGCGTGTACCGTGCGGTGCTGGGCCATTATCCCCAGGCGACTGCCCTGCTCTCGGCCCTGCCCCTGGCCATGCGCATGGCCGGCCCGCGAGAGGCGCTGTGGCACGCGCTGATTCGCCGCAACTATGGAGCCACCCATTTCATTATCGGTCGCGGTCATGCCGACCCTGGCGCAGCGGCGGGCGGTCTGCTCTACCCGGCCTTTGCGGCACAGGAGCTTTTTGCCCGGCACGCCGATGAGATGGGTATTGCCGGCATTTTTCTGCCCGAATATGCGTATTCCCGGACCCGGCGCCGTTATGTACCGGTGGAAGAGGCCAACGGCGAGACCCTGGCGGGCATTTCCGGTACGGAGTTGCGGCGGCGACTGGCCAGCCGGGAGGACATACCCGAATGGTTCTCCCCACCGGAGGTCATTCAGATATTGCGCCAGGCCTACCGCGGTGCGGACCGGCGCGGACTGGTCATCTGGTTTACCGGACTGTCTGCCAGCGGCAAAAGCACTCTGGCGGGGATGCTGGCCCGCACTCTGGAAGCGGATGATGAGCGCGCCGTGACCCTGCTGGATGGCGATGTGGTGCGGCGTTTTCTGTCCAAAGGCTTGAGTTTCAGCCGCGAAGACCGCGACGAAAATATCCGCCGCATCGGCTTCGTCGCCAGTCTGGTGGCACGCCATGGCGGCATTGCGGTAGTCGCTGCCATTTCGCCCTATCGTCAGGCCCGCGCCGATGCGCGTCGTCTGGTGGAAGAAGCGGGTGGTCTATTTATCGAAGTCCATGTGGCCACCCCGCTGGAGGTCTGTGCCGAGCGCGATCCCAAAGGCCTTTATGCCAAGGCCATGCGCGGCGAAATCACCGGCTTTACCGGTGTGGACGACCCCTACGAGGCGCCGGAGCGTGCGGAGTGCGTACTGGACGCCAGCCTGCAAAAGCCGCCGACCGCGTTGGCGACACTGATGGGAGTGCTGCGCAGCTTGGGCGCGGTGACGGATAAGGCGGTCGTGATCGAGGCGCGCAAAGAGGCATGAGCACGTTGCCAGTGCGCGCGGCTTAGCTTCGACAGATGGACACTTTGCAACTCGCAGCCGCCGCCCAGTGTTTGGACAGCCAGCTCGCGCAGCAGGCCATCCAGGGCATCAGCGACGCGCCGGGCGGGATATATCTGCACACCGCCAAAACGCATCTTGCGCTGATCGTGCAGCGTGCCCCTCTGGGGCTCTGGCAGGATACCGCATTCCATAAGCCGGGCGCCCTGACCACCTGGAGCAGCCCGCTCAATCAGCGTTTGGCGGGTTTTCGCATTCAGCGCATCAGCGTGCCCTGGGCGGATCGCATCGTGCGCATGGATTGCAGCCGCGTCCATATCAGCAAGCGGGTGGACCAGGTCAGTCTGATTGCCGAATGCTTTGGCGGACGCGGCAATATCGCCCTGCTCGATGAGACGCAGCATATCCGTTGGGCCTGGCGTTGGGACAGTCTCGACGGCAAAGCCGCGCCGCGCTTTCTGCCTGGCATTGTGTATGTTCCGCCGGGAGACAGCCTGCCCTTTGCCCAGCCTTTACCCAGTGCTACCACCTGGCTGCGCCGCGTCGCACCCCGTTATCGCCCGCAGCATACGGCCGAGCAGCAGGCCATGCAGGAGGCCTGGTCGCAGCGCGCAGATCCCTGCGCGCCCTGGTGGCGGTCTTCGGCGGAAGCCCGTAAACCCGTCCTCTACCCCTTGCCCCTGCCCGACTGGGCGCCGATGCAGGAGATTTCGGCACAGGAGGCGCTACGCTTTGTGCTCCCTGCCGCTCACCCGGAGCCCTCAGCACAGGAACGTGCTCTCGCCTTGCAGCGGGAACGTCTGCAGCACCGCATCCAGAAAATGCGCCAGGACATGGCGCGCTGGGAGGACCCGGAGGTGTATCGTACCCAGGCATTCGCCCTCTTCGCCCTGCCCGACACGATGGCGTCAGACACTCAGATCAGCGCCCCGGACCACACCAGCGCAGCGGGTGCGCTCCTGACTATTGCCGTAACACCGGGCAAGTTTCTGCACCGGCAGGCGCAGTGGTATATGCAGCAGGCGCAACGCAGTCAGCGCGCACAGCGGGAAATCACCAGCCGCCTGCAAGAGGCAGAGAAGCTGCTGGAACGCCTTGCGGGTAGCGAGCCACAGCCACCGTCCTTGGATGGTTCGGCAACCCACACGTCGCCCGCGTCAGGAAGCCTGGCCAAAAAAGAGAAACCGGAGGATGCTACATTCAATCAAACCATCATCGACGGCTTCACGATCCTCTGGGGTAAAAATGCCAGGGAAAATGACCGCCTGACCTTTCGCACGGCCAAACCCTGGGACCTGTGGTTTCACATTCAGGATTTAGGCGGCAGCCATGTGGTGCTGCGCCGGGAGAACAGTCAGACGCCGGTGCCCGAGCCGGTGCTCGCCGCCGCCGCGCGCATTGCCCTGCAGCAAAGCCAGTCCCGCGCCATCAGCGGCGAGGTGGACTGGACGGAAATCCGCCACGTCCACCGCAAACCGAGCGGCGGGCCCGGACAGGTGACCTACCGCCACTTCCAGAGCATCCGCGTACGCCGCGACGGCTGATCGCTGCCTAGCAGTCTGTCGGACTTTCACGGGCC
>NZ_JAGDVS010000176.1 GCF_023255755.1 Acidithiobacillus sp. | reverse complement strand
CACGCTACGTGACCGTCAGCGCGTCTAAAGCCATCAATATCTTTGACCGTACTCAAAATAACTGCATGGGTGTTGCCAGCGTAAACAGACATTCCCACTGGGAACAGGAACAGCCACCCATATAAACAATGGTTTAGGTGACAAAACCTAAGCCCTAATTGTATTTACGCTTTCACGGAAAATAGCTATGGAAGAGGATGGCTACTCGTTCAGTCAGGCATTCATCCGGGCTTGCGACCTCGCCAGTGTAGAAGATTTAAGGCTGCACGACCTCCGCCACGAGGCCACCAGCCGCCTCTTTGAGAAAGGCCTGAACCCGATGCAGGTGGCGGCCATTACCGGGCACAAGACATTGCAGATGCTGAAACGCTATACTCACTTGAGGGCCGAGGATCTGGCTAAATTATTGGGGTGGCATCATGTCAACATTAACTTTTGACACGCTGAAGTTCGCCAACCGACTGAAAGCCGCAGGTCTGCCTGCAGAACAGGCCGAAGCGCAAGCCGAGGCGTTGGCAGAGGTTATTGAAGTCAACATACAGGAACTCATCACCAAGGACGACCTGAGCGCATCCATGAAAGACCTTGAGCAGCGCCTGATTATTAAAATTGGCGGGATGCTGGTGGTGACCGTCGGCGTTATCGTGGCACTGCTGAAAATGCTACCTTCGCACTAGGAGGAGGGCTGCTCAATGAGCATGACTACAGCGGCATTTATCGGTATGGGAGCGGTGGTTCTATTTGTAGGCGACCACATCCGCTACCTGGGCAACCTGCCATCAGATGAGCCAGCGAGTGCAGATGCCGGGCGCGGACAGGATTGGCCCTGAATTCTGTCCGCGCCCCAGATACGAAAAGACCCCGCCGAAGAATCGACGAGGCCCCATCACAAACAACCGGCGCGAGAATTACTTCATCATCGCCTTTTTGAACATCCGCTCTACCTTCACGTTGGCTTCATCGGCCTTCTGATTGGCAGCGTTGGCCGTGCTCATGGCCTGGTCAGCAGTGCTCTGCGCAGCGTTAGCCTTGCTCAGCGCGTCCGTCGCGGTGCTCTGCGCGGCATTGGCCTTGGCCAGGGCCTCGTTGGCGGTGGACTGTGCGGCGTCAGCCTTGGCAGCAACCTTGTCGAGGTCAGAGGTGGTCGCACAACCGGCCAAGCCCAAGGGCAAAATCAGCGCGGTTACCTTCAAAGCGGTGGTGAACTTGCTCATAGCAGTCTCCTTTGTTGGGTTGGATAACGAGCAGACAAAGCATAGCTAAAAAAACAACAACACGCCAGTGAGTAGGCACACTTTATTCGGTGGCGGCTGACCATTTAGCACATTAAGCACCTGCAAACACATCCAGGCCACAGCTTAGTCCACCGTTACCGGGCACCCAAGAAAAATGCGCAGCCCCTTCAATGGATCCAGCCGCATTCGGTCGACCCTCCCGTATCTAACAGATATGCCCCAGACACATAATCTAACTTACTGTTTATAATAAAATAAAATTATCTTCTTGATTTTTTCTGTATTTTTTGTAATATGTTGTTCCGTTTCGTATTTTGAGAACAACACCAGCAGCGTTGAAGCTGGGATAAGGTCGCCACAGGCCTGCTCAGATAAGGAGATAGACTTGATACGACGATTATCTGCCGGGATGAGTCTTGCCCTGTTCGCATTTTTGCTGCCCAACGCCTTGGCGCTCAATCCAAACGAATTACCAGTACCACTGCTCAACAAGCTATCAGGGAATGCCAGCAACCGTCAGCGGATGGACAGTCAGTTAGAAAATGCGGTGGACAGTCAGTCATCCATGCCCCCAGGAGAATCTGCGCAGTCTGAGCGCAGCGACGGTGCACTCCTCATGCAGCAAAAGGTGTTTTATCTGCGGCGGTTAACCGCTTACAACGCACTTCCTGACCAAACCAGTAGTGATCCGGATATTGCGGCCTGCGGCCCTAACCGGTCCAACCAGATCGCCCTTTCGCAGGATTTGTTTTTCCTCAAGAATGGAGGCAACCGCTGTGGTGAACACATAGATATCATTTTGCATTCTGGACGAGTGATTCATGGCGTTGTCTGGGACACCATGAATTCCCGTTATCACATGGCTGCCGACATTCTGATGGGTAGCGTCCAGCGCGCTATGGACTTCGGAGTAAAGCAGGCAAAATTGCGTTTCGTACGCTCGCAGATACCGTCGACTAACGGCCTCTGAACGGCAACAAGGCCTGCCCTGGCAAACAATTATCGCCCACTGCCAGGTCCGGCCGCCATCATTGCCTCCACATCGGCTATGCGCTTTGGCACTTCGCCTGAAAGGATATCCGGCCCGTTGGCAGTCACCAGCACGTCGTCCTCAATACGAATCCCGATACCGCGCCAACGCTCAGGTACCGACTGATTGTCCGGGGAGAAGTACAGGCCTGGTTCTACCGTCAGCACCATCCCTGCCTCCAGCTTCCTCCAGGACTGATCCGCGCTGCGATAATGGCCGACGTCGTGAACATCCATGCCCAACCAGTGCCCTGTCCGGTGCATATAGAAGGCCTTATAGCTGCCCTGCTCAATAACCCCATCGCGACTACCAGTAAGTATTTTCAGATCCAACAAGCCGTCCACCAGCACCTTGACGGCCTCGTCATGATAATCCACAACCGGGCGCCCCGCCTGTACGGCCGCGATTCCCGCTTCCTGACTGGCCAGAACGACTTCGTAAATTTCCCGTTGTGCGGGACTGAAAACGCCATTGACCGGTAAGGTTCGGGTGATGTCTCCGGCGTAGGCACCCACCTCCGCACCGGCGTCGATCAGTACCAGATCGCCGTCACGCAGTTCCGCATCATTTTCCGTGTAATGCAGAATACAGCCGTTGACTCCGCCACCGACGATACTGGGATAAGCCACACTGGGCGACCCGAGGCGATGAAAAACGTGCTCGATCTCGGCGGCCAGTTCGTACTCCAGCATACCCGGCTGGCACTGCCGCATGGCATGACGATGACCGGCACCGCTGATCCCCACCGCCGCCCGCAGAATTTCGATCTCTTCAGGATCCTTAAACAGCCGCATCTCATGGATCAGATCAGCAACATCGACCACTTCCAGCGGGTAGCGCACACCCTGGCGAATCTTGCTCTTGGCGACATTACGCCAGTGCATTACCCGCGCGTCGAAATCCGTGGACTGACCCATGGGATAAAACAGTAGTTCCCGATTTTCCAGCAGTTGTGGAAGGACATCATTCAGGTCATGAATCGAGAGGCAACGATCCACCTGACATTGCTCTTGAGCACCCTCCAGCCCAGCACGACGCCCATCCCAGGTTTCCCGCTCCGGGTCACGCGGACGACAGAACAGGATCTGCTCCCCATCAGCGCGCCCAGGAACCAGTACCAGCACGGCCTCAGGCTCCACGAAGCCGGTCAGGTACAAGAAGTCGCTGTCACCACGAAACGGATACTGCACGTCGCTGTTACGGCTCTTGGGTGTGGCGGTGGGTATAATCGCGACACCGGCGGTGTGCATTTTCTGCATCAGATGACTGCGGCGAGCAGAATAATCAGGATGGGGTAAATTGAGTTTGGGCATGGGTGGAATGGCGCTTTACTGCATAGCCGCTTCAACCTGTTTGGCAAATGCCGGATCGCTCTGCGTCTGCTTGAGCAGGCTGGAGTACTGCTCCGCTGTCAGATGATTACTGGCAAGGATACTGTTTACTCTGGTCATGTAGGATTTTTTCAACTCTTCCCGCTTGGTGGCGGTGATATTCTTCTGACTCAGGGCGCTGTGGACCTGTTCGTTAAGTGGCTTGATCCCCCGAACCGCAGCCGCAAAATTCTTTATCTCAGCAGGGCTTGCCACGGCACCCGCAGTCATTGCAGTGCGCACCAATCCTGGCGCCGATGTCTCCATACCAGAGGCGAACGCCATACTGGTCCCCAGACCAAACAGACCCAAAGCAAACAGAGCGGTCCCTGCAAATCCACACCTGGATGAATGAAATACGCCCTGTGCAGCAGAGTAAATGGTAGACTGTTGCATAATAACTCTCCTCTCAGACTATCAGAAAAAATGCAAGAATAGCTTCACATATCAGTAAATTATGTGATTTCTCATGCGCACTCCCAAGCCACCCTAACCGCTCCGAAAAGATATTGCAAGCTATCCGGCCGACGGCTATAGTGCAGCAGACGCGCAGGGGCTTACTCTCCGTCGAAAGCCGCCTCTATCGCGTCGCCAAGACGGGCGGCCGGACACAGCTTAAAAGCAGAGGCGCTCAAAATCTTTTCGCCACGCGGGAGAATAGCGCCCGTGAAGCCCAGCTTGATGGCTTCACGTATCCGCGCTTCGGTAGCCGCCACCGGACGCACTTCTCCCGCAAGGCCGAGTTCACCAAAAACCACCCGGCGCCCCTCTAAGGGTTTATTGCGAAAACTGCTGAGCAGGGCCAGGGCTACCGCCAGATCGGCGGCGGGTTCGTTGACTTTGATTCCACCTGCGATATTCACAAAAACATCCTGATCAAAAAACATACTGCCACCGTGACGATGCAGGATGGCCAGCAGGAGGGAGAGGCGGTTAGGGTCCAGGCCGATGGCGACCCTGCGGGGGTTAGCCAGCGGACTCGGCGTCACCAGAGCCTGCACTTCCACCAGAAGCGGGCGGGTCCCCTCCTGCGTCGCCAGCACCACGCTCCCTGCTACGGGTCGATCATGCTGCGACAGGAAGAGCTGCGAAGGATTGGCGACTTCGCTCAGGCCCTCTTCATGCATCTGAAAAACGCCCAGCTCGTTGGCAGCGCCAAAGCGATTTTTGATGGCACGCACAATCCGGTAGGGACTACCCGCCTCCCCTTCAAAATAGAGGACAGTATCCACCATGTGTTCCAGCACGCGCGGACCAGCGATGGCCCCTTCCTTGGTCACATGTCCGACCAGCCAGACCGTGGTGCCCGTAGCTTTGGCGAAACGCACCAGACGGGCCGCGCACTCCCGCACTTGCGCTACCGAGCCAGGGGCCGATTGCAGCGTGTCGGTATAGACGGTCTGGATAGAATCCACCAGCACCAGTGCGGGTCGCTCTGACTGGAGCAGACCCTCAATCGCTTCAAGATGGTTTTCGGCGACCACCCGTACGGAGCTCTGGCCCAGCCCCAAGCGCTGCGCGCGTAAGGCGACTTGTGCCGCGGACTCCTCCCCGGTGACATAAAGCACCTTACTGGCCTGGGCCAGATGATGGGCGGTCTGAAGCAGGAGGGTGGATTTACCGATACCCGGTTCCCCGCCCAAGAGAATGGCGGCTCCCGGCACCTGTCCGCCGCCCAGCACCCGGTCGAGCTCTGCCAGACCCGTCGTGCTGCGCCCCACATCCGTGATCGGCACCGCATGCAGAAATTGCGGCGGACTGGCCGTGGCATAGGTGGTTTGGGATTTGGCCCCGACCTTCTCCACGCGCTGCTCGACGAAGCTGTTCCAGGCGCCACAATCCGGGCAGCGTCCCAGCCATTTGTTGCTGGTACTGCCGCATTCCTGACAGACAAAGAGGGTTTTGTCGCGACTCATGAGATCAACTGGCGCGGAACGCGCATCTGCATACGACAGCTCAATTCATAGGAGATCGTATCGAGTCTTGCCGCCAGGGATTCAAGGGCTGGTCCGCCAGCCCCCATGAGCACGACGGAAGCCCCGATTTCCGCCGACACGGTCGTCAAGTCTACAAAAAGCATATCCATACTCACTCGTGCCAAAGTCCGGGTAGCCTGTCCGGCCACTGTAACCGGCGCCTCCGAACCCAGGTGACGCGGATAGCCATCACCGTAGCCTGCCGCCACGACCCCCACCCGACAGTGCGCAGGAGCCTGCCAGGCAGCACCATAGCCCAACCAGTCACCGGGGGCGAGCTCGCGGATGGCCACCACTGCACTGCGCCAGGACAGAACGGGTTGCAAGCCGATCTCGCTACCAGTGTGCCCGGCGAAGGGCGAAAGCCCGTATAACATGAGTCCGGGGCGTACCCAGTGCTGATGGGTAAAGGGCAGCGCCAGTACCCCCCCCGAATTGGCGAGGCTGTGCTGACCTGCGGTGGCGTGGCCGACGTGCGCAATGGCCTCGGCGAAAACACCTGCCTTTGTAGACTTGACGACCGTGTCGGCGGAAATCGGG
>NZ_JAGDVS010000017.1 GCF_023255755.1 Acidithiobacillus sp. | reverse complement strand
AGAAGTGGGCGGTGGAAGCCAACACGTCGGCAGGCGACTGCCACAGGTTGGGCATGGGTCCGCCCGGCGGGTCATTCCAGGTGACGCCGTAGCGCAGGTAACTGCTGGCCAGGAACTGGGACATGCCCATGGCGCCGGCCTGTGAACCCTGGAGTGTTCCTGGGGAAACGCCTAAACGCTGCGCCAGCTTCAGGGTCTCCGCTGTCTGATGCAGAAAAAACCGCCGCCGGCCAGGTAACGCCAATGCCAGGCTCAAGTTGCTGTTGAGCACTGAAAATCCGCCCTGAAAGGAACCGAAGCCCGTTTCAATATTGAGAATGCCCATCAAAATCGGTCCAGGAACGCCATATTTCTGACTGACCGCTTGCAGGAGCGCGGCATGATCCCGCCAGAATTGCACGCCTTGACTCAGACGGTTCTGACGCAGGAAACGATTCCGGTAGCGCCACCAGGGATAAGGCGGCGCAGGTGTTGCGGAAGGGGGCGGGGGCGTCATCAGTGCCACTGCGCGGGCGTTGAAACTGGCGTCTTGCAGGGTGGGGATCACATAGCTGGCGGGCAGGCCATCCTGTTCCTGCAGGTGGCAGGCGATTTCCTGCATCCGCTCCTGATATTGCTGGGGAAAATTGGGGAACGCCACATTGCTGATGCAGGTATTGCTGGTCTCTGGCATGACCGCAGTGCTGGGTTGCTCCGGAATGGGTACCGTGGGCAACGGCACCGCAGGCAAGGGCAGCGGGGCGGGTGTGGCGATTGCCGGTGCGGTCGCTTGATTCACCGTGCCGACATTGGTCGCGCATGCCGATAGAACTGCGGTTACCACAGTGGCCAATATGGTCTTCGGAAATAACGCCCAGTTTTTATGCATTTAGTTGTCCCGCATCGCCAGCAACTCGGTAGGCATCGGACGTCGCACGCCATCCAGCCGCTCCGCCCAGTAGGGAATCTGCAGGCTCTGCACAGCGACACCTTGCTGCCGGTTCAAGGCGCTGACGAACTGATTGCCGCCGATATAGATGCCCACATGGGAAAAGGGCTGACCCATGGTGTTGAAAAACACCAGGTCGCCGGGGCGAATGCGGTTGAGGCTTACCGCTGGCAGCGCTTCGGCTTGGGCAAAAGAGGTCCTCGGGATCGTTACCCCGGCGCGACCTAATACATATTGAATGAACCCGCTGCAGTCGAACCCTGTCCGCGGACTTTCTCCACCCCATTGATATGGCTTGCCAATTTCTGCAATGGTATGGACGAGCACGGCATCCAGCGTGGTGGCTTCGGCGCGGCTGTCGTAAGCGGACGAGGCGTTATCGTGAGATAGGTTTGCCGGTGGATATGCTGAGTGCGGCGTCATGGAGGCGCAGCCGCTGAGGGTCAGAGTCAATAACAGGAGGAGTCCACCCCCATGTTTGATTGGACCGACAGGGAACATAATGCTTTGCCTTCGCATCGGCGTCTTCCTCGTTCTTTTTTCTCTAAAAAAGTAGATAGCCGAAATGTCGTCATTTGGCAAGGGGGAGTGCTCTGTGGCGCAGAGAAAAGCGGGCGCCTGGTCCTTGACGCGCGCTGCACGGAAGGCTAGGATACGCGCACTTTTCCCCGGTAGCTCAGTCGGTAGAGCGGGTGACTGTTAATCACTAGGTCGGCAGTTCGAGCCTGTCCCGGGGAGCCAAAAGAAATAGGCACTTAGCGAATTTTGCTAGGTGCCTTTATTTTTCCGGGCTAACCCAGGGCTAACCTCAGAGAGAAAAAAGGCTCCGCCAGCAGGGAAATGGCGTGCGGTTTCGCCCCAGCCTATGGGCAATAAAAAAGCGCCCCGAAGGACGCTTGTGCACTGAAAGATGCTGACGGTCAGAAGTGGTAAGCCATCCCGACGATCCCGCGAATATCGTTAATCGTGGCGCTCGCATTCAGGGCATACGGCACATAACTGTATGATGCCGAGTAGCGGTCATAATCAATCCCGCCGAACACGCTCCAGTCTGGGTCAAAGCGGTAGTCCGCCTTCGCACCGATCTGTAGGACGCCAGAGGACGGCGGATTGTAGGCGGAATAACTGCCGTAATAGTCAGTAGCCGAGGCGGACGCGGAGACTCCGGCCAGGTAGCCCAAATGACCCGTCACCGACAAGCGTGAGGACAGGACCAGGGCGCCGAAAGCCCCGCCGCCTACCGCGTTGTTCCGGTACCCCGCCGTGATGCCATCCAGGCCAACCTTAAAATCCGCATACTGATAGGCCAGATACGGGCCGACCGCTGCGTTTTCACCAATGGCAAAGAGCTTGCCGATCCGCGCATTAAAAGCCATCGAGTGGCCTGACACATGGGCCGACCCAGAAACAGAGGCGCTCGCAACATTGTTCAAGGTCCCCGAAACGGTGCCTTCATTGATCGGTGAGCCGAAGGCGTAATCCGCGCTCAAATGGGTGTACCACAAGCTCTGATTGACGCCCGTCATCGTAATGCCGACGCCGCCGGTCGTGTTGCCTCCGTTCGCGGATATGCTGCCATACGGGTCGCTTGCACTTGCGCTGGATGGGGTGGTGGCGACTTCGCCATACACTCCGATGGTGTCCAAGGCCCGGCTAAGGGTGTCTGCTGCGGCGACTGGCGCAATGGCGGCAATGGCCAGCGCTATCATTATTCTAAGACTCATGTGGTCCTCCTCTGATGGTTGGTTGCCGTCAGATTAGGCGAATTTCTGGAAAAGACAACCCGGCTTCCGATCATTCCCAGTTCATGGCCTTATCAACTTCAACATCTCGCGTTCTTGCCGGTCATACTCCCGAATCAGCGCCATGACTGCCCGCACCTCTCGGCGGGCGGCACGAACCCCCAGGCTCTTGGCATTAGCGGCGCTCTTGACCTTTCCGGCTTCGGTTACTGGTCCGGTCGATTGTTCCCACGGTCGCCATTCCCGGATCATCTCGGCCTGCCTTGCTCGGCGCTCCGGTGTCCAGCCGTTCGATATGCTCATGGGTAATTTCCTTTAGTTCGGTGTCAGGATTGGATTTTACAGGGGCGGGCGCGGGTGCCCCATTGTTGACCTGCATGGGTCCGGCACTCTGATTGATTTGTTACTTACCCACGAATACGGCGGGATTTTTGAGGGTCGCCAATGCTTCAGCGGCGTTGACACACTGCCTTTGTGCCTTCAGCGATGCGGTCAGCCACATTTTGACGTGATCCGCGTTTTCGGTGTCCATTGCTCGCCGGGCAAGACTGTTGAACATGGCGTCCAGGGTGTGCATCTGGCTGACCAGCATACCCTCGATGCGAGTCAGGTCGCCGCCTATGACTCGGCGGGCCTGTGAACTCAATTCAGCGATTAGCGGGCCAGGCTCGGCCTTAACCCCGCCCCATGTGTATTTTCCCATAGTGAAGGCGGCTTGCACTGCGGGTAGGGTGGCGGCTCGTGCAGCGTCCTTCTCCGGGGTGTCCGGGTCGCCTTCAATGATAATAATCCCGTTGTTTGCTGGTGCGTTCGGTTTCGTGGTCATGGCCGTTTCCTCTTGGGTAAGCGGGGCATCGGTAGCACCCCGGTGGATTGCGTGCGCTGTGGAGCTGTTTCTGGTCCCTCCTCAGCGGGTTTTCCGTAGAGCTTGCCGAGTGCGGCCATGTAGCCCTGTGGCATCGCTGGTGCTTCCCTACGGCGCTTCATGACGCTGATCCTGCATACTCAGGACAGCGACGCGGGGCCATCGGGTAAGCGGCCAGATACTCGCGTTGTTCCTTCGGCGGCAATCCATTCGTGGTCGCCAGGCAGACACCTATTCCCAGCGACGTGGTGCCCGGCTGGAATCGGACGCATGATCCGCATGTGACGGTCGCTGGTGCCGTTTGCGGGGCCATATCTGGCTCAGGGGCGACGCTGACAGGCGAGGTGCTACGTTGACCTGCCTGCTCCTCCTTTAGCAGCGCCAGCAGCGCGGCTTTGTGTTCACGAATGAGAGGGACCAGCCGGGCGGGGGTATCCCGGAACTTGAGCCGGTCCCCCTCGATCCAGATTTTGCCACCCGCCTGCTCAATCTCGGTGATGACCTCGGCGGCGTTCATACTTCACCATCCATAGGGGCGTCGTCGTCTGGAATGTGGCATGGTTGGCATTGTTGACCTTCTTGCTCGAAAGCCAGCATTTCCGGGGTTTCTGTGACTTCTGCGCTTTCAAGAGTGCCAAGATTGCCAGTTTTCCTATATATGGAAATGTGGCGTTCTTGGCATCCTTGGCCTTCTTGATCGTCATCGGCGCGTGTACCTGGTATCCAATTTTTCAGGTGCCATCCCCAGGCTTTACCGATTCTGACCGATACCACGCCCATCTCCTTTTTCGCCCGGTCAAGGGTTCGCTTGGCTATGCACTCTTGCCCGGCACATTCCCTGATTTCTTTTTCCAGCTTCGGTCCATCGGCCAGAAAATCCAGCAGGAAGTCGGTCGCTTCTTCACGCGGCGACGGTCCCGATTCCTCGCCGGGCTTGTTGTCATCCTCGATCTGTCCGGCCAATTCTCTGGCGCTTCCTTCCAGGGGTTCACCCCAGAGGATGCAAGAGGCGTACAGGTCGCTATGGCCGGGGACTGCGGTCTGCGCCAGGTCGTACTCGAAGCCGCCACCATCGTGGCCAATATTGGACTTAGTGCGG
Organism: Acidithiobacillus sp.; assembly: GCF_023255755.1. GTDB lineage: Bacteria > Pseudomonadota > Gammaproteobacteria > Acidithiobacillales > Acidithiobacillaceae > Acidithiobacillus. The sequence continues at coordinate 1,643 of NZ_JAGDVS010000017.1, read as the reverse complement.
ATCAATCGGCGCTTCTGGTCGTCGGCATCTTTGCCGGGCTTGATGGTTGCCCATACCAGACGGGCAAATGCTCCGAAGGCCAGTGATCCGGTGACGCGCTCCAAGGGGTCGCGGCCTGCGGTGCCCTTCGTGAAGTGGCTAATACCCAGGACGGCGCAACCGAGATTCCCGGCAAGGTCCACAATAGGCTGCAAGCTGCGCCGGACCTCGGTGTTTTGGTGGCTGTCCCCTGACACCGCGCTGCTTATCGGGTCCAGAATCAGCAGACGGGGCTTAAACTTCGTCAAGGCGGATTCCAGCAGCGCCATGTCATTGGCAGGATCAAAGCCGCGTAACTTTCCGTCATCGTCCCGTGTACCTGTAATCAGGTGGACGCGGGCCACGTCTGCGCCCATTGCCATCAAACGCGGAACAAGGGTATCTGCGGGGTCATCCTCACCGCTCCACATAATCACATCGGCGGGTTGTCGGCATATCTCGCCATCGGGCCAGCGTCCAGAGGCGGTCAGTGTAGCGGCGACGGCCAGCGCGATGGTGGTCTTTCCGGTCCCGGCCATGCCTGCCAGAACGTGCAGTTTTCCAGCGGCCAACCATCCCGGCCATATCCAACTGATACCCTCGGGCGCGATGGATGACGCACAAGTCAGGGTGACTCCGGGCTGTGGGCTGGCCTGCTCATCCCAGCTACTCATTGGGTACCCCCCGCAGCTTGGAGTGCATCGCTGATTCGCTCCTCGGCCATCGCCAGCCGGTCCAGGGATTCCACGTCCATTTCCTGCCCAGAATTGGCGGCCTCGATAATCAGCCGGGCGACGGTGGCTTCATGCGCGATGCCCTGCAATGCGTCCCGATAATCGAACGGACGGCGCATGGGGCCAGTGCCGTGGTCGCTGAGACTGCGCCGGTTGCCGGGGAACAGGTCGGCCAGGGATAGGCCCAGGGCTGAAACGATCTCGGCGGCTCCGCACCCGGACCAGCACTTGAGCAAAACGCGATGGTCATCGCCTTCTTTGATACTGAGCGAGGGGCGCTTGTCGTCGTGGGCAGGGCACAAGGCGATCCACTTGTCTGGCGCTGTGCGCTTTACCTTGTCCAGGCGGTGCAGGACTCGATCAATCGGGGTATCATTGGATCGTGATGTTGTAGCGTGTGCCGTCCCTGCTCCGGGGCGGCTTTTTTGTGGCTGCATGGTCAGCCCTCCATGCCAGTGCGACGCTTGGCGATCCAGGCGGCGAGGTCAGCCACACGGTAACGGACAAGGCGTCCGGTCTTGATGAACGGCAGGTTGTAGCGGCCAGTACAACGCCAGTTGCAGAGGGTCGCGGGCTTCACGTCCAGGACGATGGATGTCTGCCCCTCGTTGATCTGAGTGGGTACGTTCTTCTCGGTAAAACCAAGGGTTCCCGCGATTTCTTTGACGATCTCGCGGAGGAGTAAATCGGACTCGTTTTGCATTGGAAAGCGCCTATCGGTGGTGAATGATGGCGCTTATGGTGCGGGGGTTTTTGGCGGTTAAATATTGGGGCAAGTTCAAAAAACCAACCCCCCATAAATCGGCATCATGGGGGGATGTTACAGGATAAACCTACCTGATTAGCACGATTTTTCCGCTGTGTTTGGTATTGCCTTCTTCAAAGGCGCAT
>NZ_JAGDVS010000062.1 GCF_023255755.1 Acidithiobacillus sp. | reverse complement strand
TGGCCCATGGTGTAGTGACCGAAGACAAAGCCCAACTGAATATCCGGCTGGCGCGCGTATTCCGCGATGAAACGGAAGATGCCATAAAAGAGGACAAACATGCCGCCAACGGCACCGGCAGGACGCGCTTTGCGGCTGTAGATGGCCAGAATCAGCAGGAGCAGAACGCCCTCCAGCAGAAACTCATAGAGTTGCGAGGGTTGCCGGGGTTGCGGACCACCGGCGGGAAAGACAATGGCCCAGGGGAGGTCGCTGACACGGCCAAAAAGCTGATCGTTGATAAAGTTGGCCAGTCGCCCCAGACCCAACCCGATGGGCACGGCTGGCGCGATAAAGTCCAGAGTGGGCAGAAAGGCATGTTGCTGATGGAGTCGTGCAAATACCCAGCAGGCGATGACGACACCCAGGAGACCGCCGTGGAAAGACATGCCGCCATCCCATATGGCCAGCATTTTTATGGGATTGGCGAGATAATAGGGGAGGTTGTACCAGAGCACGTAGCCCACCCGGCCACCCAGAATGGCGCCGACGGCCACATAAAATTCCAGGTCGACGACCTGCTCTTTGCGCCAGTTCCAGTGCGCCATGCGGCCGCGCCGGATGAGCCAGACGGTGGCTATAACAAAGCTGATGATCTCCAGCAGACCGTACCAGTGGATGGTGATGGGGCCGAGCTGGAAGCCGACGGTATTGATATCCGGAAAATGCAGCATAGGGTCCTCGTAAATTCAGGCCACCATGGCGGAGCCCTGCGCTTCTGTCAAGGTGACGTCGTGGGCTTAGGCATGTCGACTGGGTCTCCAAGGGTTACTTTTGGGTGCCGGACTTCTCTTGTAAATAGATAGAGCACTAAGTATAAGTACCCTAATAATCTGGGCGGCTAAAAATACCGGAGGGATTCATGAGCAAAGACCTGTTGCAGGAAGCGTTTGCCCTGGCCCTGCATGACAGCGCACGGGCCTGGCGCCACGCGCTGGATCGTCGCCTGAAGAGTCTCGGACTGAGCCAGGCGAGTTGGATGAGTATCGCTTTTCTGGCGCGGGCCAAAACTCCCCTGACCCAGAGCGAACTGGCACATTGTCTCTCGGTGGAGGGGCCGACGGTGGTAGCCATGGTGGACCGGTTACAGCGCGCTGGATTGGTACGCCGCGAGATCGCCCCGGAAGACCGGCGTATCCGACGGGTGTTGCTGACGTCCGAGGGGCGGACCGTGTATGCGGAGGTGAAGCGTGTCGCTGGTGACTTCCGCCGCGAAATGCTGGATGGCCTGGACGCTGCAGAGTTGCAGCAGGCGACGGATCTCCTGCAGCGTTTGCAGCGCATTATCGAAGGATCCTTCCAATGACCGTGGAAAGCGCCGCAGTTGGCACAGAGGGGCTGAATCGACCCCTCATTACCCTGTCCATCATGCTGGCCACCATCATGCAGACCTTGGACAGCACCATCGCCAACGTGGCTCTGCCGCATATGCAGGGCAGCCTGTCCGTGTCCTTGAACCAGGTTGGTTGGGTGCTGACCTCTTATATCATGGCGACGGCCATCGCCACGCCACTGACTGGCTGGCTCTGTGACCGTTTTGGTCAGCGTACCGTCTTTTTGGCCTCGGTGCTGGGTTTTACTTTGGCCTCCATGTGGTGCGGTATTTCTACCTCGCTGGGGGAAATTGTCGTTGCGCGGGTGATGCAGGGTGTCTTCGGAGCGGCGCTGGTGCCGCTTTCGCAAACCGTCCTGCTCGACATCAACCCCCGGGAAAAGCAGGGTTCCGCCATGGCCTTGTGGGGCATGGGGGTGATGATTGGACCCATCGTCGGTCCTACCCTGGGCGGTTGGCTGACGGATACCATGGGGTGGCGCTGGGTATTTTTCATCAACGTGCCGGTGGGGATCATGGCGTTTACGGGAATCTGGAAGTCCTTCCCCAGGTATTCGGTGCTGCGGCGGATGCACTTTGACATGGCGGGATTTGTCAGCCTGAGTCTGGCCATCGGTGCCTTGCAGTTGTTGCTGGATCGTGGGCAAGAGCAGAACTGGTTCGCTTCGGTGGAAATCTGGATAGAAGCCTATATTGCCGGGTTCGCGGCCTTATATTTCATCTATCATACTTGGCGCACACCCTTTGACCGTTCCTTCTTTGATTACCGGCTGATCCTCAACCGCAACTATGTCACCGGCCTGCTCTTCATCTTTATTGTCGGACTGGTGCTTTTTGCGTCGCGGGCGTTGATCCCCACCATGCTACAGGATCTGATGGGCTATACGGCGATGACGGCGGGCTGGGTGACGGCACCGAGTGGCCTCGGCACCATGCTGGCCATGCTCGTTGTCGGGCGACTGGTGGGCAAGGTGGACTTGCGGCTGCTACTCGCCATCGGTTTCGGAATCACGGCCTTTTCCCTCTGGCAAATGCAGGGCTATAGTCTGGTGATCGGTGAGGGTGATGTGATTTGGCCGGGTGTCTGGCAAGGGCTGGGGATTGGTCTGGTTTTTGTGCCTCTGAGTGCCGCCACCTTTGCGACCCTGAGCCCGGAAATGCGGGCTAACGGCACGGCGATTTACAGTCTGGTGCGTAATGTCGGCAGCAGTATCGGGATCTCTCTGGTGGAGACCTTGCTGACCCGTAACACGCAAATCGCTCATGCCGCGCTGACCACCCACATTGATGACCATAATCCGGCTTTTCAGAATCCGACCGTGGCCAGTCTTTATAATCCCCATGATGCTTTGGGCCAGCTTCTGCTGAATACAGAAATCACCCGGCAGGCGACGATGATTGCGTATATCGATGATTTCTGGCTGATGCTGGTGATGACGTTGGCGGTTTTCCCGCTGCTGCTGATTATTCGCTCACCTAAGCGTGGCGCGGCGGTGGAGCAGACGGTGGTCGTGGAGTAGGTGGGAGATTCGGCTCGTGGGTGGTGCGGCGCGACCTTTTGGGAGGTGGTAAATGTTTCAGAAAATTCTGGTGGCCTACGACAGCAGCCCGTCGAGCGAAACAGCGCTCAGCCAAGGCGGGGAGCTCGCTCGTTTGTGTCAAGGTGAATTGCATCTTTTCGGCGTCATCGTCAGTACCGGGGGTATGGCCATTGGTCAGGCGGCGGGAGCGGAGGATATGCTGGGGCAGGAAGGCAACGCTATCCGCAGTAGTCTGGAGGATAGCGCGGGTAAGCTTCGTGCCGAGGGCCTGAGGGTGGTGACTCAAACGGCTGAGGGCAGTCCGGCTGAAGAGATTGCCCGTTACGCACTGCAAACGGGTGCCGACCTGCTGATCATCGGGCATATTCCGCATTTTTCTTTGGGACACTGGCTGCAGGGGTCAGTCGCCAAGGCGCTTCTGCGGGAATTGCCCTGCAGTATTTTGGTGGCAAAAGAGTGCTGAGTTTGTCCGGCAGGTATGGGATACCAGCGCTGTTGACGGTATTTTCTTATGTAACGCGATGTGAAAATTATGAAAAATAAAACAGCCTCTTAATGCTCGTGATGTGTGATTATTGAATATATAACTTTTTTTAAAAGTGATTATAATATGCGGCAGTGACTTGCCGCATGGAACATTGCCGAGTGGCCTCAGGAGCCAAAATGCTGCGCTGCCGATCTCCTGCCCTCTCCCCCTTAAACGTCCTGACGCTGGCGGTGGGTGCCATGTTGGCCGGTGGCGCTGAATAAGCGCTATGTTTTTAACAATACAATGACATGCTATTATATCTCATATGCTTTGTCTCAGCGCGGTAACTGCATGGTTACGCAGTGCAGGCTGCCATGCTGGCGAGCCAGCTCAATGCAGGGGACCGGGATCACCTTCCGGTCTGGAAAGGCGCGTTGCAGGCGCTCCTGCGCCACCATGTCTGCGGGATCGTCGTAAGTCGGCAGGAGAAGGGCGGCGTTGAGGATGAGAAAGTTGGCGTAACTCAGGGGCAGGCGGGTGCCATCCTCGTCCCATTGCGCTTGTGCCCAGGGCAGAGGAATCAGGTGATAAGGTTCGCCATCGCAGTTGCGGAAAGCGCTGAGTTCAGCGGCCATCTGCTGGAGCGGGGCGAAGTGGCTGTCGTCGGGATCGTCGCAACTCTGGTAGGCGATGGTATGGGGGTTGCAGAAGCGGGCGAGGGTGTCGATGTGGGCATCCGTGTCGTCGCCTTCCAGATGGCCGCTATGCAGCCAGAGGATGCGTTCTACGCCGAGCTGGGTACGGAGGGCGTCCTCGATTTGCACCGCGGACCATTGCGGATTGCGGTTGGGCGAGAGCAGGCAGGCACTGGTAGTCAGCAGGGTGCCGACGCCGTCCACTTCAATACTGCCGCCCTCCAGAACCATCCCGGAAATCTCCAGTACTGCGTTTCCGTAAGCCCCTTGGGCATGCAGGTGGCGGGTAATCTGATTATCCAGGTCGGCGCGGAATTTGAGGCCCCAGGCATTGAAGGCGAAGTCCATCAGTTTGCGCTGACCAGCCGGGTTCTGCAGGGTGATGGGACCGTGATCGCGGGTCCAGGAGTCATTGCTGGGGACGGTGTGGAGATGGCAGCGCGCGAGATCGGCACCGGCGCGGTGCAGATGTTTCCTACAAGCCTCGACGCTGGCCGCGTCATGGCAGGCAATGAGCACATCTTCGCGGAAGCTGATTTCACGCGCAATGCGGGCAAATACCGATAGCACCGCATCCAGGCGTGACGCCCAGTCGGTATCGGGATGTGGCCAGGTGAGTTGTACCGCCCGCTGCGGGGCCCATTCCGGGGGGAGGATGTATCCAGTCGCCATGATGCGCTCCGTTGTTGGTGACTCCGGCATCATAGAGGTTTAACGGCTTTTCGTCAGCCTGTCCGGCAGGCTAAACTGCACCCTATGCAAAAATCTGCCGAACGTATGGATCATTTACTGTCCCGTCTTGGATACTGTAGCCGCTCCGAAGTGCGTGATCTGGTGCGCGAGGGGCGAGTGCGGGTAGCCGGGGAACCGCTGCGCAAAGCCTCTGCCAAAGTGGATGCTGCGCTGGTCTGGGTGGATGAAGAGCCCATTGATCACCCCCATGCCCTCTATCTGCTCTATCACAAACCCTTGGGCAAGGTTTGTGCTCACGATGATCCGCGTACCATTTATCAGGATTTTCCCTTGCGTTGGCGCTACCGGCGACCGTCGCTGAGCAGTGTCGGGCGTCTTGACCGGGAGACCAGTGGCGTCCTGCTACTCACCGATGACGGCGACTGGCTGCACCATTGGACGAGCCCCCGCCGTGCCATTCCCCGGGTGTATCGCGTGACTCTGCAGGCGCCATTGCGGGCTGATGCGGCGAACATCCTGGCCGCAGGAACCCTGATGCTGGAAGGCGAAGACACGCCCTGTCGCCCTGCAGCGTTGCAATGCCTGACAGATCGCGAGGTGCTGCTGACCCTGACGGAGGGGCGTTACCACGAGGTCCGCCGAATGTTTGCCGCTCTGGATAATCTGGTGCTGACCCTGCATCGGCAGGCCTTCGGGCCTTTTGCGCTGGACGATCTGCCTCCCGGCCAGTGGCGTGAACTCACGGAAAAAGAGCGTATGACGGAGAAAAGCCCATGATTTGGACGCCGCATGTGACAGTAGCCACTGTCGTAGAGGAGAACGGCCGTTTTTTGCTCGTAGAAGAGGTGGTGGATGGGCGGCGCTGCTTCAATCAGCCTGCCGGCCACTGGGACCCCGGTGAAACTCTGTTGGATGCGGTCGTCCGCGAGACCCTGGAGGAAACGGGCTACGTCTTCCAGCCGGAATATCTGACCGGTATCTATCACTGGGAATATCCTGCGAAAAACCTGACTTATCTGCGCTTCGCCTTCGGTGGACGCCTTGGCCCCCGTGATATGCACCGTGCCCTGGATACGGGCATCATCGGCCCGGTCTGGCTGACCCTGGAGGAGATGACGGCGCGTGGGGGGGAGATGCGCAGCGTCATGGTCCGGCGCTGTATGGCCGATTACCAGGCGGGCAAGCGCTATCCACTGGATTTGCTGCACACGGTCTGAATGACGCTGGGGCTGGAGTAGACTGACGCTGGCCCGTCTGCGTGCTATATTGCAGCATAAACGCATCGGCAGAGACGATGAACATGATAGACGCGGACGGCTATCGCCCCAATGTGGGCATGATCATTTGTAACGAATACAATCAGGTGTTGTGGGCCAAACGCCGGGGTGAAAATGCCTGGCAGTTCCCCCAGGGCGGTATCGATTATGCGGAAACGCCGGAGCAGGCGATGTTTCGCGAGTTGGAAGAAGAGGTCGGGACCGCCAAGGTCTGTATTCTTGGGCGGACTCAGGGGTGGCTGCGTTACGAGGTTCCCT
>NZ_JAGDVS010000192.1 GCF_023255755.1 Acidithiobacillus sp. | reverse complement strand
CCGCCATCCCCCGCCGCTATATCGACTGTGATTTCGACAACTACGTGGTCGATGTCCCTGGGCAGCAGACGGCCCTGGATGTCTGCTGGGACTACGCCGAGCATTTCGCGGAGCGGGCGAGCAAGGGATCCAGCCTCATTCTCTGCGGGAATCCCGGCACCGGCAAAAACCACCTGGCATCGGCTATTGCCCGGACAGTGCTGTCCATGGGACATAGCGTGATCTTTGCGACCGCCTACGAAATCACTGCCCGGATTCGCCAGACCTGGCAGCACGGCATCGGCAACAGCACGGAGCTGGAAGTCATTCGCGGGTTTGCAGAAGCGGGCCTGCTCATCATCGACGAAGTTGGGAAAACGTTCGACAGGCATGCGCAGGTACATCTCTTCGAGGTAATCAACCACCGCTCCCGCGACATGAAGCCGACCATCATCCTCTCCAACGAAGGGGTAAATGGTGTGGAGAAGTACCTGGGGACGGACGCATTCGATCGGCTGTGTCAGAACGGTGGGCTGCTGCTCTTTGATTGGCAGAGCTATCGCCGCGGGAGGACCGGGGCATGAACTATATGCAAAACCGGGAGATTGTGTGATGCCCAAGCCATCCAACCCAGACGAAAATGATTTTATCGACGCCGGCGATGATGATATCGATGCGGATTATCCGCTTCCGCTGGCGGAACGTGAAGAATTGGCGCGTCAAACCTGGGGCACCACGTCGCGGCGTTTCGAGAGGCCGGATAGCTTCAACCTCCTCCTGGATGATCCCGAAGCGATTCAGGCCGCCGCAGACGGTGATGATTATGCGGTAGCGCCGGAATGGTACGAAGGGCTTGAGATGGATGACAACGAAGAGGTTGAAGCCGTGGCAACTCCGCGCAACCCCCTCGTCGATCCGGATCCACATGACCGGCTTATCCCGGATCCGCGCGCCAGTGTTACCACACACGCATCAGCGCAGAATTTTCACCGCTGGTTGCGAAAGTCGGTCCCCGTGTACCGGGAACAGATCGAAGGGGCTCAATTGTCCGCAGATGTGGGATATGCCGTGCACTGGTACCTCAACAAGTCCATCGCCGCCATCACCCTCGCCGTCGGTACCTATCTGCGCAAAAAACTCATCATCGCTGACCATGCCGATGCACGGGATGCGGCGTCCCGAATACTGCGCCAGGTCATAGAATCCCACGATTTTAAACGCATACCCAACCTTAACATCGACAAAATGTGTTCGGGTTACTTTCAGACCATCTCCCAATTCCGCACGTTCATCGCCGAAGGTATCGGCGTGTCTCATCAAGATATTTACTATATGGCCCACGCCAAGCCCATCAGTCCCGGCCACGAGGAGCAGAACGGCGACGATGTGGTGGACATCGACCTACTGCACCCGGATCACGCCCATCCAGACGCGCTGAATGCCGGTCTCTGCCGGTATACGGACAGCCCCATGGAGGTCCTCATCCAGAAACAGGAAAACGCTCGCGTAATGCGACTGATGCGCCAGAACGCTGGAGCCCCTGTTCCGAACGGCGAGGACTCTATGGGCAGTGAGGACCGGACGCCAGTTTCCTTACGCGAAGTGCTTCTGCGCGTTTCACAGGATCCACGGGGCGAGTTGGCCGTGGCTACGGAGATTGCCCATTTTTTGACCCGAAGAAGTGACGGTATGCGGAACATCCGCCGGGGACTTGCCCGCCACGCCCGCACAAAGGCCCCCACAGCCGTCCTTGCGACGCACATCTTAGACCTCATGAGCGGCGATGATCGGTCCACAACCAGCACAAAAGTCGGAGGTGTCTGATGCGCAGCCCCTTGGTCTGGATCGGCGGCAAAGGCCGATTCACGGACAGAATCAACACCGCACTCCCGAAACCAAACCGGCACCTGTGCTATGTCGAGCCGTTCTGTGGCGGCGCGAGTATGTTGTTTTCGCGTCCCGCCAAAGGCGTCGAGGTCATCAATGACCTGGATTCCGAAGTGACACACTTTTTCAGCATGCTGCGGAATCAGCCAGAGGCTTTGCAGCGATACCTGCAGCTCACCCCCTACAGCCGGGAAATATTTAACGCATGGCGTGACATCGCCAACCCTTCAGCATTGTCGGACATTGAACGCGCAGCGCGGTTCTTCATCATGACTCGCGCTTCTTTTCACGGTGATTTATCCCGAAAGCCCAGCTGGGCCTATGCCCGGGTAGACGACAATCGGGCACGTGCCGCGAAACACGTGATTGATGAGGATCTGCTGATTACGGCCGAACGACTGCGGACGGTCTATGTGGAAAATGACGAAGCGTTAGGCGTCATCCACCGATGGGATGCCGCGACCACTGTCTTCTATTGCGATCCGCCGTACCACCCGCTTACCCGGGCAGATGGCGGATACGTGCATGAGATGGATCACCATGCCCACCAGGAACTGGTGGACGTCCTGCTGGGCATCCAGGGGATGGCTGCCCTCTCCGGCTACCAGAACGATTGCTACGAAGCGCTGGAGGATGCGGGATGGCAAAGACAGGACTTCGATGCCGTCTGTGGTGCCGGCCGCACCCGGCAACCCAGGGCAGGCGGCAAAGAAGTGGATCCCTCCCGTAGGGAGAGCATCTGGATAAACATCGCGTTACAGAAGCGGCTTGCCGCTGAAAACTCTCAGCAATGCAGTCTGTTTGATTTCTCTGATCCGGGGGGCGGGCATGGCGATGAAGATGCCGCGTAATTTTATCACCGCATAGGCGATCAAAAAGCCGAGTCTATTTTGTGACAACAGATCCTTGCTACTCACATGCCGTGGTAGAAAGTATATCACCACTCTCACCGCTATACATCCACGCCGGTTCAGAAAATGAAACTCAGGAGCAAAAATGGAAGGAATATCACTCATTATATTTTTTATTGTGGCTGGCTTTATAGCTGGCTATCTTGGCATGGAAAGTGTTTATCTACGCAACAAGGACTGGCCTTTCGCTTTCGGCGGCGTTTTCTGCAAAATATTCTTTGTCGCTTTCTCTATAATAGCAACTGTCGCAACAGTGTTATTCGTTAACAAGCAGCACGCATACTTGACATACCCTTTCATCATACCGTTTACCGCCTTAATTGAAACAGCATTCGATACCGGAATAATTTTAGGCGGGATTTTTATGAATGCTGTAAAATAGAAAATTCCTATTCTGAACAATCGACGTGACAAAATGCTTTTTTCCATTGATTTCTAAAAAAGAGCGATGAAACCCATAAAAAACTATGTTACCAGAAACCATTTTGCCATAACAACCTGCGTGAGAGTTGTGTATTCCAACAGGAAAAAATGCCTCATCACCTTTAAGAGAAATACAAACATCAACCCTTCTAAAGCCAGCATGCTGCATAATGTTAAACGCATACATAGTATTACTATCAAGAAGAAATACGCCAACATTAATTCCAATTAGCACCATCAATACAAGATACTTTATGTCCTTTGTATTTACCAGCAGAATAAACGCAACAAATGACGCCACCGCGACCAACAAAAGGGATATAATGGCAGCCGCTGAGAATACAGAAACTACCGCGACAACCCCCCATGCGTGCCGCAACATGAAATTATATAAAGAACTTAGCATTTCATTATTTGTGCTCAATAATAAAACGGTTCCAACAAAAATCGCGGGCAGCGAATAAGCGAATTTTATCTTCAAATTAGAACCGAGTATTGGGAGCACTACAGATATCAATATGTAACCCACGATAAATATCGACAAGAAGAATGGCATTATGCCATAATATACCAGATCCGCCATTCCAGATGGGAAATAGGAAACTTCCCAAAAGTAGTAATAAAACGGTTGAAGACCTACCGCACCAGAAAGAAACGCGCAAATTTTAAAGAAATGTTTCTCCTTGACCTCATGCATAAAAATCTTCAGTGAATCTATTAAATCAGCCGTCTTAGGACTTTCCGACACTATATTCTCCTGCCCATCGCAAATCCTTACGTAACCCCCAACACCGAAGAAAAGCCTGATAAGGCTGCGTGATCATACCGGACGTCGCGACTCGGTAACTCGGTAACTCGGTACTGAACTGATCAATCCTACCAGTACTCACCCATCAAGCGCTATACCACCAAGTCCGTCGCTATACCTCCATGTTGGTTCAGACATGCAGATGCATAAGCGAGGACGCCCATGCCAACCCAGACACATAGTACAACCACGCCCACCAACCGGGAGAAACGTGATGTTCGCCAGGAAGTCACCAATCGTATCGTCGCCGCAGTAGAAGAAAATACTGCACCCTGGCAGCGGCCGTATGACGGTGGCCCCAGATCCGGCCCTATCAATGCTGTTACCGGCAAAGAATATAACGGTGGCAACCATGTGTTGTTAGCTACCGTCGCCCCCACTGGGGATCCCCGCTGGGTGACATACAAACAAGCTGCCGAACAGGGCTGGCAAGTCAAAAAAGGGGAGCACGGTATCCCTATCGAGGTCTGGAAGAGCTATGAAAAAGACATAGAGCGATCCAGCGGCGAGAGCCCGAAGTTCGGGGGTAAGGAAATTGCGGCGGCAGAGAAGGAAACCCGGCGTTTCGCCAAGTATTACACGGTATTCCACGCCTCACAGATCGATGGGATCCCGCCCTATGAGATGGATCCATCGCAAACGCACGATTTCGACATGCATGCGGTAGGTGAAAAGCTGTTTGACCAGAATGAGAAGTCCGCCCCCATTCTATTCGATAGTCCGGGACAGGCTTTTTACAGCCCTAAAAATGATGACATTCACTTGCCGCCCAGGGAATCCTTCCTTGATGCCGGACATTTATATGCCACGGCGGCGCATGAGATTGCGCACTCCACCATGGCAGAGCATCGCCTGAATCGGAGCAGGTTACAGCAGTTTCAGAACGGGACGGCCTCTGACCATACATTGCGGGCCAAAGAAGAGCTGCGTGCGGAAATGGCGTCCTACATCATTTCCGAGAAAACGGGCATACCCCATCATCCTGAGAATCATGAGTCCTACGTGAAGGGCTGGATATCCGTTCTAAAAAACGACAAGAACGAAATCTACCACGCTGCACGGGACGCAGAAAAGATGGCGGATTATGTCATCGCACAGCAGAAATTGCTCGAAGTCGGTCAGGAAAAAGCCATTGCGGCCCCCACAAAGGAAAATGTTATGGAACCAGAAGTCATGCAGCTTAACCGTGGGGATTTAATTCAGTTCCGTGATGAAAGTGGTCATAAAATTACGGGTATCGTGTTGCAGGATACAAACCTGGACCAGCAGGTGCGCTACAAAGCGGTACTGCCCGGCCCGGATGGAAAGCCTAAGATTCAAGCTGTTGGTGATTCTTTGGCGCATTTGGATCAGCAAAGCATTACCAGTCACCTGCCCAACACCGTGCCCGGCATTGGAAAGCTGGATATGCAAAGTGCATCCCGTGAAACCGATGCTGCAAGAATCCCCGGTGTTAAGGCGGCCCTCGAATTCCGGGTGGCGTCCGTCATGCACCAAAGCACTATCCAGCTTGAGCAGGATAAGCAGGTGCATCACCGGGTTATTCTGTCTCACCGGAAGGACCTGCCCGACTATGTGCGCCAGGAACCCGTGGATCCGGACAAACCCATTCTGGAAATCCAGAACCACAACCGCCAGAGCATTTCCGGTGTACTGAAAAATTTTGAAAAGGATAACTTGCTGTTGGATACCAAAGAATACGGTGTCGTTCATGTGGATATCGGCAAGCGGTTTATGGAGGACGGCTTTAGTGATTCTTACCTACATAAAGCCATGGACAAACATATTGATGTTTCCCTCAGCAATGATGGTCGAATACTGAAAATCCACAACCCTGAACTAGGTCCACAGCCTGCTACCGATATTTTCGACACCCCGGCCAAACCGTTTGGGTTGATGCCGTTCCAACAAATGGACCGCTCTGATGCCATGCAGATCACCGGAAAATTAACGCATGTGCATGATACCAATCTGATCGAAATTCAGCCGGCTGGAAAACCCATGCTGATATCTGGTCGTGATCCGGACAAGGTACATCAGGCGGAAATCAGGGCCATGGTTGGACATACCGTGACAGTAAAGCCCACCAGGACCGGCGAACTCAAGGTGGAAGACCGCACGCCTCAAAAAGTGAATTCACTGGGGCGCTGACATGAATGCCTATAACCGCGAAACCATCGTGACCGCACTGGCGGCAGCGGGTATCCCCTATCAAATACTGGGCCGCGAGATAGAGGCGGATGTTCTAGGTACGGGGCACAAAACGCACAAGATCAATCCTGCCAAAGGCGTGTACTTAGACTCGGCGACGGGTGCAGGAGGCACGATCGAGGGATTGTTGCGGGCTATGGATTTGAACCCCTCCCCATCGGTTGCCCAAGATCAGCCGATAGCGCGCCAAACAGACAATTCCCAGTTAGCGCGCACCCTGTGGAATAACGCATGGGTCTGCAAAACCCCGCATGAATTATACAGTGGACCGGACCTGAATGGTCTCTCTGCCATGAACAAGGGCGCCCGGCGCGCGCAATGGCAGGCCGCCAAAGACGTCACTGTGCAATATCTTTTTCACCGCGGTCTGGAGGATGCCCACTGGCTGGGCCAGGTCAGAATCGGCCTGCCGGACCGTTTTTCACCGGAAGGCACCCGCGCGGTCATGATCCTGCCCATGCGCCGCGACGGGAACATCTGCGGCATACAACAGACATTTATCAACGATGACGGGCAAAAACTGGATCGTAAGATGCTGGGGCGGAAAGGTGTCATTCGCCTTCCACCGCCACCTGAAGCAGTGCCCATGCCTCTCTCGGGCACTGCCCAGGAGAAAGGCATGCTCCTGCTGGGAGAAGGCTTCGAGACTACAGCGGTAGCCATCCAGGCTAGCGGCATGCCCGGCATCGTCGCCTATGACGTGGGAGGCGTTCAGAAATGGGCTATGGAACAAGCCGAGGCAGCACATAAACCTGCCAATCTGGGGACAGCCGTTCCCGTAATCGGCGTTCTGGTTGACCGCGATGTCAATAGAGTTGGGCAGCGCGGTGCTCGGGACGCCATTAGTAGTCTGGATGAGGCAGGACTGGCCGCACGCTATCTTGAGCCTTCAACTCAGATCATCGGCGGACCCAAAGGCGCTGATTGGGCGGATGCGCGGCAAGAACTGGGGCCTGATGGAATCCGGGTGGCACTGACACAGTGTATGGATCAGCAAAACAACCGGGCGGCGTATCGAGAAGCGCATAGTCATGAAGTTGATGCGGCACTGGCCCTCCCAGACGATCACAGACGTGCATCTGGCATAGCCGCCGTGGTGCCGTACATGTCACCACGACAAATCAACAGCGCATTGGAAGATCCTTATTGGGTCGTGCGATTGAATACGCTGTACACCCTGCAGATGGCCGGGCGCACAGAGGAAATTGATAGAACGCATGCAAAAAACCTCGTGGAGGACAAAATACCGGCGGTCCATACACGCGCGCTCGCCGCCTTTCAAGATCGTTTTGCACCATATCCATCAAAAAAGAAGGAGGTATCTATGCAACAACCCAGCATGTCCACGGACCCAAACGACAGCAGAGATGTAGCCGCGATTTTGGGACTTCCCGACAACACCAATTTCGACAACCCAATCCCTCCGCAAACACCGCCAGAAAGGAGTCACAACATGGAACAGCAAGCCAACACGCCGCAGGCCACCCGGCAATACCCCAGAATGGAAGCCTCGCTTAAAGCACAAGATGAAACCTGGTACCAGGCGACTCTATATGCGGACAAGGAAGGTCAATTGAAGGGGACGGTCTCCATTACCAACAAAGACCAGCCCCTTGATGAGCGGCACAAGGTAGAGTACGAGGCCAAAAAGGACAAAAATGGAAAGCCTTTTTTACACGCAAAAGTGCAGATTCCTGATCGCCCGGATGTTCACGTTTTTGTTCGTCCAGACGCCGAAAGCAAAGTCGCCATGGTGTCGTTTACGGAGTTGAAAAACAGAAAGCATCTTCAAATCGAAGGACAAGGTGGAACCCTCAAACCCAATGAGGCCGCACGCACACATGGTGCCAAGGATAAGACCATTCAAACCATCGGGGAGAAGCTGGGGGTCAATTACCTCGAAGGACCCGCCCCTGACAAAGAAAAACGGCAGTATCCCCGGATGGAGTCAGCTCTGAAGGCGCAAGATGGCACCTGGTATACCGCTGGAGTCTATGCCGATAAGGACGGCCAACTGAAAGCGACCGTGCGCATCAATCACCAGGAAACCGGTCTGGATGAACACCACAAGGTTTCCTTCGAAGAGCGTGAAGGTAACAGAGGGCGTTATTACAGCGCAAAGATTGAGCGCGAGGACAAACCGTCCGTATTCATGAACGTGCAGGCTCAAGCCGCAGGGGAAGGTGACATCCGTATCCGGATTGGCCGCACGGATTTCACCGAGTTTCATCCTGAAGAAGAGGACAAGAACAAACGCTTTGACCGCATCCAGGGTCAGGGGGGCTGGCTCAAGCCCAATGAGGCCATGCTCGCCAAAGGCGACAAGGATCATACGATGCAGTTCATGCGTGAGAAGCTGAATGTGGACCCGGTAAAACAGGTTGAACAGGCCAAAGCCAAGGGGGTCGAACGATGAGCACTATGGAAATCGACCCTGCAGAAATCGAGGTGCAGCTGACCAGTACGGATAGTGTGGCGCGCCTGGAGGCGGTCCACAACTACGCGGATATTCTGACCGCACAACAGGTGGAGCGTGCCTTAACCGATTCCGACGAGAATGTACGAGTGTTCGCCGTAGCCGGCTTGTCAAAATCCATGGATGACGTACAGGTCGAGCGTGCCTTAACCGACGAGTACGCGCCGGTCAGGAACATGTCCGTCAATCGGTTTGCAGGGCGCATGAATGATGCGCAGGTGGACAGGGCGCTAGCTGACCCGGATGTACAGACTCGCGCCTCTGTACTAAGCGATCTGGCGCCGCGCATGCGGGACCAGCAAGTGGAGAACGCGTTGACGGATAAGGATCCTGCAGTACGAGCGGAGGCGACAAAGAGTCTGGTGATGCGCATGAATGATGCGCAAGTCGACCGGGCACTACATGATCCGGATTACAGAATGCGGGCGCAAGCGCTCGGCAATCTCAGCTCACGCCTGTCAGACGAGCAGGTAGAGAAGGAACTGACCATCCGTAACGCCGCCTGGCGAGAGGTGGCCACAGAGCGTTTTGCCGAACGGATGAACGACGCCCAGGTTGAGCGCGTACTAACCGACCTACAGCCAGAGGTCCGGCTGGCTGGCGTGACGCATTTACACCAGAGGATGACCGACGCGCAGGTGGACCGGGCAGTTGGCGATGAGGACGCAGATGTGCGGATTGCGGCGGAAAAAAAGTTGTCTGTCCGCGTTGCCAGCCAAACACCGCGGCCGAGGGAGCAGCTACCGCGCATGGAATCCGCCCTGAAAACGCCGGAAGGTACCTGGTATTCGTCTGGTGTCTACGTCGACAACGAAGGTCAGCTGAGCGCTACGGTGCGGATCAGCAACAAGGAGTCCGGCGTTGATGAAAGTCATAAGGTCTCTTTCGAGGAACGTGGGCAAAACGGGGATCGTTATTACAGCGCAAAGATTGAACGGGAAAACAAGCCAACCTTGTACATGAACGTGCAAACGCCGAACGTGAAGGCTGGCGAGATCCGGATTGCCCGGGCGGATTTCACCGAGTTTCACCCGGAAGAGCAGGACAAGGACAGGCGCTTCGAGCGTGTCCAGGGACAGGGTGGCTGGCTCAAGCCGAATGAAGCCATTCTGAAAAATGCAGAAAATAACCGGACGGCAGCATTCTTCCGGGAAAAGTTGGATGTGGATCCAGTAAAACTGGTTGAACAGGCTAAAGCCAAGGGGGTCGAACGATGAGCGCGACCGGAGAAATCAGGGCATGGGCCATCGGAGAATACGCCGATGCGGATAAACGGAAAGATATTGAGCGGCAGCGCAAGCTACGGCAGCTCATGGATCACCTACAGGTGTCCGCCAGGCTTCCGGATCCAGCAGGCCTCACCGTCGGCAGCACGGAACGCTTTCTGGCTGAGCGCCGCATCCAGAAACTCACACAGGAGGCGGCAGGCTTGGGTTATGAGACGCCTGGGCAGGAGCTCCGCAAGGAAGCGGGAATGCACCTGGCTGGGCAGGCGCTGGGCATTTCGCTTTAAAGTGCTATGCTTCCCATTATGAAGCAAATAATGGTTGATCCTCATGGCCGCGACTCTGCCCTGACCGCTTTATACTACTTAGGTCAGCGAGAAGATCTGTCGACGGCCACACTATTCCGGTTGTTGAGTAACCCTCAACCGGATATGGCCTTGCGCGACCTGGAACCACCTCTCGGTTATTTTACGCGCCACGCCGATCCAGATCTGGATGGCGCGGGGCTGCGGGACGCCGTGGAACTCAACCTGCGGCAACATGACTGGCCTGTCGTCCAACGGGGAGGCTATTTGCTGGATTTGCTCTGCTATTTCGCTCCGCAGCATGAGGAATGGCAGCATTCTTTGTTGCCATGGCTGGATGACGTGGCAAAACAATTGCCAGAAGTCCCCTTGTTGCCGTTTTTTCCCAGAGATTCACGGCACAATCCCATGGATGCCCTGGCAGCTCGCTGGCGTCTCTCATCCGGAGCGCTCTATGACCGTCTCAAGCGGTTGTTGCGGCCGCCATATGTCTGCTGAGTACCCGCACCTATACACCGAACGGCCCATCTTTCAGGCCGCGCGCGAGCTGATCCGGCAGACCGAATCCAGTATGAACGGTCATCTGGAAGAGCCGGTACGCCTTATCATGACGGGCGGTGCCGCCATGGCTCTATATTCCCCGACCCGCAGCTCGGAGGACGTGGACGCTATTTTCTCCCACCGGATAGTTTTGCCAGAAGTGCTTGTACCCTACGTGGATGAGCACGGACGGCGCTGCACGCTGACTTGGGATCGTAATTACGCGCCAGTCATCAGCCTGATGCATCCAGATGCGGAGGAGGACGCCATCTTTGTGGCGCAGTCGCCAGATAGGCAGTTCGACATTCTGGTGCTTTCGCCGGTCGATCTGGCAGTATCCAAGCTGGGGCGATATGCCGACAATGACCAGCGGGATATTCAAGAGCTTTATACCGACAGGCTGATCACTCCGCAGGCACTGGAAACCCGCGCTGCAGCCGCTATGCGCTATTACGTGGGAAATGTGGGACAGGTTCACCACAATACCATAACTGCACTACACCATATGGGATATCAGCCAACCATCCAGCCACCGCCTTCCAGATATATTCCCCCGGAACCCACGCGCCTGAAACGCAACGACGCGCAGCGGCTGGCAGAAGGTGGAGGATCTGAGTTACCAACGCATTGCCTGTCCAGAGGGCAGATTACTGGCATACTGATCAGCTTAAGTGAAGACCGTTCCGTGGCCTTCCTGAGCCCCGCACGGGACATGATCGCTGTCTACCGCGGTGATTACAAAGCCATGCCAGAATTGTCCGCATTCAAGGGTAAATTGGTGACTCTGCTCGAACAGGGGCATAAACTGATCGTGCGTGACCGCGATAAAGAACGGGGCAAGAAGGGGCATGGTTTATGAGGCCGAATAATGACTGGATGGTATTAACCACAATCAACGCCCCGCGACACGTCATGGTGACGGGCGATGATCTGGAGGCTTGGCTGCGCGGCACCTCTGAGGTAGATACCATGGGGCTACAGACGTTCTTTTATGAGTGCGACCTTGGGGCACAGCTCGGGTTTATGCGTGGCCGCCACATCCCCGTAGAACAGGCGCTCGCCACCCTAGACCAGTACGTCCGACCCGGGTTTCCGAATGACTTTCATTTTCCGCTGGATGCCTGGGCTGCCTGATGGATTCCTGGGAACCGCTTTTCGACAAGGCCATGGTGGCAATAGATTCTTTACCCCCTCATCTGCCCAGGCTCGAATGGACCATTGGCGGCGGCACGGTGCTTATGTTTAAGTATCGTCACCGGTTAAGCCACGATGTCGATATTTTTATCACGGATGCGCAATATCTGACCGCCTTATCGCCACGTTTGAATGACAAGGTGGAAGACCTCACCGTCCACTACCGTGAAGACTCCCAACACGTCAAGCTGATTTTTGATGACTTGGGTGAAGTGGACTTTGTAGCTGCACCGCGCCTGGTAGCGAACTCTACTCAGGCGGCGACCATTCATGGCCGTAAGGTTTTGCTGGACAAGCCGGAAGAGATCATCGCCAAGAAATGTTTCTACCGTGCGGAGGGCTTCACGGCGCGCGACATATTTGACATGGCGGTATTCCTGACAAAGGATCCCTCCGTGGTAAAAAAGAATCTTGGCATCCTCACCGCGCGAACTGATGACATACAAAGACGCTTGGCATTTTATGCCACTAATAAGTCACATTGGGATAGGGAAATCAGCCGCGTTAGGCCATTACCCGGTTTCAGCCAATATTCGCAACAGGCATTGAGCAAGGTACAGAAATTCTACGCCAGCCCGGAACAGTGGTTAAAGTCTCAGACGCTGGCCAGATAGACCAACGCTACCTCAATCCATTCCCCGCTATACCCCTGTAAGCAATCCGCTTGCAGGGGTTTTTCATGGCGGCAAAGAAATGGAAGCACATCATCAGCGTGGTAGCCACGGTCAGCATGTGGACCGTGATCGCCGTCGGCGTCCTGACCATGGCCGTGGCGTCCCTGAGCGCCGCTGACCGTCTGTCCCTGAACACCACGACATGCTTCCCCGTGGGCTTCTATCAACGCGGCAACACCCCCATCTCCCTGAAAGACGGCGACATGGTGTATCTCTGCCCGCCCATCCATAACGCATCAATGCGTCAGGCTATCCGACGGCATTGGGTTTCTCGCACTTCGGGCGGGCCATGGTCCTGCCCTGGACACCTCACCCCCTTCCTCAAGAAGATAGTCGCCCTACCAGGCCAAACTGTTCTCGTGAAGAGCGACGGCGCATGGGTCGATGGCAAGAAATTGCCCAATAGCCAGATGATGACCACCAGCCCCGGCGGCCGGCAGGTAATCCATATGCCCTATGGCAGTTATTACATCAAGCCGGGCACCTTCTGGGACTATGCACCGGGCAATTACGCCTACGACAGCCGGTATTATGGGCCAGTACCCATCGGGAACATCATCGGATCGGCCCGAGCCTTCCTGGTGATACCCGGATCGCAATACTGGCTGCAGAAAGGAGATTGAGATTGAGCATGGCAACACTTGACGACGTCCAGCAGGAGGCCGAAGTGCTCTGGCGGGATGGCCAGGGTGATGGCCCCTGCCCCACCGTTGGATTGTTCGCGTCTGATTGGAAACGCAAGCTCACTGGCTTCGGCTATACATCGTCCCAACACAAGGTATTCCTGCACGCCAAAACCCTGACCGACTCGGAGCTGCGCCGCTATGTCCTGGCACATGAGTTGGGGCATGTGGCCTGGCACCATCCGGCCAAAAAAGACGCCATCGTTTGGTTCCTGGCCATCATCCTGTTTTTCCTGTCGTTCACGATCGGGCTGTTTCAGGCGTTCTGGCTGGCGGCGCTGGGGGGCAGCATCGTGGGCCTCTATGCTCTACCCAAGGCAGAGCGCGCTGCGGACCTATGGGGCGCAGCGGCACTGGGGGTTCATCTCGGTGATCCCAAGGCCGGCGCATACGCCATGATTCGCGGCATGCAAATCGCCATAGTGGCTCGCGGGAAGCCCAATGATGCCATCATGCAGGATCGGCTGCGGAACCTTCGGGACCGGCTCTGATGCTGCCCATTCAGTCGGCCATTCAACAATGCGCAACGCAAATTGCACCGGTCACCATGGCGGCGATCGTCCGGGTGGAATCCGGCGGGGATCCGCTGGCGATGTGGGACAACACCGCACACAAAGGTTATCGCCCGCACACCTTGGGCCAAGCATTGGCTATTCTGCGGCGATTGATGGCGGCCCGTCACCAGGTGGACGTGGGCATCGCCCAGGTGGATACCGAAAACTTCCGGAAATATGGGCTCACCCCTGCTACGGCGCTGAATGCCTGCACCAATCTGCACGCCGGCGCTGCCATTCTGCAGGCCGCCTGGGACACGACACGGCGTGAATATCCCGGCAACCCGCAACGCGCACTCTTCCATGCCTTTGAAATCTATAACTCGGGCGCGCCCATCGGCGACCGCGGCTATGCGAATCATGTCCTGGCCGCAGCGGGCATACCCGTTTATATCCAGAACGACGGCGCCATGCGCTATCACGCCGTGCAGGCATCCGCATTTGTCCTGCCCGTTCAGACTAACTGGGATCCTGCGGCGCAGAAGCCTGGCGATGGGTTCATGCAGTGGACGGTGGCCCAGCTGGTTTATCCCCCACAGCGAGCAAAACCGGCCACGAAAAAGGCCGCTTTGACTACCAGCGGCCCCGTGCGCCTCCATATCAACCCATAGCGGTCAACGGATCAGATTCAGGAATTCCTCCGGCAAGGCACTGACAGCGGCCAGCGCGTCGGCTACCGCTTCATCGGAAATCACTTCGTCGCCGCCACCTTGAGTAGCGGCAGACTTACGGCCGGCGTCTATCTCCTCGATCAGATCATCCGGCATCGCAGCCTGCGGGAATTCGTCACTGGGTGCCTCCACCACGCCACCATGTGGTCCGAAGATTTTCACATAATCTTTTCCGTGGCAGAGCACGTCTGTTTCCGTGGGGGCGGGGAACTCTGCGCGTTTCGCAAACAACGGGTCATTGAAATACAGCATCTGTTGCCCATACACCGGCGCAAACCCCGCCTTCAGGATCAGCATGTCACCGGCCTCCACGATAAGCTCACCGTCCTTCCTGGGGCCGCGCAGACGCATAACCTCATCTGGCGTCAGCAGCGCACGCGATTGATACGTCAAGGACGTGCTGGACCCTTGCGCTTGCGGCAGCACCGACCCCTGGTATGTCTGGTTGTTGTTTTCCATGGTCAAGGTGCGGGTACCCAGCATCTTGGATACCCATTCGGCGGTATCAATGTTGTTGGGGGCGTAAATGACGCGAACACCGCAATTTTCGATGATGGTGGTACCACCGGCCTTGCCGTAGCCGTGGGTTTCGTCCTCCAGCTGCGATTTGCTCTGGGCGATCAGCATCAGCTTGACGTTGTAGCCGGCCAGGAACCCGATTCCATCCTTGAACGCATCGAGCTTGCCCAGGGACGGGAACTCATCAAGCAACAGCAACAACCGATGCTTGCCGATGCAGGAAATCCTGTTGCCCTTTTGCGCAAGGCGGTTTTCCGCCGTGAACCGGCTGGCGATCTGGTTGAGGATCAGGCGAATCAGCGGCTTCAGGCGATTTTTGTCTTCCGGAGAAGTCACCAGGTACAAGGATACCGGGTCGTCGGCGTCCTGCAGGTCGACGATGCGGAAATCACTGAACTCGGTCCACCCGGCGACAATGGGATCGCGATAAAGACTCAAGAAACTATTCATCGTACTGATTACGCCGGATTTTTCATTGTCCGCCTTATTGAGCATTTCTCTGGCCGACTGCGCAATGACGGGGTGCACCCTGGTGCTGTTGCCACGCTGGTCTTTCCACTGAAACTTTCCCGCAGGATCATGTTCGATCCGCATCATCCGTTCAAAAGCGACGTCCACATTACTCAACTCCGGGTCATTCAGGTAAGCGGACACACCGCGCATGGTTTTATCCGGCTGGGTGTACAGCACATGTAAAATCACAGAAACCAGTAGCGCAAACCCGGTCTTCTGCCAGTGGTCATTCAGGCCCTTGCCGTCCGGGTCGACGATCATGGTGGCGATGTTCATCACGTCCTTGACCTCGAACTTGGTGCCGACCCGGATCTCCTCCAGCGGATTGAAGTGGCAATTTTGCGCCTCGTTCCGGTTCATGTCGTCGTCGTTCTCGGTGGCGAAACCCGGATTGAACTTGAACACCTTGTTGCCGATCTTGCGGCGGTATCCAGAGGTCAGGGCATAGTTCTCGCCCTTGATGTCGTGGACGACCACGCTGTCTTTCCAACCGCCGAGCAAGGTGGGCAGCACCAAACCCACGCCCTTTCCGGATCGCGTCGGCGCGAAGGCGATAATGTGGATGGTGTCCGTGTCCTGCAGATAATAGAGCACCTTCCCTTCTTTATAACCTCCCACATAGCAAATCCGATCGCTCTTCTTTTTGGTGTCCGGAAGGAGGCTCATCCGCTCGACTTCTTTCCGGGTCGCCCAATGCGCGCTGCCGTGGATGTCATTTTCGAGGATCTGTTGCTGGGCCTTCCCGGCCTTCTTGCTACCGACCCAGTAACCAGCGCCGGCGAAAGCCGCCGTAATGCCGGCGGCCGCCCAGAAGGCATCGGAGATCAGCGGGTATTTCGTGTAGTATTCGAGGAACGGCTTGAAGAAGGGGATCAGGCTGTAAGCCTGGAAGCCACCGACAAACGTCATGGGTTTATACAGCGGCATGAAGTCGTGGGCAGTAGAGCCCAGGATATGTGCACCTACCGTGCCGCCGACCAAGTTCCCGATAATGCCACCGAAGATGGCACCGGTGATGGCATCGTGGGTCGCAAATCGGGCTTTGCGCTGCGTCTGGTAGTCAAACAGATTCTGGTCTGGCCGGTGCGCCTGATTCTTCTTTGCCATAAAAATACCCTCTGACGATGGTTGTCATGAGGGTATAGCCCGGCGCCATGAGAGATAGGCTGAATCCACTACTGGCGTCCCGCCATGCGCCGCACCGTGGCATTGCGAATCTCGCCACCCACGGGGCAGGACTTGCGAAACTTCACCCAGCCGATCTTCGGGAGGAAGATGCGCGGCAGAATACGCCGCCCGTCGGGGTCCGCAGTCTGCAAATCCAGCTTGATCTGTTCCGGTGCCGGGTAGCGGAAACCATCGTTGCGACCTTTCTTTTTGAAGACCGGAAAGCGTTTGGGATTGGCGGGATTAAAGGCTTCCTGAAATGCCCGGTCGAGGTTTTTAAGTGCCTGCTGCTGTGGATGGACAGGGGATTCGGACAAAAAGCCGAAAGGTTCGCCATTGCGCCAGGTGGTCAGGCACTTGGCGAGTTCCACATAGGACAGAATGCCACAACCCGATTCCAGATAGGATTTCTGGATAGCCAGCGCCCTGTTCCAGACGAAGCGCACGCAACCGGCAGCCCGCGACAGGAGCGATTCCTGCTCCAATGTGGGCTCCAAACGATAGCGAACGGCCTTCTGAATTCTCATGGTTTTATTATACAGAACATGGGTTTAATATCAACCGCAAAGCTTCCAGCACCGCATCACCGGATAGTTCCATATCGGCCCTACCCGCCTTTTCCAACAAACCTGCAGCGATCTCCTGCGGTACCCGAACGACAATCAGCGGTGCGTAGCCGTCGGCGGCACTGGATGCCGTAGCCGCATCGCGAATGGGCGTACTTTCTCGGGCGCTGGCCCCCTCAAAGGTCGCTGTCCCTCTGGTTTCCGTCCCCGCATTGACCGCTGGCCGGGTGACTTGTTGGGCCATTTCCCCAGCTCGGCGCGCCGCGAACGCCGCCTCCTGTAGTTCTTGGGCATCGCCCATGCGTTCAAAAGTGCCCTCGGCATCACCAGAATCAGGAAAGAACATAGGGCGTCCTGCGGCAGCCTTACCATAATCCTCCTGCGCGGGATCTTGGCGAGGACCGTCCTCAACGGATTCCTCTGAATGGGTCACCGAAGGCATGGCATAAGCCTCCGCAAGACTCATCCCCGCACGAACACGAGTGGCGATGCCCCGCTCCTCCGGTTTCTCGCTTTGCACGAAGTCCCTGACTTTGCGCAAATCCTCCAGCGATAATCCACGGTCCTGCAACTCCAGCTTGACCTCTATCTCGTAACGATCCTCTTCTTCCACCAGCAGATTGCGCGTCAGCGTTTCACCCGCCTGAAGCCGTGCGGACACCCAGTCGATGACCACGCATTTATTGGCATCACGAGACCATGCGAGCATACGAGCCATTTCATTGCTGCCGATCTCATCCATGGGCACACCCAGCCGTTCGGCCATGGCCTGCGCTTCCGGATTCGCCCGGGCCAACAGGTTCTTGACCCAGGTCGCAGAGCGGCCAAGGCGTCTCGCGAGCGCTTCCTTGCTCAGCTTGGTATCATCCAGCAACCGTTGCAACGCATTGCCAATATCTTCCGGACTCATGTCAGAGCGTGCCAGATTTTCCACGAGCTGCATCTCAAGCTTATCCGAGTCGCTCGCCGGCTCCAGGATGTGGACCGGGATGCGCTCCAGGTCATACCCCCTGCGCCTGCAAGCTTCACCTCGATTCCTGGCCAGCTTGGAGGCGCGCCACCGGCGCTCGCCGGTGACTATCTGGTACTTCCCTTCGCCCAGCGGCTTGACCGATATCGGTTGCAATACGCCGTGCTGCAGAATGCTCTCCGCCATCAATGCCAAGCTCTCATCGATCGCACCACCTTCGGTAAATTTACGCGGCTGGTCCGGATCGGGCTGGATGTCATCCAGCGGCACAAAAAGTGCGGTCACCGCCGGAGCGGCCTGATTTTCCTTCCGCTGCTTTTTTGACGTTTCGCCGACGCCCTGGACGGCAGCTCCCAAGGCATCTTCCAAACTGGCCATAATCGATCTTCTCACGCCACTTCCTCCCCGGCATAGTCACTATCAGCTTCCGAAGCTTCCTGTATCAGGCGTTCACAGGCTGCCCGCCACACGTCTGCCGCCGGGTCTTTGGGTGCATATTCCCAGATCGGCTTGCCATTACGTAATGCGTGCTTCACGACTTCCCGGTCCGTCAGCACTTCCGGGAGCAGCAATTCGCCCAACTTAGGCCGTAGCCCTTCGATGATAGCCTTTTGTGTGCCGGACACGACCTTGTGCAGATTAACCAGAGCGCGCAATTTCATGGATGGGCGTCTTTTTTTGAGGTCCTGCCAGCCCATGATCATGCT
This sequence comes from Acidithiobacillus sp., assembly GCF_023255755.1. GTDB lineage: Bacteria > Pseudomonadota > Gammaproteobacteria > Acidithiobacillales > Acidithiobacillaceae > Acidithiobacillus. The sequence goes on along the minus strand of NZ_JAGDVS010000192.1, from coordinate 13,934 downwards.
GACCAGACCCTGCGTGCCCAGCGCATCCGCGGTGAACGGCGCCACCTGCAGGTCCGACATCATCAATGGAACCACCTGACGTACACCAGGCGCCGGCGGCGCGTCCAAAATAACACAGTCGAAACCATAATTTCCCAGGCGTTTTAGCGCTACGATGCCCTCCTGCACGTCATCATCCACCGCGTCAATTTCGTCAGATGATTTTAGTAGCTGAAAGCCAAATAGACTCTCGGTAAAAACTGGTTCCCGATCTTCGTACCACAAATCCAACGCCGTGTTCTCTTTGGTGCGATGAGCATTCTGGTCTCCCGTCGCCAAAAATGATGCAGATCCTTGTTGGTCCAGATCCACCAGCAAGGTTTTGAGACCTGCGGCATGCGCCGCCGCAGCAATGTGCAGGGCAATGGTGGTCTTCCCCACGCCGCCTTTTTGATTGGCTACCGTAATCGTTTTCATGTGGAATGCTCTCCCTGCTTGCGCAAAATCTCTTCCCTGCGACGGCGTTCCTGGACGGGTGGATACTTGTACCACGTCCACCAGTACAAAAGGGTATAGCTCAAGGATGAAAGGGATACGTTTTCCTTGATAGCCAAACGCTCCAATTCAGTGGCCAACTCGGCGGGAATGCGAATATTCACTTGCATCCATCCGGTCGCCTGCTTTTCGCCAATGGCTTCCGACATGGTTTGCGTGAGACCTTTGGTAGGCCGCCACGAAAGGCCATACTCCCACGGCCTTTCCTGCAAAAACTGCGTGGCCATGTCCTTGTACATCTGCTTGAGGGAAATGCCCAAGGCAAAGCCCAGCGCCTTGCTGTACAGATGCATCTTAACCGGCGCGCGCGTCGGGATCTCCGCATACTGCTGCTTGCTACGCTTGTCCGTGAAGATTCTCATCCCCTGCTCCATTATTGCTATAGCAATAACTTAGTCGCCGACATCTCTGTTGTCAATGGCCCAATGGTGTTGGAGATACTATCAACTTCCGAAGTTGTTTCTACGCCCTTTCTGTTCGGGGTTGAACCTTTTTGAATCCGCTCACTGGAACCTCCTGACCGGCGGCGTGGGTATATCGTCTTCGCTCTGCGCCAGACCCAGCCGGCAATGCCAGATGCCTGTTGTTGTGCATCCACCCCAACCTCCCGCCACCAGTCGCCAACCTAATGAATATTCTACCGCCGTCCTTTCGCACATCAGAGTGTCAATTGGCTCGATTCCAATCCCTGTCGAATTGGGCCTGCAAATCCTCAATATCCCGCCCGCCCAGCAGCAACCCCATTTCGCGGTTGGCCTCCATGCTGGTCTGGCTGAAATTCTCTGAGCCGACAAACGCCTCAGATCCACCGACAATCATCTTGGCGTGCATGTACAATGGCGATTTCGGCATTAACCGGACCTGGACGCCGTGCGACCGCAGAAAGGCCACATCCCGTTTGCCATTGGCATTGATGCTGGCGGGCAGAATGACCCGTGCGCGCGCGCCTTTGGCCGCGATGGCGTCCAGCGTCGGGGCATATGGGCCTAGCTCCTCACTCTCGATGTCCACCGGCCCAGGCTGATCAATGACCCCGATGATTTGCGCGGCCGACGTACCAGGAGACAGGACCAGCACCCGATGGGCGACTGCGGGTGCATGCTGGTTTCGCCAATCGGCATTGAAAACCGCGTTGGCCGCATCTACCACTTGGGTATTTTGGGTCACATAAAGGTATTCCCGGTTTTTATGAAAGGCCGACCAATCGAAGTTGGCGGTGCCGATCTCGCATTCGTGGCCATTGCAGATATATTTGCTGTGCTGAAACGCATAGTGGTTACCGCGCGACTCGAAACGATAAGGCGCCAGATGCAGTGTCGCCCCTGTCGCCGCTATGGCCCTTTCCTCCTTGCGTACCTGCCACGGCTTCATCCCATAAGGCCGGCCCTCGATGATAATGCGCACGTCCACCCCGCGCGCATGAGCGGCTTTCATGGCGTTTAGGATGGGCCGGTCAGAGAGATAATACACGCCCGCGCTGATCTCATGGCGGGCGGACTGGATGACCTGGAGGATGGGCGCGGGGCCTGCATTTGGTTCGATGTAAAGGGGCATTTTTATGACTTCCCGTTTTCTGGGCAAATAGGTTTGAGTTTAGTTCTTCTTCATAAATCTATGGGTTACTCGTCAAGCTACCACCTGATCGCGTTGGATCCATGTAACGAGCCAGGCCGGATCACCCCATTTTCCCTTTCGCACCATGCAGACCAGCAGTTTTTCCACCGCACTACCAGGCACGGCATCCACCCATGCGTGGAAATCCGGATCGTCGTCATAGGCATCAATCAGCGCCCCCATGGAGGCGGAATATCCCGCCTCCAGGTGCCCGGCATCAACGTGCCGGAAAATGCGATCAGCGATGTGCTGCAGATTGGCCATTGCCTTTTCCTTTTTTCGATCGTGTTGGTGTTTTGCTGCTACCGCCTGCTCCAGACTTGGGTGAAACCGCACCCACATTGATCCGGGTTTTCTTGGCAACCTGTATCAGCACTTCAACAAAACTCTGCTGTTTCTGTTCAAAGACGTCCGACCGCACGCGACCGTCGGCAATGGCGCTTAACACATCTTCCCACTGTGCCGTGGTGACAGGGTCGGTCAGCACCTTGGGTAGCCCGTTCACCAGGGCTCTACCGACACTGGTGCTCTGGAGCGCCTTGCTTCTGCGCTCGATAAATCCGCGCTCCAGCAACTTCTCGATCATTGACGCGCGAGTGGCCTCGGTGCCAAGGCCGGACGTTTCCTTGAGCTTCTTTTTGGCCTCCGGATCCTCGACATACTTGTGAATGCTGGACATGGCCTCAATAAGCGTGCCGTCGGTAAACCGTTTCGGCGGCTTCGTCTGTTTGGCCTGCACATCGCTGGCCACTACCGGCAACTCATCTCCTTTCAGGACCACGGGCAATCCCTGCTGATCGTCCTCATCCCCGTCTTCGGAAGTTGATAACGCGTACACGGCCTTCCAACCCGCCGATACCGGTACCTTGCCGTTGGCTTGCCATCTTTGCGTGACACAAACGAGGACAATCTTCGTGGCCCGGTACACATAAGGTGGGTAGAACTGTGCGAGATAAGACCGAACAATCAGGTCATAGACCTTTTGCCGGGCCTCGCCGAGCGTCCCCTCCACCTCACCCGTGGGGATGATGGCGTGGTGCGCCGTCACTTTGCCGGTATCCCAGATACCACTTTTCAGCTTGATATCTGCCTTGGCCACCAATGGGCCATACGCTGGATGCTTAGCCAACGCCGACAGTACCCGCCCCGACTCGGCGAACTGTTCTTCAGGCAGATACCGGCAATCCGTCCTGGGGTAACTGGCGGCTTTGTGTTCTTCGTAGAGCGCCTGGGCGCAGTCCAGTACCTGTTGCGCGCTCATCCCGAACTTTGCGGAACACGCTTTTTGCAGTTCCGCCAATGAAAAACCCAGCGGGGCCGACTGTTTCTGTTCCTTGCTTTGGAAATCCTCCACGATCGCTTTTCCTGCCCCCTTCGCGGCCGCCGCGAGGGTGTCGGCAACCGATTTGTTCGTCAATCGGTTCTCTTCATCCAGACCCGGTGCGCCCTCGACGGACACCCAGGCCGACCAGAACGATGTCGGACCCTTGGCCGTCTGGATGCGGGGCACGAAAAAGTCCTTGGCCTTGAACTGCTCGATGGCCTCATCCCGGCGCACGATCAGCGCCAGGGTCGGCGTCTGCACCCGACCGATGGACAGCACGCCAGAACCCGTATTGACCAGGGTAAATGCACGTGTCAGATTCATGCCGACCAGCCAGTCCGCCCTACTGCGCGCTTCCGCAGCGGCGGACAGGTTTCGGTAATCCGAGTTATCCTTGAGCGATGCGAGCGCCTTGCGCACCGATTGTTCGTCCAGCGCCGCCAGCCAGATCCGTTTCGTGGGACCTTTCCAGCCCATTTCTTCCAGTATCTCATCCACCAGCAACTGGCCTTCGCGGTCCGGGTCGCCGGCATTGACCACGGTATCCGCCCGCTTGAGCAAGTCACGGATGACCTTGATCTGCGCCCGGGCGTCCGCTTTGGGTAACTTGATCCACTGTTCGGGGAAGATAGGCAGTTCCTGCAAACGCCATCGCTTTTTCCCTTCGCTATTCAATGGCACGTCATCAGGTGTGTACAATTCTGGATCAGCTTGCTCAAAAATATGGCCGCGAGCCCAGGTGACGATATTCCCGCCACCACACACAATATGCCCGTTGCCGGATTTATGTGGCCCCGGCAGATACTGCGCAATGCCTTTGCCGAGCGACGGCTTTTCAGCGATATAAAGATTGGTCATCTGGTCACGCCTCCCTTGATATCCCCATACCAAGCAGGTATTGCACCAAGGCCGATACGCTGGCCCCGCGCGGCAAATTCTTGAGTCTGCGCAGGGCTTGCTCATCCATGGTGATGGCGACCGGGCGCAGATTCATTGGCGGATTGCTGCGTCCACGGCGTTGCGCCAGGGCCTGCAGCTCCGCATCGCTCATGTCTTGTATCAATGTCGACACCCGTTGGCCGCGTTCAGCCATGGGCGGGAGCCCATCCGGGATCGCATCGATATCCAGTCGTACAACAACGTAACTTTGCATGAACTTATTCCTTTACCGGTACGGATTGATCATCGCCGCCAACGCCGGGGCGGATGGGGTCGCGGAAGCTTCCTGCGGCGCCGGGTTGTACGTTCCCGGAAATACCAGGTCTTTGGTCACCACGACCTCGAACGCATACCCCGGGCGGATCTTCAGGGTCGGCGAGACATTCATGCCCTTCTGCAGTATCCCTGCCTCCGCCTGACCGAAGGTCTGCGATAATGCCTGTTCGCTATTAGACAGCGCCTGATTGCCGGTAACCCCTGTCGTGTTGGTTGCCGTGCTTGTTGGCGACGCCATGGCCATGCCGACGTTGATCACCGACATCAGCAAGGCGTCTTTGAAGATGGCCCATGTATGGTCATCCACCTCGTCATGAAACCCGGAGAAACCACGCGGACCCGCGCCGGACATGGAGCCTAAATTGATATATGTTCCGTTCGGAAAGGTGACCCGCTCCCATCCCATGGCCACTCTGGTTTGTCCGGCGATGACCCTGCTGGCATAGATACCCACGAGCTTGCTGCCCGCAGGGATCAGCAGGTAGGCGCCGCTGTTGCTGTCGTAGACTGGATGTGCGACCACCGCGGTGACCTCACCAGGGATATCCGAGTCGATGCCCGTGCTGAGAATTGCCGGGATCACACTGCCTTGCAGCAGTTCATACGGCGACGCTTCCTTGCGTACCAGGTGCTGGTCATAAACACCCACGCCGGATTCCGCATGGCTTTTTGGTGCGGGAACCGCCGACTTGACCGGGAATGACTCCCCGGTCGCTGGCGGAGTTCCCGCCTTCGCGGGACCCCTTGTAGTGGGCCAGGGCACCATGGCGGATGATTGGCCGCCCGCCAACGACGTCTGCAACGCCTGTACCTGCGGGCTAACAGGTTGCGGCTGCGGAGGTGGCGCATGCCCTCCCGACGCCCCTTGTCCAGGACCCTGCGCGGACTGCGATGAGGCCCCGCGCTTGGGATGCGCCGCTGCCGCTGAAACGGCGCTGGATGTCGGAGCCACAGGGGGTGGAGCGGCAGCGTATTCAGGATGCGAAGACACCGGGCCAATTTTCTTAACAACACGCTCTGTCGCCTTGTGCGATGCTTCGTAAGATCGATATTCGTTGAATGCGAAATACAACGCACCGGCTGCGCCCAACGCGATCCAGAGCGGCTTTTTATTGATGAAGGCAGCCATCATCCCGCCATCCGGTTTGATGTCGCCCCTCAGAAAACCAGGTGCCTGCTGATCCTCGTCGGCCCGTGCATTCGTGCCGTTGGAGGGGTTTCTTTCCCAGAATTTCCAGTTCATCCGCAAGCCCTTATTGATGCGTAATCTTCACGACCTTGCCGGCGCTGCCCTTCCCGGCCAGCAACAAGATCTGATGCGGGACGGAATCAACAATGAAATAGTGATCCCGATACTGCCAGTTGATGATCGCGGGTTGCCCGGCGCTGTTTTCCGCCAGGATGGTCGGCATGCCGCCACGGCTGGCTTGTCCGGAGGACATCTGGATGTAGGTGTGCGTGCCATCGTCGAAGATCCGCACCGGTCGAATATTCCCGCAGGCGCTATCGCTGAACCATCCACCGCCTGCGCAATGCGTCTTCCAGCGAAAATCGAGGTCGGCCGCATTGATGTTGGGTAGTGTGGCAATCGTCTCGGCATCCGCTTTAGCCTTGGCCGCCTGCGCATTTGCGGTCTGCAAATGCCAGGTGGATTGAATATCCTGCGGATAGTAAAAACCCACTTTCGGCGTGTACTTCGAGTGGTCGGACACCAGATTCACGTAGTAGATCAGCGGCTTTCCAGATTGGCTGGTCGCTGTGATCATCAGGTTGGTGTGGAGCCCTGCAAAACGGGGGGATACGGTGAGAATGGGCGTATTCCCGGCCATAGCCTGATTCAGGATCCACTCAGAGGGTGCGCCGATATCCAGTTGCTCCGGGTGACACCCCGCCTGCAACTCGATAATGCTGATGTGTAATGGTGACGCTACGACCGTAGGCCATGAACCGCCATAGGGGTACAGAATGGTCCCATCGGACCCCGCGATGGGCGGCAGATCATTCAGTTTTCCGGATGCGTATGCTTGCGTGAGCGATTTCTCAGCCTCCGCCCTGGTACGGAAACTCATCTTTGCGGAAGGCGGGGCGGCAACGATCTTCTGCCACGTTTGGGCATCGTTCACACCCGAACCGGAAGCCGCGGGGCCACCCTGAATGGCCGGCACCTGGTGGTCACTTCCCGTTTTCGGCACAATGACACCGGCCTCAGCCAATCCAGGCAGAATCGACAGTACAACCATCGTAACCAGTTTTCGCAGTGGTTTGGCGGTGTTCATAGGGTCTGATTCCAGTTGAAGGTGGTCACATAGATACCGAACGGATTACCGGCAAGAACATTCGGATTGTTGCCGGGTTTTATGACCGCGTAATTAATAATGCCCTGATAATGTTGCTTGTTGGCGATACCACCGTTCCCGTCGTACTGGGTCTCGGTCCAATCAATTTGAAAAGCTCCGCCAGTGGACTTGAGTTTGCCGATGGGCAGGGCGGAAGTGATTTTCACGGTGCGCCCACCCAGCCGCTTGGTGTAATCGATGTAGGGCGAATGCCGCTTGAAATAGGCGTTGATCAGGTCTTCACTCTGCTTGTCCACATAATGATAGCTGTCGTCGATCAGGGTCTTTTCTGTAGGCACGGACGGCGTCCTTGACCGGACCAGCCAAATCCAGTGTGTAAGAACATGGGCCACGATGGGCTGCTGATATGTGCCGGCGTCCACGGCCTGCGCCAGATGAACGGACGCACCAAGCTTGTTGACTGCTACCACGTAGGGCACCACATGCACCCGGTCCGCTTCGTAGATCATGCCCGCCCCGAAGCATGCCGCGATGCCGATGGCCGCGAAAGCCATCATTCGCCAGTTTTTCGCCCGTGCGATGTTGTCTCCATCGCGTTCCAGCCAATCCCGCCTGGCCGCAAGATAGCGTTTGTCCTGTTGCTGGTTTTCGTAGCTCATTCCCACCTCGACCGTCTCTCGTTATTATGGGTATAGCGGCGGGGGTGAAGAGATAGGCGTAAACAGCCGTTGACCACTGCTATTTGTGTGCATACAATAATTCACATGGAAATCACCTACGACCCGACCAAGGACGCTGCCAACGTCGCCAAGCATGGTGTATCGTTGGCGCTGGCAATCGAATTGGAGTGGGAATCGGCGGTGGCCTGGCCCGATGTCCGGCGCGAGTATGGCGAAACGCGCATGGCCGCCATCGGCTACATCGGGCTGCGATTGTACTATGTGGCCTTTGTGGATCGCGCCGATGGCCGGCGCATCATCAGCCTGCGCAAGGCCAACCAGCGAGAGGTGAAACGCTATGCCGAAGCTTAAGCCCGGAACCATTATCCCTACTCCGGAAGAAGACGCTGCCATCACGGCGGCAGCGATGTCCGACCCTGACGCCATGCCCTACACTGATGCGGAATGGGAAGCCGTCAAGCGCGGCAGGCCGCTGGCAACCGCGACCAAGGAGCGCATCACCATCCGTCTGTCACCTGAGGTCGTACAAGCCTTCCGTGCATCGGGCGAGGGCTGGCAAACCCGCGTGGATTCCGCCCTGAAAGACTGGCTCAAGACCCACTCCCCTACCCGCGTATGATGGCCAATCCAGACTTCCGTCAGAGCGGGCGTCGTCGTGAGCGCGCTGACGGACTGACTCACTACGCCCACCCGCTCAATCTCTCTTCCTAATGTATGCCGATGTGACTAGGCCGATCCACGCCCCAGCACATCCCCCTGCGAAGAGCTGGGATTGCCAAGTGCCGATAAAGAAAACCACGGAACCTACTAGAAAAATAGAGGTTGCGAGCACCCCCCGCCAAAAGGCCGGGCGGTCTTCTCTCCAGACTTCCTTTAGCATTTGCACAAGGCCAGCATAAGCATCGCGCCGCAGCCTTTTTTGTTCCTCACTCTCGAATAACATGGTTTGTTTCCTTAATCTTCCGGGTGCTTGAGATCGCCTCGCGAGGCCGGAACGCTCGAATCTGCCGGGCCGTGGGCGATATTGTCATGGATCGCGTTCAAGGATCGTTGAGTGGATCTAAAAGCATCCTGTCCTTCCTGAAACGCTGTAGGGGCTGGCTTAGCAGCACTGCCCGTGTTCGCGCCGCCACTTACCCCTGGGCCTGTTGACGTGGCCGGGGAAGCATTTGCAGAGGCGTCACTACCAGATACAGGGCCGGAACTGGCTGGTGCAGGCCGTGTAGTCGTACTTCCCGTGTTTTGGGCGAACTCCGGAAACACTTTCATAGGTGTTGTGGGGGCTGGCACACCCAAATCCGACGGCGGCGGCGAATATTTGGGTGCTGGCACGCCCGCTGCCGCATCGAACGGGGCACCAGAAGCTGCGGCGCCAGATCCACTCATACTACCAGCCCCAGAAACCGCATTTGCGCCCCCGACACTAGCCCCCATTTCGCCCGCAGATGCCGTCATACCAGCAGCACCAACCACGGATGCGCCAACGACGGCGCCAGTCGCTACAGCAGCTGTGGTGATGGCGGCACCCTTGGCCGGACCAGTGAAGTCACCACTGCCCATATTGCTCGATCCGTTCATGATGGAGGTTGCAATCTGTGGCAGTTTCTTGACCATAGCCGCGATAATCAACCCGATGGTCATAGCTATGAACGGTCCTTGTATGGCCCCACCGCTATCAATCAGCGCCTTTTGCATATCTGGGAGCATGTAGGTCTGAAAAAATCCAGCCAGTAGCGTTATAATCATCATCCTGACTCCTAACGTGATGCTATAATCCATATAACCGCTGGCATATTTTGTGGTAAATCTTAACCCGGTTAATCCCAAGATAATGACACCAGCGCCAATCACTACAAACGCCTCGATCTGAACCATCATAAACTCTATAGCAAGGTACAGAATAGACAAAGCGACGACGAAAGCAAGAACAAAAAATGCTATCTGTGAGAACGGGTTAGCGTCGATAACAGCGCTCTTTGCAGACGCCCCAACATCTGATACAAACTGTGAAATATTGCCGGACCATAACGAACTGATGGCACCCCCGACGTTATGAGTGACAGAAACAAAGGGTAGACCCATGATGGTCATGAAGGCGGTGTAAGATTCATTGGCAATGCTGGACGGGGTGATATTAACCCCGCTAACCTGGTCACCAATCTGTAAAAATGAATCAAAAATATCCGACAACCATGTGTTAGCATGCAATAGAATAGCCAGAAAAAAACTCAATGTAATGATTTTCTTTATGAGGCTTGGGAACATGTCCTCAAGCATCTTTTTAGAGAGCAGCCAAGTCGCAGCCATCCATGTCATTTCTAAAGCGGCAAGTATCCCGAACAGGTGGATTGCATGTTGCTGAATTGGCTTAAACCATGAGCCCATAATTTGTTGCTGTATCTGATTAGTAACTGTGTTAAATATGCCAAAGCTAGCAGCCGACGAAAATGCTGGAATTGCTAATAAAAAAGCAAATAGCATAAGCGACAATTTATCTGTACGCCTCATTTTTTAGTTCCTTTTTTTCCGATATTAGCAAATGCCGCCATGTTTGCCATAGTTCTATTAATACTGCCACCCGGCGCATTAGCGTTCACCTTTTGGCTGTGCTGTTCCGGCGTGGCTGGCTTTTGAATCGGCGCGGGTGCTTTCGTATCTTTCACAGATTGAGCATGCGAACATCCCATTAAAGCAACGCTGGTAACGATAACGGCGAGTGTAAATGTAATTTCTTTCTTCATAATACAGCTCCTTTAATTTCAGTGGTTGGAAAAGGTTGATAAGTCTTGCCCAGTGTTATCAGGTGGCATGCTCGTACTAAGATTTGGTCCACCAAAGATAGAATTAAACGACGCCTGAGTTGAAGCCTGCTTTTGCTCCATTTGCGCCTTCTTCCACGCAGCATTCATGCTCGCCTCGGAATTAGCCGTCTGCAGAAGCTGGGTATCGTCTGCGACCGTGGCTTGGCCTACGCTGACGGCGGCCTGAAGCAACCCATTCCGGCTATTGGGGTTGCTCATCGCCTGCTGCACCTGCTGCATGGCCTGCTGCTGGGTCACGAAGTTTGACGGATTCAGGTTGGCCGTTTGCAACGCATTGTTGATAGCCGTCTGCAGGCCGCTGGTAATGGTGCTGTACTGCTGTGTGTATTGCGACGTGATCTGCGGGTTGAAGTTGGCATTGATATTCTGGAACTGACCGGCGATGTTCTGTCCGGCATATCCAAGCTGTTCCGACTGCTGAACCAGCCCGTAGAGTTGGGCAACAGGCGCCGTGACCTGGTCATACATGGACTGCGGCAGCGTCACCATGTTCTGGACCATGTTCTCGTACTGCTGGATCTGCTGCACCAGTTGCTGGGCCTGGGTCATTTGTGACTGGATGGCGGTGACTTCCTGCACGATCTGTTCCGGCATGGTAGCGCCGCCCGTCAACGTGCCTGCGAACGCCATCACAGGCAAGCATGCCAGGATTGTTGCCGCCTGCAAGGCTACTGCAAAAAGCACTTTTTTATTGCACATTTTGATCCACCTCGCCCATGGTCGATTGCACTGTGGTATTGAACGCTTGCAATGCGGGTGAGATAGGCTGCATATAAGCGGCGATGGCGGGCATGTCAGCGGCCAAGATACTCACGATCTGCATGCGTACCGGGTAATTGGGAAGACGGAGCAACCCTGATGCGAAGCCACTGCTGGGGAGCACGTAACTGCTGCCTTGCTCAAACGGGGCTATGGCCTGCTGCACATCGGGTTCGTCCTGTACCGATACGTTCGCCGCGCCTTGAACACTGGCCGCTAAAGGGATCATGGGCAACGATCCGCTTCCGGTTGGGCACCGATCAATCAGCCGGGCGAGTGCGTTGTCTGTCGGCTGCGTGTACCAGCCAATAGGCGCGCCGTCATTCGGACCAGCCGTGTACTGCGCTTCGGCCAGGTTCGGCACATCCCCTATACCCGCTTGCCAGTTGGTGAACGGCATTTGACGGAGCGTGGTGCCTGGCCCCATGGCAGCTTGCAACTGCTGACCGGTAACTGTGAGCAGGTTCATCAGGTTATTCAGTGTCGCCTTGGTCTGCGCCTCGTTCTGTGTCAGTTGCTGCACATTCGACGCATGTGCCTGGACCTCAGCGATCATCAGATTTGCATACTGTTGCTGAAAGTCAATGGCTATGGTCTGCAGTGCGTAAGCTTCCACTGCGGCATCCCCGGTGATGTTCAGGCCACCCGTGACCAACCCGCTGGTTACCTGATCCCAATGCGTGTTGTGACAGAGTTCCTGCCCCCCCAGCGGGGTGACGATGATCGGCCCCTGCCCCGCCCACTGTTGTGCGGCATAGGGAGCCAGGGCGCCATAGCTTTGTGCCGCATCCTGGATTTCAGGCCACGTGGCCGTCATTTGTTGAATCGCTTGTGCGTCTGTCCGCATGGCGGCCACGGCCGTCTGGATGGACGCGTCAGCGGTACCGACACTCATCGCAAACAATACGGCGGAAATGAGCAAGGTCTTTTTCATGGGCATTTCCCTTGTTTACAGCTTTGCGGCGTCTGCCTTCAATGCCGCAAGGCTATCGCCCGGCTTAAACGCCTTAAAAGCCTTTTCAGCCGCCACGTTGTGCATCTGTGCTGCCAGATTGCGGCCTACAAAGGCATAATCAAACGCTTTACGCGTCTGTCCCGGATTCAGCCTGGCGATATCCGCCTGCAAACGCTTCACCTGCGTCGTCAAGGGAACACGTGGCGCCCCAAAATCCTCTCCACCTGCGAAAGAAACTACAGGAACCACGCATAGCAACATCAGTAATGCCTTTTTCATCATCCACCCCCCTGTCCCAAACACATCGGTGATTGGGTATAGCACAGGCTTCTTCGAGATAGATGTGGCATGGCCACTACAGCCTAATGCTTCGGCTCACCAGCGGAACCAGCCCGTCACGCAACCAACCGCATCCGATGCCCAGTATAACGGATACATATACCAGTCATCCTCCAGTCGGATTCCGCTGATCATTCGATAGAGCGCAAACGAAACTACAGTGACAGCCACAGCACTTCCGGTCCATAATAGATGCGCGGTCACCCATTGATAAGCATCGTACAAAACAGAAGCTATAACACAAACAATGCCAACAATGGCCAAGCCGGCCACTTCCAGTTCACTCAGAGGCTTAGGCGCATCCGTAGTCCATGTCCGTGTTTGCCACCGACCACAGTAATCACGGTAATGTTCAGTGTGTGTAATTTTCTTTCCGGACATAGTTGGCCACCACATATCGGCTAATCGAGAAGCTGAAACCACAATATATAGTTATTTATAGCTATACCATAAACGGCTGTCAAGCGCTAAATTACCGAATCATGCCACTAACAAATAGATGGCCGTCGACCAAGGGCGTGAGGTCGAGGCGATGGCTCTGGTGTAACTCCCTTGCTGGTAACTTGCGGCCTGTAAGCAAACGGACCAAACTAGATTAACTGCTACAAAAAAGAAGAGGCAGATAAATTGACCTTTCTGCAAAAACCTTCGTTACATCCCAAACCCCCGCTTAGCCTGTTCCACCCACTCATGCCGATTCGCGGGCAATCGTTCCCGTAACCAGGCCACCGGCCATTGCCGACCATAGCTTTCCTTGAGCTCCGCAATCCGCTTCACGTCTCGGGGATCGCTCACGCCACAGAACGCCAAGGCAACCTGCCCCATGGCCAGGTTGATCCGCCGATGGCCATCCGGGGTGAAAACGTAATAATCACTCTTGGGCGTGGCCATCTGCAGCAGCTCAACCTGCCGGTCATTGAGTCCCATGTCGCGGTACATGGGCAACAGGTCCTGACTGGTGGCCTGGTCGTTAGGCAGGAAGATTTTGGTATGGCAGGCTTCTTTCAAAATGGGCAGCAGCGGGCTTTTCGCCAGGTGGGACAGAGATGTCGTGGCAAACACGACAGCCGCGTTTTTTTGCGCAGCGTCACCAGCCATTCGGCCAGTTTTGCCAGAAACTGCGGGTTTTCCAGCATAAGCCATCCCTCATCAAGCGGGATCAGCGTAGGGCTGCCGTCCAGCATTTGCTCAATGCGATGGAAGATGTACAGCAATACCGGCCCCGTAGTGAGCTTGGCCTGTTCCGTGCCTGTCAACAGGTGCTCCATCTCGAAGACGGTAAATCGGTTGTCCATGCCCAGGGTATCCGCGCGCGCATCCAGCAATGTTCCCGTGCGACCCATCCCGGTATAAAAGCCAACCTGATTAGCACGATTCTTCCGCTGCGCGGAGCCA
>NZ_JAGDVS010000100.1 GCF_023255755.1 Acidithiobacillus sp. | reverse complement strand
GTGCATCGCGCCCGACATTATGTACCGGCAGCGGACCGACTGAGGGCGCGAGCGCGCATTGTTCTGGAGACGAGCTTTACCTGGGGCGCGGCGCGATTCTGGCTACCGCGCTTTTTTTCGCGCCAAAAGCCGGAGGTGGTGATCGCCGTGATGCCACCGATGCAAATCGGGGTATGGCCCCTCCTGTATAACTGGGTCAGAGGCGTGCCGTGGGTGCTGCATGTCCAGGATTTGCAGCTCGATGCCGCGCTGCGCCTGGGTATGCTGCCGGGCGGCGTGCTGGGGCGGATGCTGTACCGTATAGAAACCTTTCTGTTACGCCATGCCACGCGGGTGTCCACCATTACCGAGGCGATGCGCCAACGCGTGATCGAGAAGGGCGCACCGCCGGAGCGCGCCTGGTTGTTTCCGAACTGGGCGGACATCGAAGCAGTGCGACCGGGTCCGCGTGAGAACGATTTTCGTAAAGAGTTCGACATTGACCCGGAGACGGTGCTGGTCCTCTATGCCGGAGGTATGGGGGAGAAGCAGGGGCTGGAGGTGGTGCTGGAGGCGGCGCGGCGGTGTGCCGACGAGCCGCGCTTGCAATTTCTGATGGTCGGCGCCGGCGGGGCGCAACCCCGGCTGGAACGGCAAGCTGCGGCGATGGGCCTGCAGAATCTGCGCTTCGTGCCAGTGCAGCCGGTGGAACGGCTAGCGGAGATGCTCGCTACGGGTGATATTCACTTGGTGGTGCAGCGACGGAACGCGGCGGATCTGGTCATGCCATCCAAACTCACCAATATCCTGGCCGCCGGCCGACCCTGCATAGCCACTGCGGACGGGGGTACCGCATTGGCGGAGGTCGTGGCAGGGCATGCGACGGGCTTGATTACGCCGCCCGATGATTCAGAGGCGCTGACAGATGCCATTTTGACCCTGGCGGCGGATCAGGCCTTGCGCGCTCAGTGCGGCGACCATGCCCGACAATACGCGGAGGCCCATCTCGACCGTGACACTATCTTGTCCCGCTTCGAGCAACAAACTTTGGCGCTGACCGCGCATCGGCAAGATATGACATGTCCAGAAAAGGGTTGAAAAATGACTAGGATGAATAAATGCGCCTTGATTACCGGCGTCACCGGCCAGGATGGTGCCTATCTGGCGGAGTTGCTGCTGAACAAAGGATACGAGGTGCACGGCATCAAGCGGCGGGCGTCTTCGTTCAACACGAGCCGCATCGACCATCTCTATCAGGACCCGCATACCGAGAACCGACGACTTATTCTGCATTACGGCGATCTGACCGATTCCACCAACCTGATCCGCATCATCCAGCAGGTGCAGCCGGATGAGATCTACAATCTCGGCGCGCAAAGTCATGTGGCGGTGTCGTTCGAGAGTCCGGAGTACACCGCCAACAGCGACGCCATGGGGACGCTACGGGTACTGGAAGCGATCCGTATCCTCGGGTTGCAAGCCAAAACCCGTTTCTATCAGGCTTCGACTTCGGAATTGTACGGCAAGGTGCAGCAGGTACCGCAGACGGAAGCCACGCCTTTTTATCCGCGCTCGCCTTACGCGGCGGCGAAGCTGTACGCCTATTGGATTACGGTGAATTACCGCGAGGCATACGGACTGTATGCCTGTAACGGTATTTTGTTTAATCACGAGTCGCCCATCCGCGGCGAGACCTTCGTGACGCGCAAAATCACCCGTGCGTTGGCCCGCATGTACGAGGGGCTGGAATCGTGCCTGTATCTCGGCAATCTGAGTGCGCTGCGTGATTGGGGGCATGCGCGCGATTATGTGGAGATGCAATGGCTGATGCTGCAGCAGGACGCACCGGAGGACTTCGTCATTGCCACCGGTGTGCAACATTCGGTGCGTGAGTTTGTGGATTGTGCGGCGGCGGAACTGGGCATGCGGCTGGCGTGGCAAGGCGAGGGCGTGGACGAGACGGCGGTGGTGGCGGAGGCGTCGAGTGGGTGCGCGGTAAAGCCGGGCGCGGAAGTTGTGCGCGTGGACCCGCGCTATTTCCGCCCGACGGAGGTGGAAACCCTGCTGGGCGACCCGACCAAAGCGCGGGACCGGCTGGGTTGGACGCCGCAAACTTCGTTTGCCGACCTGGTTCGTGAAATGGTGCACGCGGATCTGGAGACCGCGCGGCGCGATCGGCTGGTGAGGGACGCGGGCTATCGCGTTTATGACCATCATGAGTAAGACGGCAATGGCACGAGATGCCCGGATTTTTGTAGCCGGCCATCGCGGATTGGTCGGCGGGGCGATTGTGCGCCGTCTGCTGGCCGAGGGCTTTGATAATTTGCTGCTGACTTCGCACGCTGAGCTGGATTTGACCGACCAGGCGGCAGTGAATGCCTGGTTCGAGCGCGAACGGCCCGCGTTCGTGTTTCTCGCTGCGGCCAAAGTCGGCGGAATTTACGCCAATGATACCTATCCGGCCGATTTCATTCGCGACAATTTGCTGATCCAGAGTAACGTGATCGATGCGGCATTTCGTAACGGCGTGCGCAAATTATTGTTTCTGGGTTCTTCGTGTATTTATCCGAAAATGGCGCCGCAGCCAATCCGTGAGGATGACCTGCTGACCGGGCCGCTGGAGCCGACCAACGAATGGTACGCCGTGGCCAAGATCGCGGGAATCAAACTGTGCCAAGCGTATCGGCGACAGTACGGCTTTGATGCGATCAGTCTGATGCCGACCAATCTCTATGGGCCGGGTGATAACTTTGACTTGCAGACTTCACATGTATTACCGGCACTGATCCGTAAGTTCCATGAGGCCCAAACAGTGCAAGCGCCCGAGGTGGTGGTCTGGGGCAGCGGTACACCCCGGCGCGAGTTCCTGCATGTGGACGATCTGGCGGACGCGGCGACGTTTCTGATGCAGCATTACAGCGACGAGCATATCGTCAATGTGGGCGTGGGCGAGGATGTGCGCATTGCCGAACTGGCAGCGTTGGTGGCCGATGTCGTCGGGTACCGGGGCCGCATCGTCTATGATCGCAGCAAGCCAGATGGTACCCCGCGCAAGCTGCTGGATGTGACACGCTTGCATGATCTCGGGTGGCAGGCAAGGATTCCTTTGCGCGATGGCGTGGCCGCCACCTACCGTTGGTATGTGGATCAGTCGACGCGATAAATTCCCACCATGGAGGCTACTGAATGAACCCGCTGATCCCCGTCATTCTCTCCGGCGGCGCCGGCACGCGGCTCTGGCCCTTGTCGCGCCAGAGCCATCCCAAACCCTTCCTGCAATTGCCCGACGGCGAGACGCTGTTGCAAAAGACCCTGCAAAGGGCGCTGGCGCTGCCGGACGTGACCCGTTTCATCACCGTCACCAACCGGGAGTATTACTTCCAGACCCGTGATATCTATGCGCAGGTGGCGGCCGCCGGACAGCGAGAGGCCTTTTTCCTGCTGGAACCAGTGGGCCGTAACACGGCCCCGGCCATCGCCGCCGCCGCCTTGCAGGCAGAAGCCCTGGTCGGGCCGGAAGCCACCCTGCTGGTGCTTCCCGCCGATCATCTGGTGCAGGATCAGGCCGCCTTTGCCGCCGCCGTCGCGCGGGCGCAGCGCCTGGCCGAGGAGGGGTATCAGGTGACTTTCGGCATCACCCCCGCATGGCCGGAAACCGGATATGGCTACATCGAGGGTGGCGAAGCCCTGACCAGGGATGGCGAAACGCTGGGGTTCGCCGTGTGCCGCTTTGTCGAAAAGCCCGATGCCGCCACCGCCGCCACATTCCTGGCCCAGGGTGGTTACACTTGGAACAGCGGGATGTTTTGTCTGCGCGCGGATGCGTTCTTGTCCGCCCTGGCGCGCTATCAGCCGCAACTCGATAAGGACATCCGCGCCGCATGGGCCGAAGGGCGCTGCGAGACGGATTTCCGGGAACTGGCGCCAGCCTTCGCGCAGGTGACGGATATCTCCGTGGACTATGCCGTCATGGAACACGCCGACCGGGTGGCGGTGGTACCGGGCGATTTCGGCTGGAGCGACATCGGTTCGTGGACGTCTTTCGGCGCTTTGCTCGCCGAGGACGGCAGCGGCAACCAGGTGCTGGGGGAGAGCGTCCTGGAGGATGCGCAGAACTGCATCGTCCATAGTACGGACCGTCTGACCGCCTTGCTGGGTGTGGAGGAACTGATCGTGGTGGATACCCCCGATGCGCTCCTCATCGCCCGCAAGGACCGCGATCAGGACGTGAAACGGATCGTGGCTGAACTCAAGCGGCGCGGCCACCAGGCCCACAAGCTGCACCGCACCGTCCACCGCCCCTGGGGTACTTACACGGTGCTGGAGGAAGGCACCCGCTTCAAGATCAAACGCATCCTGGTCAAGCCGGGCGCGGCCCTGTCTTTGCAGATGCACCACCACCGCAGCGAGCACTGGATCGTGGTGTCGGGCACCGCCAAAATCGTCAACGGTGGCGAGGATCGTCTGGTCCACACCAACGAGTCCACCTACATCCCCGCCGGCACCCCCCACCGCCTCCTCAACCCCGGCGTGATCGACTTGGTCATGATCGAGGTGCAGAGCGGAGAATATCTGGGCGAGGATGATATCGTGCGCTTCGATGACCGCTACGGGCGGGTTGTTTCGTAATATGAAGGGAGCAAGGCGGGGCCCAACGTGCAGTTGCTGGGCTCGGAATTCACAGCCTTCGTGGATCGGGAGTGGGCGGCGTTTCGCCGTCAAATACGTTGCGGTCGGGCAGAAGACGACCTATAGTGATTGTTGAATTCATCAACAATGGTGTTTTAAAATGGCTACGGTCAATTTCAGCGTTCCCGATGAGGTAAAAGTGGCCTTTAATGCGACCTTTTGCAAGGAAAACAAAAGTGCCATCATCGCTGCTTTAATGCGGGAGGCAGTGGATCGTGCGCAGCGTAAGGCTCGCGCACGGCAAGCCGCTACCCGCATTTTGGAGCGTCGCGAGTCGGCGCCGATAGTGAGTACGGCCGAGTGCCGGGAAGCGAGAGAAAGTGGCCGCCCGTGAACTGGGTCATTGATGCCAGTGTCGCACTGAAGTGGTTTTTGCGTTTTCGGGCTGATGAAGACCACGTCCCTCAGGCCATAGCCTTATTGGAGCAAACGCTGTCAGGTGTTGCGGAAAGCGTCCAACCGCCGCATTTTTATGCGGAAATGGCCGCAGTGCTGGCGCGTGAAAAACCCGATACTGCCGAGGAGGATATGGAAGATCTGTTGCGGCTGGATTTCCGGGTGGCTGAAGGGCCGGAACTGTATACGCTGGCCATCGACCTTTCCCGGCGATACGGGCATCATCTTTTCGATACCCTGTATCACGCGCTGGCTCTGCTTCTTCCCGAAGCTGTGCTGGTAACCGCCGACCGGCGGTATTTTGATAGGGCGCAAAAAGAGGGGTGCATTATTTTATTAGAGGATTTTTTGCGGAAATGATAAGAGCATGAAACTCTTGCTCACCGGCGCCAACGGCTTTGTCGGTCGGTATGCGCAGGCGGCACTGCCTTGCGTGCCCTTGCCCGTCGCGCAGGTGACGGATATCTCCGTGGACTATGCGTCATGGAACACGCCGACCGGGTGGCGGTGGTACCGCGCGATTTCGGCTGGTTATGACCTCCGTTCAGCCTGAGGGTTTAGAGAAGAATCCGCTCGTCTCCGTGGTGCTGATAGCGTACAAACGGCCAGAGTATCTAAAGATCACCATAACCTTCATCCTCGGGCAGACACTGGGTGACTTTGAACTAATTGTCGCGGACAACTCCAACTCGCCAGAGAGCGCCCGGATGTGCAGGGCGTTTGATGACCCCCGGATTCACTATATTGGCCGTGAGCCGTCCCTCAGCATGGTGTCGAACGCCAGAAGCGGCATGAAGTTGGCGAAGGGTAAATATATTGCGAATATTCATGATGACGATGTATTAGATGCGCACTTCCTGGAAACCCTCATCCATCCCATGGAGCAGGATGAAAAAGTCGGGCTCGTATTCTGTGATCACAGAATTATCGATGCAGATGGTGTGGAAGATGTGGCCATATCAGACCAAAATTCGAAGAGATACGGTAGGGCAGGTTTAGCTGAGGGGGTGCTCACGCATCGGGCAGATGCTCTTTTCGATCAGGCAATACCAACACCCTCCGGACGCGTATTCCGGGCGGGCTCCATAGACCTTGACGAAGTATATGAGCGTGTAGGCCTCGCATACGACCTGTGGATGTCTTTTCTGCACTGCAAGTCAGCATTTGAGTGCTATTACATTCCGACTAGATTGATGTCATACCGGGTACATGCGGGCTCCGCGACGTCATTCGGGAGCTTCAAAAATGGTAACTGTTCACCACCCCGTGCTTCACGCGTCGTTTTGATGTAAAATGCTACGAG
>NZ_JAGDVS010000007.1 GCF_023255755.1 Acidithiobacillus sp. | reverse complement strand
CCGGGGCCACCATTCCGCCCAAGCTGACGGGGCTGCGCGTCGTCGGCAGCGGCCCCGCCGGAGGCAGCCTGGCCGAGGCCGTCCATCGCGAACTGCAGCGGGACGGCAACAAGGCAACGCCCGATGGCCCCCAGATCCAGATCGACAGCGCGTACGTCAGCCAGCGGATCATCAGCATGAGCCCGGGCAGCGGCGTCGCTCTGGAGTTTCTCAACACCCTGCACGCCGAATTCAGCGTTATCGGCAGCGACCAAAAGGTGCTCCTCGCTGCCCAGCCGCTGCTGGTGGAGAACAGCTTCAGCTACAACAGCGGCAGCCCACTGGGCACCAACGAGCAGCAGGTCACCGTGCAGCGCCTGCTGATGGAGCAGGGCGCACGGCAGATTCTGCGACAGGTGCTCAACAGCCCCAGCTTCCGCCAGCAGGCACCCTGAGATGCGGCTGAAGCCGGCGCAATGGGCCAGCCATTTACGCGGCCCCCTGGCATCAGTATATGGCCTCTTTTCCGATGAGCCCCTACTCTTGCAGGAGGCGGAAGATGCCCTGATCGCCGCTGCGGCACAGCATGGTTTCGGCCAGAAACAGCGCCTCGGCCAGCAAGGCGGTACGGTCTGGGATGCCTTGCGCGACGAGCGGGATGCGGGTTCGCTTTTCGTTGAACAACGCCTGCTCCTGCTGCGTCTGGATAGTCCCAAAGTCCCCAAAGAAGGCAGCGCCGCCCTGCAGTACTGGCTGGCCTCGCCACCTCCCGACGCCCTGCTGATTCTCAGTGGCCCCCGCCCTGACGCCAGCACGCAGAAAACCGCCTGGTTCAAGGACATCGAGACCCACGGCCACACGCTCCTGCTATACCGCCCAGAGGGGCAGGACTGGCCGCGCTGGGTGGAGCAGCGCCTGCGCGCCGCCGGAATGCAGGCCGACAGCGCTGCCGTCCAGCTGCTCACCGACCTCAGTGCCGGCAATCTCAGTGCCTGCCATCAGGCCATTCAGCGGCTGCAACAGGTCTATCCAGGACCGAGCATTGATGTCACCGCTATCCGCGCGGTACTGGCAGACAGCAGTCAGTTCACCATTTACGATCTCGCCGACGCGGTCCTGCGCGGCGAGACAGAACAAATCCTGCGCATTCTCGACCGCCTGCGCAGTGGTGACGGTGAACCGGCATTGTGCCTGTGGGTCCTGCACAAGGACCTGCGCCTGCTGGCTGAATTGCGGGCTGGCGGCGTGGATGCCGATGCGTTCTTCCGCCAGAACCGGATTTTTCCGCCACGGCAGGGTTGGCTGCGCAACGCCGCCCGGCGCCTGACCCGCCCGGAGCTGCGGGCGGGTATTGAAGACTGCCTCGCCATCGACGCCCGCATCAAGGGGCAAGATCCCACGCCAGTCTGGCCCGCACTGACCGATCTCTGCCTGCGGACATGCAAATGACGATGGATTTATTTAGTAACCTGACTCGCGCCATGAAGGCGCTCCATAAGGTTTAGCACCCATGCGCCAGGCTCTGCCATTCACCGTTCTCGTTCTCGGGTTGGTCAGTTTCTTCAATGATCTGGCCTCGGAAATGGTGGTTCCTCTCATCCCCGTCCTCCTGGCCACCATACTCGCTGCGGGTCCGGTGGCCCTGGGCCTGGTAGAAGGGGTGGCGGATACCGTAGCGAGCTTTCTCAAACTCTGGTCCGGCCGACATTCTGACCTCATCGGTGGGCGGCGCAAGGGGCTGACGGTAATCGGCTACACGGTTTCCAATCTGGCGCGGCCACTCATCGCTGTGGTGGGAAGCTGGCCCATGCTCTTGCTCGTGCGCAGCATCGACCGGATGGGAAAAGGTATCCGCACCGCACCAAGGGATGCCTTGCTGGCAGATTCCACGCCACCGCAACGCATCGGCTTTGCGTTTGGCTACCAAAGGGCCATGGACAATGGAGGCGCGGTGATGGGGGCTCTGGTGGCAGCGGCCGTTTTGCATTTTTCCGGAATTCCCTTGGAAGATGTCATCCTCCTGTCAGCCATTCCCGGCGCCATCGCCATTTTGCTCCTCGGTGGCGGTGTGCGTGAGGTACCACGTCCACTCAGTCACCGGACCCCAGCCCATATTTCCCTGAACCCGCACCACCTGTCACCTCACATCCGGCGTTATCTCCTTACGCTGAGCTTGTTCACCCTGGCCCGCGCCACCGAAACCTTCATTCTTCTGCGTGCTTATCAGCTCGGCATGGACGTCGTACAGGTACTCCTCCTCTGGGCCTCCATCCATGCGGCCAAGAGCAGCACCGGCATGGGCGGCGGACGACTGGCCGATAAACTGGGGCGGCGACCCGTTTTATTCATCGGCTGGTCGGCCTACGGCTGCAACTACGCCTTGTTCGCCATGGTGGAAAGCCTCCCATTGTTGTGGGCGGTGGCCTTGTCCTATGGTTTGTTTTTTGGCTTCAGCGAAGGGGCCGAACGGGCCCAGATCAATGATCTGACCACCGGCGACGAGCGCGGCACGGCCTTTGGCTGGTACAACCTGGCCACCGGCATCAGTGCGATCCCTGCGGGATTATTGTTCGGCTGGATATGGGAAGAGGCCGGCGCCCCTTATGCCTTCGGTTTTTCCGCCTGTATCGCCATCGCCGCCACCACACTCCTCGCCACCTGGGTCTACCGCGGCACCCCTTGGCGGCTGTCTTGAATGCCCGCAGTCTCTGCCTGCGGATTGCCGGAATGGCTCTGGAACGGCACAATACCAACAATACCCGCACTGGTTAGGTCACGCGGGCGCCGTTTCCCGGCACGGATCAGCGGCGGGCTTTCCGTTGCCCTCACGTCCGGCCCGAGCCCAACACAGGAGGCTCCATCTTGGATTTACGTAGCGAACTGGAAAAAATCGGTGAACGCGCCCGCAGCGCCCAGCGCCGGTTGCAAAGCGCGGACAGCGCCGCCAAAGACAGCGCCTTGCGCTCCATGGCGGAATTTTTGCGCCGCGACGCCGACAATCTGCAACGCGCCAACCGCAAAGATTTACGCAGCGCCGAAGAAGCGGGTAAAGATGATGCTTTCATTGATCGCTTGCGTCTGGACGAAGCCCGTATCGAAGCCATGGCCAAAGGCCTCGAAGAAATTGCCGCCCTGCCCGACCCCGTGGGCGAGATCACCGACCTGCGTTACCGCCCCAGCGGCATCCAGGTGGGACATATGCGTGCGCCTCTCGGCGTGATCGCCATGATCTACGAATCGCGCCCCAACGTCACCGCCGATGCCGCCGGCCTCTGCGTCAAATCGGGTAACGCCGTCATCCTGCGTGGTGGTTCCGAGTCCCTGCACAGCAACCTGGCCATCGCCGAGCGCCTGCGCGCTGCCCTCGGCAAGGCCAACCTGCCCCTGGATCTGGTGCAGTACGTCAACACCGCTGAGCGCGAAGCCGTGGGTATCCTGATCAGCATGGATCGCCATGTGGATGTGGTGATTCCCCGCGGTGGCAAGGGCCTTATCGCCCGCATCAAGGCCGAAGCCACCGTACCCGTGATCATGCATCTGGATGGCAACTGCCATGTGTATGTGGACGCCGACGCCGATCCCCGCAAGGCGCTCAAAGTGGTCGTCAATTCCAAAACCCAGCGGCTCGGCACCTGCAATA
Source organism: Acidithiobacillus sp. (assembly GCF_023255755.1). GTDB lineage: Bacteria > Pseudomonadota > Gammaproteobacteria > Acidithiobacillales > Acidithiobacillaceae > Acidithiobacillus. The sequence goes on along the minus strand of NZ_JAGDVS010000007.1, from coordinate 2,880 downwards.
CGGCAGAGAGCCTGCTCATTCATCAGGAACGGATGGATGACCTGCTTGGCCCCATCGCCGCGGCTTTGCAGGAGAAGGGGATCGAGATTCGCGCCTGCGAACGCGGCCTGCCCCGCATCCCCGGTGCCATCGCCGCCACCGCAGAGGACTACGCCACTGAGTACCTGGGGCCGATCATTTCCGTCAAAGTGGTGGACGATCTCGACGCCGCGATGGAACACATCAACCGTTATGGCTCCCAGCATACCGAGTCCATCATCACCGAAAATTACACCCACGCCCGCCGCTTTCTGCGCGAGGTGGATGCCAGTTCCGTCATGGTCAATGCCTCCACCCGCTTTGCCGACGGCTTTGAATACGGTCTGGGTGCAGAGATCGGCATCTCCACCAACCGCCTGCATGTACGCGGGCCGGTAGGACTGGAAGGCCTGACCCTGCAGAAATGGATCGTCCTGGGAGATGGCCATATCCGCTCCTGACGCGCCTTCGACGGCATTACAGGTCTTGTTGACGGCGGTGGCCGATGGAGTGCCCCATGCCTGGCCTGCCGATAATCCAGGCGGGCTTCAGTCTGCGCTGCTGGCGGAGGCCGGCGAATGGGGCTTCCCCCTGTATGCGCGGGATGGCGGCGTGCACCTGGAATATCCCGCCGCGCCCCTCTCCGCCCAGGAAATTGCCGACATCGGCGGCATCGACCCGGCGCATATCCACCTGCCACTGTGCTGCGCCTCGACCAATACCGAAGTGTTGCAGGATACCCGCGTCGACGTCTGCCTGAGCGAGAGCCAGTGGGCCGGGCGCGGGCGGCGCGGGCGCCAGTGGTCTTCACCTTTCGGGCGCCATCTCTACCTGAGTTATGGTTGGACTCAGCACAGCCCGGTCAATGCGGCACTAACCATCGTTGCCGCCCTGTCCGTGTTCACCCTGCTGCAGGCGCGCCTGCCCGATCTCTGGGTCAAGTGGCCCAATGATCTTTGGGTGGGGGGGCGCAAGCTGGGGGGCATTCTGGTCGAAGCCCGCCCGCGCCGCCACGGAGAGACCCGGCTGGTGGTCGGTTTGGGACTCAACATCCACGATGATCCCGGTCTGCCCGCCACTGCCGTGAGCCTCGCCGATCTCGACATCAGGGTCACCCGCAGCACCCTCGCCGGTGCTATTCTCCGCCAATGGCGGGAAGACTTCGCGCGTTTTGCGGAGGAGGGCTTCACGCCCTTCCTGCCCCTGTGGAAGAAGGCGGATCGCCTGACCCGTCAGTCCGTTCAGATCAGCGACGCGCAGGGCGTGCGTGCGGCCCAGGTGCTGGGCCTCGGCCTCGACGGGCGCTTGCAGGTAACCTGTACGGATACAGGTACGGTCTGGTTGAGTGCCGGCGATGTCAGCCTGCGGCCCCAACATCCATGATCCTCATCGCCGTCGGTAATACTCGCACCCTGCTGGCGCGCACCCGCGATGGCGTGCATTTCGACAGCGTCAGCGTGGCCACTTCACTGCCACCCGCGGAAATCCTGCAGCAGCCCGGCTTACCATGGCTCAGCGCGCGTAACCAGGAACCCGTCGCGCTGGGCGGTGTCGTGCCTGCGGCGCTTACCGCCTGGCGGGAAGCCTTATCCATAGCAGGTGTCCGCGAACCCGACCCCGGCTTTTTTCGCCGCATCGTGCCGCACGACTACCATCCGCCGGAAAGCCTCGGCTTTGACCGCCGCTGCTGCCTGCTCGCCGCCGCCATGGACTTCCCCGGACAAGACAGCATCGTCATCGACATGGGCACCGCCATCACTATCGACCTGCTGGCTGGCGGACATTTCAGGGGCGGACGTATCCTGCCGGGTATCGCCATGAGCCTGCGCGGTCTGCATGAAGGCACGGCACTCCTCCCCGAAGTCGTCCTGAACACCCCAGCGGAAATGCTGGGCAATGACACGAGCAGCGCCATTCAGGCCGGGGTCATCCATCTTTTTGCCGATGCCCTGCGCGGCGCCATTACCGACTATCGCCAGTACAGCCCCCAGGCACAGATACTGATCACCGGCGGTGATGCCGAACGTTGGCAACCCGGCATCCCCGGCAGCTTCTATCAGCCCCACCTGCTCTTGCGCGGCTTTTATTTGTGGATACAAGGTGGCGCCTTGCCCTAAGATCGAAGCCACGCAAAAATGGCCGCAGCCCCTTGGCGCCAGCCCCGCCCCCATGTACGCTACCCCCATGACCAAACCCTTCCAGCGTGTCCTGCTCGTCAGCAAATACCGTGATCCCTCGGTTCTCCCCGGATTGCAACGGCTGCGGGATTTTTTGCTGGCACAAGACATCCCCACTTTTCTGGAAACCCAGTGCGCCGCGGATATTGGCGACAGCCTGGGCCTGCTGCTGCTCTCGTTCGCGGAAGCGAATGCAGATACCGACCTCGTCATCGCCCTCGGCGGCGACGGTACCCTGCTGGGGACGGCGCGACAGACTGCACAAAGTGGTATCCCCATCCTCGGCATCAATCAGGGGCGGCTCGGCTTTCTCGCCGACCTTTCCATCGACCAGGTCAGCGAAGCCCTGCCGCCCATTCTGGAAGGCCACTATCAGCAAGATCTGCGCAGCGTCCTCCATGCCGAACTGTGGCGTGGTGAGGAGTGTTTCCATGCCGGCCTCGCCATCAACGAAGTGCTCATCCACAAGGGCGACGGCGAAAGCATGATTGAACTGCAAGTGCAGATAGACGGCCGTTTCGTCTATACCCAGCGCGCTGACGGACTCATCATCGCCACACCCACCGGCTCTACCGCCTACGCCATGTCGGCGGGCGGTCCCATCCTCACACCCACCCTCGCAGCGCTCCTCCTCGTCCTCATCTGCCCACATACCCTCACCGCCCGCCCCCTGGCAGTAGCCGCC
>NZ_JAGDVS010000050.1 GCF_023255755.1 Acidithiobacillus sp. | reverse complement strand
ATTGCGCCAAGCCAGCGGCGAAGCCTTTGTGGAAGCGCGCGGCAACGGTCGCCACCGGAACCCCGCCCTGGAGATCGCCCAGCAGGGGCTGCCACAGGGTCCGCGGATCCATCTGAATGAAGCCCTTTTCGCTTTCGACGATGCCAAAAGGGTAGCCCGGTTCAGCGGCGTCCTCGATGATATCCGGATCGACGCAGGCCTCCAGCAGCATGGCCGCCTGCCCTTCATAACTCACCCGGTCCATGCACAGGCCACAGACCGCGCTGACGGCGTCAAAAAGCCGCCCGGCGGAACTGCAAAGCGGCACGCCGACATTCCTATCCAGCATGTGCAGCAACTGCGCTACCGGCTTTTCGGACAGGTACTGCATGATGGCCAGATCAGCGAATTGTTGGCGTGCCACGGACCAGCCGAAGGTATCCGCAAGCTGCACAAAGGCATTACGCCACGGTTCGCGCATCGCGAGGCCGCCTCCCGGCAGGGCGGAGGGCCGCAACCCGCCCAGGTGACGGATTTCTCGGTAATGCACCTGCAAACACTCACAACCCCACAAAGCGCCCCCATCGCCCAGACCCATGCCGTCCAGAGCCAGGGCGATGACCGGCGGATGCTCCAGCGGCAGGCCGTGTTCCGCCATGACCGCGGCAATATGGGCGTGGTGGTGTTGCACGGAAATCAGGGGGAGATCGCCTTCCTCCGCCATCTCCATCCCCCACTTGCGCGACAGATATTCGGGATGGCGATCCACCACGACGGCCTCGGGCACATGCTGGAAGAGCCGGGCGTAGAGGGCCAGATTCCGGACAGTGTCGTCCCAGACCGCTGCCTGTTCGAGATCGCCCATGTGCTGGGAAAGGATGGCTTGTCCGTCCTTGATCAAACAGAAAGTGTTCTTGAGTTCCCCGCCTAGCGCCAGCAGGTCCGGTGACGCCCCGAAACCCGCGGGCAGTGGCAACGATTCCGGCGCATAGCCCCGCCCCCGGCGCAGGATCATGGCCTCATTCCCCGCCATCTGCACCACGGAATCATCGACGCGATTGATGATGGCCCGGTCATGGGTCAGCATCCAGTCGGTCACCCCCCGCAGGGTTCGGACGGCGGCCGTGTCGTCAATAACCTGTGGCGCGTCCGAGAGATTACCGCTCGTCAGTACGATCGGCCGGTCCATCCGGCGCAGCAGGAGATGATGCAGGGGGGTATAAGGCAGCATAAAACCAAGTCGGCGCATCCCCGGTGCAATACCGGCTGCCAGGGAATCGTTTTTCAGGCGATTCAGCAGCACGATGGGCGCCCGATGGGATTGCAGCAACTTCTCCTCTGCGCGACTCACTTGCGCATAGCGACGCAGGACGTCCAGATCCCTGGCCATCAACGCCAATGGCTTATGGGAGCGGTGTTTGCGCAGGCGCAAGGCGGACACCGCACTTTCATTCGTGGCATCGCAAGCAAGATGGAAGCCGCCGAGCCCTTTGATGAGCACGATCTCCCCGCGCTTGAGGAGGTTGGTCGCCGCGTCCACCGCGTCCAGTTGGGTATATCGATCGGCACTGAACGCGTGGCCATCCAGCCGGATGAGCCGGGCCTTCGGGCCGCAGGCATGGCAGGCCACCGGTTGCGCGTGGAAGCGCCGGTCTTCCGGACTTCCGTATTCCGCGCGGCAATCCCTGCAGAGCGGAAAGGCGCCCATGGAGGTATGGGCGCGATCGTAGGGGATGTCTTCGAGGATCGAGAAACGCGGACCACAGTGCGTGCAATTAGTGAAAGGGTAGCGATAATGCCGGTTGAAGGGGTCAAAAATCTCCTGCAGGCAGGCAGGACAGGTAGCGGCGTCTGGTACCACCCCCGTATGCACATGGCCGGACCGGCTGGCGCTGATCCCGAAAAGTCCCTCAGGAGGATCTTCGTGCAAATATCCGCGGACCATCTCGTCGATACGCGCAAGCGGGGGGGGTTCGTCGCGCAGGCGAGTCAGAAATCGATCCCGCTCTGTTGCAGGCCCCCAGATCCGGATCAGCACCCCTTCCCCATCGTTGCACACATCACCGGACAACCCGCAGTCGCGGGCAATGCGCCAAACCGCAGGACGGAAACCAACGCCCTGAACCAGTCCGCGCACCCGGACTTCCTCGCCTAGGGTTGCGACCCGGTCCGCGGGGGAATTCATGACCGCCGGTCCCAAAGCAGCACGCGATTGTTACCCGAGTCGGCAATAATCATGATTCGTCCCGCAGCAGAAAGCCCGTAGGGACAGCGCCGATACCAAAATCCGTCACTAGGTCGCAGGCGCCCGGCTCCTCCGCATGGAGAAAAAACATGATACTTCCAGAACAGCCCCCTACCTGAAGCCAAAGCACGCTCGCCACCGTCATGACCTCCTCTAAAATGGTCTTATGGGCACCATGCAAAACCTTAAGCAGAAATGTTGCGAAACAATCATAATGTTAAATAAGTGTCATGTTAGCGCATAGCAAGCCAGAGTAGTTTGTATCATTGCAAAGAAAGTTAATATACTTTGTGGAACCTCCCTTTCACACCGAGGTACACATGGAAGCAAGCCCGCGCGCGGTTCCAGCCATTTTGTTCGCCCTGACGGACAAGCAGGAAGCCCGCAACTTGAGCTGGACGCTGTCCACGCACTATGAATGCATCATCATCTCCAGCGGCGGCGAGGCACTGGCCCTCGCCAGCACCCATATAGTCGCGGCGCTTATACCGGGGCGCTGAGCGATCGTCTCGGCCTATTCTCCGCGGCGGATGGCGATACGGTCCTGCTGGTTGAAGTAGAAGACATGTCTGTCTCCCTGCAGGCCAATTTACTCCGCTTTCTGCATCCGGCGAAGCGAAACCGCTCGGCAGCGATAAAACGCATTATTCCGATATGCAGATCATCGCCATCACCAATGTACCGCTCGACCAACTGGTGGAGCAGGCCAATTTCTGGCAGGATTTGTATAATTGTATGAATGGAAGAGAGCGCATTTAGAGGGACATATGGAAAGTATGGAGCGTGGCATGATCATCTCCGCGCTGAAGCGTTTCCACGGCGATCAACACCGTGCCGCCGAGGCACTCGGCTTCTTCCTGGTGGGCCTGGCCAACAAAATCAAACAGTACGCCATACTCACCAACCAGCCCGGATGAGCGACCGACCATGAACCTGCAACAACTTCGTTTCATCTGCGCGGTAGTACGCCAGAACTTCAATGCGTCGGCCGCGGCCGACAGCCTGTACACCTCTCAACCCGGGGTAAGCAAACAGATTCAACTCCTGGAAGATGAGATCAATGTGGCGCTTTTTGTGCGCAAAGGAAAACGCATAACCGGAATGACCCCGGCAGGTGAGCAGATATTCACTTTTGCACAACGGATAGTCGGTGATATCGAAAATATCCGAAAAGTGGGACAGGAGTTTTCCCAGGGAGATTGTGGCGAATTTGTGATCGCCACCACCCATACCCAAGCCCGATACAGCTTGCCCAGGGCGATAAAAACCTTTACGGAACGCTACCCAGGAGTTCAGTTGCGCCTGCGCCAGGGCAATCCTACCCAGATCGCGGAGATGCTTGCAGCGGGAGAGGCAGACGTGGCTATCGCAACGGAGTCATTAAATTCCTACGCGGGTCTTGTCGCCCTGCCCTGCTATCAGTGGAATCGCGCCGTTATCACACCCACCGGCCATCCGCTGCTGCAAAGCCAGCCGCTGACGCTGGAAGCGGTTGCCGCCTATCCGATAGTAACCTATGACCAGGCCTTTGCGGGGCGTTCCCTGATCGACAAAACCTTTGCAGATCACGGCTTGTCCCCCAACATTGTACTTTCCGCCATAGACTCTGATGTCATCAAGGCATACGTGGAACTGGGGCTGGGTATAGGCATTGTCGCCAAAATGGCTTATGACCCTGCACGGGATATAAGGCTGGAGGTGATTGATGCGAGTCACCTGTTCGAACCCAGTATCGCTTACCTGGCGTTAAGGCAGGGAACGTATTTACGCGGGTATCTCTACACCTTCATAGAGTTATATGCGCCGCACCTCGATCGTAGCACGGTGGATAAGGCCCTGGATTCCACAGGTGCTTCCAGGGCCTTATTGCCGTTGCCCTTCAGTTCATAATTCAAATCCGCAAGGCGGAAAATCTTAGTCGGCACAACCCAGCTTCAGGGCGTGGTACCGCAGATGGTCGGCTATATAAGTCTGGATAAACCAGTAGGAATGATCATAACCCGGGTGCCGTCGCAGACGGAGTTGTTGCCCGGAAGCCTCTGCGGCGGCCTCCAGAGTCTCCGGTTTCAGTTGCGCCGCAAGGAAAGGATCCGCTTCTCCCTGATCCACCAGTATCCCGCCGGGGTAGGGACGCTGGCGCATCAGCATGCTGGCATCCCATTCCTGCCATTGCTCACGATCAGGCCCCAGATAATTCCCGAAAGCCTTTTCTCCCCAGGGCACAGTGCTGGGGTTACAGACGGGCGAAAATGCCGATACCGAGTGCCAATGTTCCGGGTTGCGCAAAGCGAGCACCAGCGCCCCATGACCGCCCATGGAGTGCCCGAAAATACCCCGGCGTTCGGGAGATGCCGGGAAATGTTCTTCAATGAAGGTTGGCAACTCATGATCTACATAACTGCCCATCCGGTAGTTCCGGGTCCAGGGCGGCATTCTTGCGTTTAGATAAAACCCCGCCCCCACGCCGAAGTCCCAGCTGTCCGAATCACCGGGGATGTTCAATCCGCGGGGACTGGTATCGCAGGCGACCAGCATCAGCCCCAGTTCGGCGGCCAGACGCAGTGCGCCGGCTTTTATCATGAACGTTTCTTCGGTGCAGGATAATCCCGCCAGATAATATACGACCGGGACCCGGGCACCGCCCAACGCCTGGGGCGGCTGGTACACCGCGAAATTCATGGGTATTCCGGTGGCACTGGACGCATGGGTGTAATAACCCATACGCCCGCCAAAGCAGCTATGCTCTTCCCGTGTTTCTAACGAAGCCATCAATACACCACCACACTGCGAATAGACTCCCCCGTTTCCAGAAGATGGAACCCTTCGTTGATGTCTTCCAGTTTGAGACGATGGGTGATAAGGTCGTCGATGTTGATCTTCTTGTCCATATACCAGTCGACAATTTTCGGAACGTCGGTACGCCCGCGCGCGCCGCCGAACGCACTGCCGATCCATCGCCGCCCGGTAACCAACTGGAAGGGACGAGTCGATATCTCCTGGCCGGCACCAGCAACGCCGATGATGCAGGAAACACCCCAGCCTTTATGACAGCACTCCAGCGCCTGGCGCATGACCTTCACATTACCGATGCACTCGAAGCTGTAATCCGCACCACCATGGGTCAGTTCGACCAGATGGGACACGAGGTCGCCTTCTATCTCCTTCGGATTGACGAAGTGCGTCATACCGAACTTCCGGGCTATGGCCTCCCGGGCCGGATTTAAATCCACCCCGATGATCATGTTGGCGCCCACCAGCTTGGCGCCCTGAATCACATTCAGGCCGATGCCGCCCAGTCCAAAAACCACCACGTTGGCGCCGGGCTCCACCTTTGCCGTAAACACCACGGCGCCAATACCCGTGGTTACCCCGCAGCCGATGTAGCAGGTCGTGTCGAAAGGGGCATCTTCCCGGATTTTGGCAAGGGCGATTTCCGGCATCACGGTATAATTGGCGAAGGTCGAGCAGCCCATGTAATGGAACAACGGCTTGCCTTTGAACGAAAAGCGCGTCGTCCCGTCGGGCATCAGTCCCTTCCCCTGGGTCGTCCGAATCTTCTGACAGAGATTGGTCTTGCGCGAAAGACAATACTCGCACTCGCGACATTCGGGGGTATACAAAGGAATGACGTGGTCGCCCTTTTTGAGACTCTTTACACCCGGCCCAATGTCGACGACTATCCCGGCGCCTTCATGGCCGAGAATGCACGGGAACAGGCCCTCAGGGTCTGCGCCGGAAAGGGTAAAATGGTCGGTGTGGCAAATGCCGGTGGCTTTAAGCTCCACCAGCACCTCACCCTCCTTGGGGCCATCCAGTTGCACGGTTTCAATGACCAGTGGTTTACCCGCCTCAAAGGCGACTGCTGCACGAACATCCATGACTATAGACTCCTGGTAAGGGTAATTTCTGCTGAAACTCCGCCTCCGGTGCTCGCCGCCTTCCCGGCCGGACACACCATGGGGCGGATCTGTGATGTAATCAGGCTTCCTTGAGAACGCCTTGCGAATTCGGGGGCCGCCCAGCCCTTCTCCGGAGACAGTTCGGAGTGAACGAAGTCCAGACCATAAAACACGTGATCTTTATTTTCAATACGACCAAATTTTCCAGCACCGTAACCGAAGCTCTCGGCACGACACCCACCACCGCAAACTTGGCGCCTTTGGGCTTCCAGCACCTGGTGCAACCGCACGCGTGATTGTGCGGCCAGTTGCGACTTCACCTCCACAAGCACCGGGTTATGGGCGCAATGACAATGTAAGGGGAAGTTCGAAAAACTCCCCATTTCCAGTAAAATGTAGGGAGCCGATTGGAAGG
>NZ_JAGDVS010000086.1 GCF_023255755.1 Acidithiobacillus sp. | reverse complement strand
AGTACACAGCATTTCCAGTGCTGCACCTTCGGCCGCTCGGTCACCTCTCCTGAGGCTGCGAAGTGTAACCCAGACCTTGCTCAAAGAGCAATGACCGGAAATCTTGGTACCCGCAACTGCAAATCCTGACACTGAAAAGCTGAAGAAAATCCCGTCAAAAACTCAGCACTGCATCACCATGGGTGGGCAATCCAGACAGGGCATTCTGAATGCGCGTGAGCACCCCTGAGCGATCATTCTGAAACTGGACGCCGATGGCCGGTGGCCGACCATCGCGGTTTTCCACAGGGGTGACCCAGATAACCTTACCCATCACCGGGGCGCGGGGTTGGCTGTCGGGCAGGGTAATCATCAGCAGCACTTCAGTACCCATGGGAAGAAGATTAGGTGTTTCCACCAGTAATCCGCCGCCCTTGATGGCAGACATAAAGCAACGCTGTACGGCCTGGGGATCACGCAATACTACAGACAACGCGGTAGCCGCGCCTCCCGGTTTGGGTTCAGTTTTGAATTCCATGGGTTTTCCTCCTTGGCCACAATTTCAGCCAGTCCAAAAGCAACTTTTCCATGACCATCATCCCGTTACTGTTTTGGGACAGGGTCAATGGCAGTTGCAACCAGCCATCCAGGTTGGACTGCAGCGCTTCCGCCGAAATATCCGGAGCTTTCAGTCGCAACTCTTCTAGATAGTCCAGGTCAGCGATTCTGTCCAGCAGCCCCTGTCGCAAACGCATAAAATCGGCGAGGACATTCAGTACCATCTCCCGGATCAGAAATAGATCCGAACTTTTGCTCCATTGCTCCGCAAGTTTCAGGGCCGCCACGACCCCCTGCCCAGATAAATCCAGCAAACTACGCAGCCATTGCTGGCGCTGCTCCAGCCAACCGGCCTCCCAAAGCTCCAGGGCGCGCAAGGGCCGATTGCCTAATTGACGGAGCAAAGCGCCGCTATTTTCTGCATCCACACCCTGCTGTTGCAGCCAGTGCATGGACTGCACCATCTGCATTTCCGGCAGGGGAATGCGCTGCAGGCGGGAGCGAATGGTAGGCAATAGACGGGAAGCCTGTTCACTATGCAAAACAACGTGCGCACGGGTGGGGGGTTCTTCCAGGGTCTTTAGAATGGCGTTGGCGGCTGCCACCGTCATGGCTTCGGCATTATCGATGCGCAACCAGCGCGAGTTGCTGACCTGCGGCGTGTACTGAATCCATTCCATGGCCTGACGCAAGGTATCAATGGCTATCTGCTTACCCGGCTCAGGGGCTGCTACCCATAAATCCGGATGGGAGCCTTCCGCCAGCAGTTTGCACGAACGGCATTGTTCACAGGCAAACCCTTCGTCAGTCGGCTTGAAACACAACGTGGCGGCCTGCAGCGCATCGAGATGCAGACGCAGCAGAGAACCGGAATCACCGACTGCCAGCATGGCCTGCGGTAATCCGGAGGCCAATAAGGCCTGGATGGGTTGCCAGGATTGGGGATCTGGCTGAAAAGTTTTCATGAAAAATGCTTACGCAAACGGGGAGCCAGGGCCTGCTCCAGCGCGGCATGCACCTGATCCATGGGGGCTGAGGCATCAATGCGGATGATCCGCTGGGGTTCGGCCGCCCGACGTTGGGCAAACACGGCCCGCGCTTTGGTAAAAAATGGGGTCTGTTCCCGTTCCAGACGATCTGGCCGCCGGGCACGAATACGGGCGGCGCCGAGTTCCGGGCTAACATCAAACCAGAAAGTCAAATCCGGTGCCCGGGTAATGCCAGCCCAGCGCGCCAGTTCGGCAATACGCTCTTGAGGAAATCCCCTGCCCCCACTCTGATAAGCATAAGTGGAATCTTCATAACGGTCGCAAAGGACGATCTTACCGTCCGTCAGCGCCGGCTGAATCCGGTTCAACCAATGGTCGCGTCGCCCTGCATAAAGCAGAAGTAACTCCGCTTCCACATCCAGGGCCAATTCCGGATTCAAAAATATGCTGCGCAAGGCTTCACCCAAATGACCACCACCCGGCTCGCGCGTACGCTCCACGCTCAATCCCTGAGCTTCACAAAAAGCCGCCAGTACTGGTATGGCAGAGCTTTTGCCAGCGCCTTCAATACCTTCCAGGGTGATGAACATTCCCGGTGTGATAGTGGATTCCTGGGCTGTCATGAAAACGTCCTCGCTGTGGGTTGCAGATAGCGTTTTATCTGCTCGATATGTTGATTGTAGCTGGTCGAATAATGGTAGGCATTCCCCTGAGCAATAAAATACAGGTCGTGGCTGTCACTCGGATGCAATACTGCCTGTAAACTACTTAAGCCGGGCATGGCAATAGGCGTTGGCGGGAGCCCTACATGCAGATAAGTATTATACGCACTAGACACGTGCATTTCCTGCGGCGTCAAATGCCCCTGATAGTGCTTACCCAGCGCATAAATTACCGTCGGATCTGACTGCAGTGGCATTCCCTGGCGTAATCGATTCAAAAACACAGCCGCAATATGCGCCTGTTGTGCGGGAGGCGCTCCTTCCTTTTGCACCACAGAAGCCAGAATGAGCGCCTGGTAGGGGTTTTTCAAGGGTAATCCCGGAGCGCGTTGCGACCATAAATGCTGTAAATTCTTATCCATTCGTTGATAGGCGCGCTTCAGGATACTCAGGGCTGAAGTCCCGGGAACATAGCGATAACTGTCGGGGAAAAGCCAACCTTCGGCACTGTCCTGGGCGCCGATTCCTGCGGCAGCCAGTTGTTGCGCGGCCTGATCGCCCGTCGGAAGTCCATGCAGGTTCACATAGGGAGACTTTAAACGCAACTCCTGAAGAATCAGCGACAAATTCCAACCGGGGATAATGACCACATTGAGTGGCCGGGATTGCCCATGTATCAGACGTTGCAGAATATTCTCCTGCGAAACATGACCCTGAAAATCATATAGACCCGCCTGCAGCACTGGACGACCGGCCAATATCCAGGCCATACGAAACATCTGCGGATAAGGCAGAACACCCGCCTTGTGCAAAATCTGAATACTTTCCAATGTGCCACTACCGAGCCGGATAGGGACCTGCTTTCCCGGCTTGGGAAAAGATTGCGGCAAGTACATGGTCACACCGTAATAGCCCAGCGGAGCGAGAATAATAACCAGCAGCAAAGTCAGGATTATGCGCCGCATCAGGTTGGACCCAGCCCGAGTGTTGCCTGCCATTGCAGTATTTTGGCACTGATTTTACCCTGGCTACCCTCCAGGTTACGATCCTGAAAACGCCTGACCGGCCAGATACCAATCAGACTGTTACTGAAAAAAATTTCCTCGGCCTCGATCAGGTTTTCTGCCCGATAATCCCCGATTTGGCAGGGAATATCCGATGTCTGCAGCCAATTCAAAATTGCCTGACGCTGGATTCCGGCAATACCACCCTCCTCCAGTGAGGGTGTATAGACCATGCCAGCAGTAACCCAAAATAAATTGGACATAATCCCTTCGCGCAAAAAGCCTTGTTGATCGAGGACGATGCCCTCGGCGTATTCCTGCGGCAAGGCATTACGGGCCATGACCTGATTCAGACGATTCAGGGTTTTCGCTGTCAGATAAGGGGCTCCGGTCAACAGGGGAACCGAGCAAATATCTGCGAGAATCCCCGGATGCCAATAAGCTGCACTACGCTCGGGCCAGTCCGAAGCAAACAGATAACGGGCGACGGAGACATTGCGGGGAATACCATAACCCCCTCCCGGACCACGACTTAAAATCAATTTGAGAACGTAGCGATCGGGTAAAGAAACATGCGCTTGCAAGCGCTGAAAATCTTCAAGCCACGGCAATGAGCCGGGTAGATTCATCTGCAATAATTGCGCGCCTGCCTGAAGGCGTTGGAGATGCTCATCCCAGAACAGGGGTTTACCCTGAATGATGGGGATGGTCTCAAACAGACCATCCCCATAATGAAAAGCGCGATCAATAGCAGCCGGACAGGCTCCCGATTGTTGCGGGACCCCATTCATCATCACGGCCTGCACGCGCACTGAACGGATTAGTCGCTATGGCGGCGAAATACGAGAGTGCTGTTGGTACCACCAAAACCGAAAGAATTGCTCAAAGCGACATCTACGCTTTGCTGGCGGGCTTGCAAGGGGACGTAGTCCAGATCGCAGTCTTCATCGGCTGTATCCAGATTGATGGTCGGCGGCAATATGCCATGATACAGGGCAAGCGTGGTAAATACGGCTTCTACTCCCCCCGCTGCACCCAGCAAATGACCAGTCATGGATTTGGTGGAACTCATGGCTAAAGATCGCGCATGCTCTCCAAATACGGCATGCACAGCTTCCGTCTCGGCACGATCGCCCAAAGGGGTGGAAGTGCCGTGGGCATTGATATAACCCACCTGTTCCGGCTGGAAACCGGCATTATGCAGTGCGACACGCATACACCGGGCTGCCCCCTCCCCGCCAGCTGCGGGCTGGGTCATGTGATAGGCGTCGGAACTCATACCATAGCCAGCCAGCTCCCCATAAATACGGGCACCACGCCGCATGGCAAACTCATATTCTTCAAGGACCAAGATACCGGCACCTTCACCTAAGATAAAACCATCACGATCCTTATCCCAGGGCCGACTCGCCTTTTCGGGCTCATCATTGCGGGTCGAAAGAGCGCGAGATGCTGAAAAACCACCCAAGCCCAGTGGGCTGATGGCGGCTTCGGCACCGCCGGCGATCATGACGTCCGCGTCCCCATATTCGATGAGCCGAGCGGCATCACCGATGGAATGGGTACCCGTGGAGCAGGCCGTAGCCATGGCAATATTCGGGCCTTTGGCACCATACATAATGGAAATATGTCCCGCGACCATGTTCACAATACAACGCGGGATGAAAAACGGTGAAATACGTCTGGGGCCGCTATCCGTAACAATTTGGTGTTCGGACTCAATACCAGGCAAGCCACCAATGCCGCTGCCAATCGAAACACCTACCCGTTCAGCAATATCCGGACTGATTTTCAGGCCGGAATCTGCAATGGCTTCCATCGCTGCCACAATGCCGTAATGAATGAACAAATCCATTTTTTTGGCATCTTTGCTGGGAATGTATTGGGTGACATCAAAACCGCGCACTTCTCCGGCGATTTGCGAACTATAAGGGGCAGGATCAAAACGTGTGACGCGACCAATACCACTACGTCCCTGCACAATGGCATCCCAAGCCGCAGATATACCGATCCCCACAGGGGAAACTATACCCAGCCCTGTAATGACAACGCGTCTTTTCAACGGTCGGTTCTCCTCATGTTCCTGAAATAGACGATGTCTCAGGCATCCTTGGCGGGCATGTGAGAGGATACATAATCAATAGCCTGCTGCACGGTAGCAATTTTTTCAGCTTCTTCATCAGGAATTTCACAGTCGAATTCTTCTTCGAGGGCCATGACCAGTTCCACGGTGTCCAAAGAATCGGCGCCCAGGTCATCCACAAAGGAAGCCTCATTGGTCACTTCATCTTCATTGACGCCCAACTGCTCGACTACTACTTTCTTTACTCGTTCTGCCACATTTTCCATTTGGGAGAAACTCCTTTGCTGGTTAAAAATTTTTGTCGGCGAGATTGGACCACAGGGGTGCAGTCCTGTAAAGCCAACGTTACCTTATCCCATCCACATGCCACCATTGACATGAAGAATTTGTCCGGTGATATAACCGGCCTGCGGGCTGGCCAGATAAGCCACGGCCCCCGCCACATCGGCGACACTACCCAGGCGACCTGCTGGAATCTGCTGTAAAAGCGCTTCCTTATGAGATTCACTTAAACCTTCGGTCATATCGGTGCTGATAAAGCCGGGAGCCACACAATTGACCGTCACCTGACGGCCAGCCACTTCTCTGGCCAGGGCACGCGTAAAACCTGCTACGCCCGCTTTGGCCGCCGCATAATTACTTTGTCCGGCGTTACCCATGCTGCCCACCACCGAAGTTATGTTGATTATACGGCCAAAACGCGCCTTTAGCATATCGCGCAAACAAATTTTGCTGAGGCGATAAACGGCGCGCAAATTGGTTGCCATCACCGCATCCCAGTCTTCATCTTTCATGCGCAACAGTAACTGGTCCCGAGTGATTCCTGCATTGTTAATCAGAATGCTGGGCGCGGCATGCTCACTTTGAATTTTTTTCAGGCAGGCATCCATCGCCGCATCATCCGTGACATCCAGAACAACCCCGTGTCCTTGGATGCCGCTGGCCTGAAAATTTGCAGAAATGGCCTCAGCCCCCTTGCTGGTGGTTGCTGTAGCAATGACCAGGGCGCCTTCATTGCCGAGCACCCGGGCTACTTCCTGACCAATACCGCGACGGCCTCCGGTAACCAGCGCGACCTGATTTTCCAGTGTGCTTCCCATCAAACCAGCTCCAGAGCAGCCTTGAGGCTTTTACCATCTTCTACATGCAGCATGGTCAAAGAAGGTTCAATCCGCTTGCCAAGACCGGATAAAACCCGTCCTGGTCCCATTTCCACAAAGGTCAGGGCACCCTGGCGCGCCAGATAACGAATGGTCTCGGTCCAGCGTACCGGACTGTATAATTGCTTGGCCAGAACGGCACGAATACTATCGGGCGTGGTATGACTCAGCACGTCAGCATTGTGGATCAGCATGGCCTTCGGGGCGCGGAAAGTGACCGACTCCAGCACTGTGGCAAATTGTTGAGCCGCTTCAGTCATCAAACTGCAGTGACTGGGGACACTGACCGGCAACAGAACGACCCGTTTGGCACCGGCAGATCGGGCCGCTTCAACCAGTCTTTCCACTGCGGCGGTTTCGCCAGCCACCACGACCTGTCCGGGCGCGTTAAAGTTCGCGGCAGAGAGGACATTATCCTGAGATTCCTGGGCACAGAGCCGCTTGAGATCATCATCCGCCAGACCAATGACCGCAGCCATTGCACCGGCCCCCTCCGGTACCGCTTCCTGCATCAAACGACCACGTTCGGCCACCAGGCGAACCGCATCGGCATAATCCAGCGCGTCGGCGACTACCAGCGCCGTATATTCACCCAGGGAATGCCCGGCGACAAAATCAGGATAAGCACCGCCCTCTTCCTCCCACACCCGGTACACCGCATATCCGGCAGCCAGCATCAGGGGCTGCGTCCAGCGGGTCTGGTTGAGTTTTTCGACGGGACCATTCTGACTGAGAGCCCAGAGATCTTCTCCCAATACGTCAGAGGCTTCTGCAAAAACCTCCTGGACCAGAGGATGGGTAGAAGCCAGATCGGCAAGCATTTGAACAGACTGGGAACCCTGACCGGGAAACACAAAGGCGATAGAGCCGTGCAATCGAAACTCCTCCTAAAGCAAACTGTCAGTTGATGCCCGTGGGCAACATACACTTCAAGCCCAACGCAACAACGCCGAACCCCAGGTAAAACCACCGCCGAAGGCTTCCAGCAGAAGATTTTGCCCGGCCTTGAAGCATCCCCGCCTGGCTGCATCATCCAGTGCCAAAGGCACCGATGCTGCAGAAGTATTACCATGATGTTCCACCGTCGTCACTACCCGATCCATGGGCATATTCAATTTATCGGCCGTCGCCTGGATAATGCGGATGTTGGCCTGATGGGGTACCAACCAGTCAATATCCTCTGCACCCATTTGGTTTTCTGCCAGAGTTTCCTGAACAATATCCCCCAGCGTGCGCACGGCCATACGGAAAACAGCATTACCCTGCATGGTCAATTGATCGCGGCCTTCCGGAACCTGCAGCAATTCGGCATAGGCTCCATCGGCATGAATATGCGTAGAAATGATACCGGGTGTCGAATCTGCACGTAAGACCACCGCGCCCGCTCCGTCTCCAAACAAAATGCAGGTCGAACGATCGGTCCAGTCGACAATGCGGGACATGCTTTCCACCCCGACTACCAGGGCCGTTTTTACCGTACCACTGCGAATAAACTGATCAGCCGTAGCCAGAGCATAAATGAAACCGGTACATACTGCCTGCAGGTCAAAGGCCGGCGCGCCGCGATTACCCAGTCGGGCTTGCAACAGACAGGCCGTACTGGGAAAAATCTGATCGGGCGTGGTAGTCGCGACCAGTATGAGATCCAGGTCTTCTGCCTGAATATCCGCATCCCGTAAGGCTTGCCGGGCGGCGTGCTCGGCCATGTCAACGGTTTTTTCGTTTTCTGCAGCAATATGCCGCGAACGAATACCGGTACGCTCAAAAATCCAGGCATCACTGGTGTCTACCATCTGTTCGAGATCGGCATTATGCATGACGCGCTCGGGCAGATATCCGCCAGTAGCGGCAATACGACTATAAATGGGATTCACGCGCTGTTTCGCACCACAGGGTTGAGGTTTTCCTGAATGACTTCAGCAATATGCAGGGTCAGCCGGTGCTTGGCCTCGGCAATGCCGACTTCCACCGCCCGCGCAAAGGCGTAGCGATCGGCATTACCATGACTTTTAATGACAATCCCATTCAGGCCCAGCAAGGTCGCCCCGTTATACTGCCGGGAATCCAGACGCTTTCTGAGTCGCTGCAAGATGGGCCGATTGACCAGATAAGCCAGTTTTCCATAAATCCCTTGCGTATAGCTGGCGCGCAACTCGTGACTGATCATGCTGGCCAGTCCTTCTGAAGTTTTCAGCGCGACATTCCCCACAAAACCATCACAAACGACCACATCTGCAACGCCGCGATAAATGTCCGAACCTTCGACATTACCAATGAAGTTGAGTCGTGCCGCACGCAGCAGCAAAGAAGCTTCCTTGACCTGCTCATTACCCTTGATTTCTTCGGACCCGATATTGAGCAGGCCGACACGTGGTTTGGCCACACCCATCACCCGTTCGGCGAGAATCGAGCCCATGACCGCGAACTGAAGCAGATGTTCAGGGTGACAATCCACATTGGCACCTAAATCCAGGGCCAAAAACCGTCCTGTGGTAGTAGGCAGGAAGGCGGCAATCGCCGGACGATCAATACCCGGAATAGTCCGCAAAAATACTTTACCCATAGCCATCAAGGCACCAGTGTTACCCGCACTGACCACTGCATCGGCATGCCCGTCGCGAACCAGGGCAATGGCTATGTGCATGGATGAATCGCGTTTACCCCGCAATGCCTGGGAAGGTGCCTCATCCATACCTATCACCTGACTGGCATGGTGGATTTTCACCTGCTCCGAATCCTGAAGGTGCATGCGTTGCAATTCACTTTTCAGGATATGACTGTCCCCGACCAGATGAAAAGTGACATCGGGATAATTTTGCAGCAGATCCTTGATGGCAGGGATTACCGTCGAGGGGCCACTGTCTCCGCTCATGGCGTCCACCGCTATATGCGGCATGAGAACAAGCTCGCGTTGTGCCGGTTCAGCAAGTCACTCAGGCTTCCACAGACTTCTTGACCATTTCACGGCCCTTGTAGAATCCGCACTCGGGGCAAACGTGATGAGGTAACTTGGCAGCGCCACAATTCGCACAGACCGAGCGGTTGACGGTTACCAGAAAATCATGGGCACGACGCATATTACGACGTGAATGGGAAGTTTTACTTTGTGGTACGGCCATGTCTCAAATCTCCATTAATCAACAATAATAAATGCTTCCAGTCCGGATACCGGACAAGTGCCGGATTGCCACTCCGCACAACGCGGAATCATGGGCAAAGCCAGCAGAACCTCGTCTTCCAACCACACCTGCAGTGCCACAACACCCCTATCGGCCAACACGATGTCCAGATCCGGATCCAACGTGCTGACCATCTCTTCGGTTTCAGCCAGACCGCTATGCACGGGCACCTTTAAAGATAAAGGCATGTTTCCCAGGCAACGCTCACAGCGAATTTGTCCAGAAACCTCTATAAATCCGTCTGCCAATACGACTGAACCATTTCGCTGCAAATCCAGATCTGCCTGCACCGATTTCACTTCTGCCGTCGCCGCCGCCAGACGACTCCATGCAGCAAGATCAACCGGACCTTCCAGGCGATCGCCAGGGCCGGTCACTTTGGTAAGATGCAGACTGTTGGTTTTAGCGGAAAACATAAGCGCGGCATGTTAGCGATGACTGCGGATTAAGTAAAGTATTTCATGAGATGAAGGTCAACTACCCTGTCTTGAATCTGCGTATCATTCAACACGAATTGATGACGATTTCAGGATGTGGGAACTAGGCGTGCCATTGAGGGGCAGCCCGATGCACGCACCACCAAACACCACCGGAAGTTTGTCTTGAGCACCAGCCAAAGAAAGCCGCAAGCCATCTTTTCCTGCCAACATGGGGTGACGCGGTAATTCATCCAGGATGACCACGACTTCCGCGTCGCTCAGCCATTGAACGTCATCGCCGCCTGTCGAAACAGGCATAGTCTGCCCCGGCTCAAGGAAGGTCACAGCCCCGGCACATTCGCCACCGATGTGGTCCAGCAGCGCAAAGTCGTTCTGGTCAGACACCTGAACTGCTGCGCAATCAAGCGGCGCATTTGCCCTTCGGGTAGAAGACCCGCAAAAAAGGGGCGCGTTTTGCGGTCGTCTAACGGCTCCGTTTGCAGGGGCAGCGAGGCGGACAAGGCAATGGCGTCTTTGTGAGTCAGCCAACTGGGAGCGTAGCAAAAGCTTAGCCGCCCATCGACCAGCGCCAACGTGCCGACACGATCGGCGAAAAGCCAGACTTCCAGTTCATGCGCCATGGCCGTCATCCTCTCGTTGAGCGTCGGAAGCAGCGGATGGCAATCCACTCAACTGAAGCTCACCACCCAGAGCATCAATGACCCTCAGCACATTTTCCAGCCGCAAGGTGGGCTTGCCTGCTTCAAGGTCGACAATGAAGCGCACGCCCACCCCAGCTGCCAGCGCCAACTGGGGCTGGGTCAGCCCGAGTTGTTTGCGAGCTCCACGCAGTGCATCGCCGAGTTGTTGAGGTGATCGAATGAATGGCATGGCTGACTCAGTTTCCTGTTCGGGAAATTGTCAGTCAAAACCGGACTAAGTGCAAGCGATATTTCCCGATCGGGAATGTTTAGTGCGGTTAGGGCATGATTCGGTCTGCTATTTCCTGATCGGGAAATTTGGAAGGAGACCAAAATGGAAGTCGTTCACCGCAATCAGAAACAACTGGCCGCGCGTGAGTACGGTCAGGGATATTGATGGTTTTAGAGGCGCTGATGGTCACGTAGCGTGAGGGGCTGGGGGGGGGTAAACCCCATACCGGGAGCATCCAGGCTGGACCGCCCAATTGCACTACTACAACCTGCAGGCCGCCCTGCGGGGGCAGGTTGTGACGCTGCCGTCCTACCCGACAATCCGCCGCTATTTTCAGGGGCAGGGCCTGTTCCAGCCAATGTGGAAGTCCGCCCCAGCGAATTTGTAGAGTTAGTGAAGCTGCTGACACCGCTACGCGGTTAGTGGCAGTGGACTCCTCAAACGAGGGGTATATGGCTGAGCCTCATAAACGCAAGTGGCACCTGGAGTAGCCGCACACCCGTTAAAATTGACTTGGCTTGCAGTGGACAGCACCAGCGTCAACCGAAAACCAAAGGTAGGACGCGGCCAGCTGCGGGCCTGCGGGTGTTTCTCACCGAGAGAGCAGTTCAACGTAGGCCTGGTAGCTGTAACTCCGGTTCTTTTTCTGCCCGGTCATCTCCGTCACGACGCCCAGATCTTCCAGAAGTTTTACGGCCGCCGTTGCTGTGGGAAAGCTGGTGTCCAGCTGCTTTCTGACGCGTTCAATGGTGAAGCGCGGCATCATCGGCAACATCTCGAACAGCCGGTAGCTGGCCGGGCCTGCCTTGGCGGATTGCAGCAAGCGCCTGCGATCTGTAGCCACCAGACTGGCGACCTCGATGATGTTTTTTTCCGCATCGCCAGCGGCTGTAGCGACACCTTCCAGAAAGAAGATCACCCAAGACTCCCAATCCCCATCTGTGCGGATAGCCGATAGGCGACGGTAATACTCCGTCTGGTGTTGCTTTAGGTAGCCGCTGAGGTACATCAAAGGCTCGGACAGCAACCCCCAGTGTTCAAACAGCGCCGCGATCAGGAGGCGGCCAATGCGCCCGTTGCCGTCAAGAAACGGATGGATGGTTTCAAACTGCGCGTGGATGAGCGCCACCTTGACCATCGGTGGCAGGTCCTTCGCTTCGTCATGGATGAAGCGCTCCATGTCGGCCAGCAGGGTTGATATGTGCTCCGGCGGCGGCGGTACGAAAACCGCATTGCCGGGCCGTGTTCCACCAATCCAGTTTTGCGACCGACGCAACTCCCCGGGTTGTTTACCTGCGCCGCGCGCTCCATCCAGCAGGCGTCGATGCACCTCGCACAACAGCCGTACGCTGATGGGCAGCCCTTTCGGATCGCGCAGTTGCTCCTGTGTCCAGCGGAATGCACGCAGGTAGTTGGTCACTTCTTCCACGTCGTCGGTGTTGCTGACTTTGAAGCCTGCTTCTTCATCGAACAAGTCGGTCAGCGTGGCCTGCGTGCCCTCGATCTGTGACGTAAGCAGGGCTTCTTTGCGGATGGCGCTGTACAGCAACCAATCTGCCGACGGCACCAACCCTGACACACCCGCTAAACGCGCAAGCGCCAGTTCTGCCTGCCGATTGAGGTCAGTGAACACCTCGGGCGACAGGGCTGGCTCAGCTGGCGGCAAGGCGTGGGGCACGAAGGCGCGCACCGACTCGCCCAGTGTCGTGGAAATTGAGTAGGTCCCAGTGATGCGTGTCATTGAAAGCTGTCTTTAGTTGAATGCGATCAAATTAAAGCATTCCTTAGTGTGAATGGCAACGATTAAAGACCGCTTTCATATTGTGAAAGAAATGCGGCCAAGATAAAAAAATAAAGCCCCATAATATCAGGGGCTTACTTAACTTCATTGGTGGAGGCGGCGGGAATTGAACCCGCGTCCGCAGTACCTAGACCACCGGATCTACATGCGTAGTTTGTCTTTTGGCTTTAACCGCACCGCCCTCCGACAGACAGGATGACGACATGGCGATTCTGCTTTAATTTAGCACGCATCCCACAGACTAGAATGCGCACGATTCCGTGTTTCATGACCCTCCGCGCGCCTTTCGGCTCCGGATCCACAGACAAATCCGGGCAGAGGGCTCACTGCTTAAGCAGCGAGGGCGTAATTGCTGTCGTTGGCAATTATGAATCTGCGACCAGTTTTAAGAGCAAACCGCAGCTCTGCATGCACCGAAGGCTTCGCGACCTGCGTCGAAGCCGGTCGCCCCCTATTCACCCTATTGGACAAGAATACGGCCCAAAAGTTGCCCAGGCCAAACCCCTCGTCCACTGCCCAATATTACAGGAGAACTATCTGCCTGACTATGCCACCAACCGCTAGTGCAGCGGTTGGCCCGCAGCAAACAGCAGTGCGATATCCGTGTCCGCAAAACGATAGACCTCATGGCAGTATTCACAGGTGACGATGACTGCACCTTCCGTGGCTAACGTCTCTTCCGCTTCCGCCTGCCCCACGGACACCAGCATCCGCTCCACCCGCTTACGGGAACAGGAACAGGAAAAGGTCAAAGGCTGCTCAGTATGCAAACGCACCGCTTCCTCCGGAAAAATCTCCGGAAGAAACTGCTCAGGCCGCGCCTTCAGCAAAGACTGGTCCGAGCCGATGGCGATAAATTGGGTAGCCACCCGCCAATCCTCGGTACTGAGTACGCCGGGTAGCCGTTGCAGGAAATAACCCCCGGCCTGCTGCGCCGCCACGTCTACCGCCAGCCGGAAGTAGGCCGGAGACTGCACCGACTTCGCAAAATACGCATTGAGGGACTCGGTCAGCGTTTCGTGCAATGTGACCAAACCCTGATAACGATCCCGATCCAGCCCCATGTCCGCAGTAATAGCGAGCAGCGCATCGGGCAGATTCGAGAAATCCGCCGTAGCACCCTCCTCCCATCGACCATAAGCCCGCATACCACCCGCCGCCGTCATCTCCGCCACCAGCAGCTTCAACGGACCTTTGCTCTGCGCCTGCATGATCAGGCGTTCATAGTTTTTCTGGGTAGTAGCCAGCAGTGCCAAGCCCACCAGCACCTCACCCAGCAGCTTAGCCACGCCTTCGGGTCCGGAGAAATCCCGCAGCACCCGCGCGTAAATGTCATCCAGGCGACAGCGCGCCCCTCGCAATGGCAAGGTCTCCCAATAAAAACTCTGCGAATAATCAGTCATGCGTTTCCTTAAATTCCAAACCTTCCAGTCCCTGCCCCATCAGCGGCAGCAAAGCGCGCTGGAGTTGTTTGAACAGACGGGGATCGTATGCTTCCTGCGTGGCAAGGAGTTCTTTCATGTGCTGGCGCTCCGTCGGTTTGCCGAAACAGGCCGGACAATTTTCATGAATCACCGGCAGGGCTTGCTCCGTGGCAAACTGGCGTGTTTGCCTTTCCCGGCAGTACACCAGGGGGCGGATCACCCGTAAATCGCCTTCCCGCACCCGATAATGCGCCTTCATGGTGCGCAACTCACCGTTGTAAAACATGGACATGAAGAAGCTTTCAGCGAAATCATCCAGATGCTGACCAAGCGCCAGGACCTTATAGCCTTCGCGCCGTGCGCAGCGATACAACACACCCCGCCGCATCCGCGCACAAAAACTGCAATAAGAGGGCCGTAGCAGGTGCTTTTGTGCTCGCTCGTAAATATTCTGTCGCTCCAGAAAATACGGAATACCCAGATCCCGCAGATAAGGTACCAGCGGCTGTGGGTCATAATCTGGGCTCATGGGGTCGACGGTGGCCACGCCCAACTCAAAGGGCACAGGGGATTGCCGCTGCATGGCCCGCAGCAGGTGCAACAGGGTCAGCGAGTCTTTCCCGCCGGACAGTCCGAGCAGGATGCGATCTCCAGGCTGAATCATGCGGAAATCGGCAATCGCTCGGCCGATCCGGCGTTGTAAAAGCTTCGGCACCGGCAGCCGGGGCAGTGTCGTCACCATCTCAGCCTTCACGCGTGGATTCCGTCGCGGCCAACTCTTCCACTGTCACGACAGCTGCCCCCAGCTTGCCCACGACGATACCTGCTGCGCGGTTGGCCAGTTCCACTGCACGATCCATCGCCCAGCCCGCCGCGAGTGCCGTCGCCAGGGTTGCGATGACCGTGTCTCCGGCACCGGTCACATCAAAGACTTCCCGGGCCTGAGCCGGATGGTGATAGATGGCATTCTGCATAAAAAGGGTCATCCCTTCTTCGCCGCGCGTTACCAGCAGCGCCTCCAGTTGCAGAGATTCCCGCCACTGCTCGCCCAGTGCGCGGAATTGCGCCTCATTCGCCCAGGTGCCTGCCACTGCCTGAAACTCGCTGAGATTAGGGGTAATAATGGTCGCACCCTGGTAAGGGCGATAATCCCTGCCCTTGGGATCAATCAGCACTGGAATACCCAGACTGCGCCCCAATGCCACCAGATGTTCCACTTCCCGCAAGGCGCCCTTGCCGTAATCGGACAGCAGCAGTGCCTTGGCATGGGTCAACAAGGCCGGCGCCTGCTGACGCAAGGCATCGCTGTGGGCCTGGCTGGGCTGCGCCTCAAAATCCATGCGCAGGAGCTGCTGCTGGTGACCGATGACGCGCAACTTCACCGTCGTTGGACAGGCCTTATCAGGAATCAGCACCGTCTTGACCCCTGCTTCCGTCAGCAGCATACCCAAACGCTCACCCGCTCCGTCATCTCCGACCGGGGCCAGTAAAAGCGCGTGCGCCCCCAAGGCCAGCACATTCAGTGCGACGTTGGCGGCACCGCCGGGACGCTCCTCTTCCCGCCGCACCTGCACCACTGGCACAGGCGCTTCCGGGGAGATACGTTCGACTTTGCCAAACCAGTAACGATCAAGCATCACATCGCCGACAATAGCCACCTGCGCCTGCGCCAGACCGTGCAAATCCCCGGCCATATCAGGGGCGTCCGATGGCATGGTAAGTAAAACCTTCAGCACGCACAGTCGTCGGGTCATAAATATTGCGCCCATCGACAACCAAGGACTGGCGGAGGAGGCTGCGCATCCGCGCAAAATCGGGGCTACGGAATTGCTGCCACTCGGTACAGATCACCAGTGCATCGGCCTCCTTACAGGCCACATAGGGGTCCGGACAAAGCTGTAACGCGCACTGCCCACCATAAAGTCGCCGTGCCTCATCCATGGCCGCCGGATCAAAAGCCTGCACGTGCGCACCGCGTCGCCACAAGGCTTCCATGAGCACCCGGCTGGGAGCCTCGCGCATATCATCGGTATTGGGTTTGAAAGCGAGGCCCCAAACGGCAATGGTCTTGCCCGTAAGATCCTCGCCCAAAGCCCGCACCACTTTCTGCTCCAGGAGACCTTTCTGGCGATTATTCACCTTCTCCACCGCCGCCAGTAGGGGTGCATCAAAATCATATTGTCGGGCATTGTATTCCAGCGCCCGTACATCCTTCGGAAAACAGGACCCGCCATAGCCGCAACCCGGATATATGAAGGCGTGGCCGATGCGGGGATCGGCACCGATGCCGCGTCGCACCTGCTCGATATCCGCCCCCATCCGCTCCGCCAGACCCGCCAGCTCGTTCATCAGCGAAATTTTGGTGGCGAGCATGACATTGGCGGCATATTTGGTCAGCTCCGCGGAAGGCGGGTCCATGACAATCAGGCGATCATGATTGCGGTTGAAGGGGGCATAGAGGGCGCGCATCCGCTCCGCTGCCGCCCCGTCATCCGTGCCAATGATAATCCGGTCCGGCTTCATAAAGTCTGCCACGGCGGCGCCTTCTTTCAGAAACTCGGGATTGGCGACCACATCAAAAGCGATATCCGTCGCCCGCTCCTGCAAAGCCAGAGCAATTCCAGTGCGCACTTTTTGCGCCGTGCCTATCGGCACCGTGGATTTATTGATCACAGTGACCGGACGTTGCAAATGTTTACCAATATCACCCGCCACTGCCAGCACATGGCGCAAATCGGCAGAGCCATCTTCATCGGGCGGCGTCCCCACGGCAATAAAGAGGAAATCCCCATGGGTCACGCCCTCAGCAATATCCGTAGTGAAGCGCAAGTGCCCGCTGGCAATGCCTTCCTGCACGATGGCGGGCAAATCAGGCTCGTGGATGGGCACCTCACCGGCCCGCAGTCGCGCGACCTTGTCGGCATCCACATCCACACACAGCACCTGGTTACCCACCTGCGCCAGACAGGCACCCGTGACTAGCCCCACGTATCCGGTCCCCACCACTGTCACTTTCATCGCCTACTGCTCCCTTTGTTCCAGCACCACGACCGCCAGGGCATAGCGGCGTTCATCGCTGATGGACAGCCAACTGCGCACACCATCGCCAAGCCCCCGTAAGAGCTGCTGCGCGCGGCCGCCCAGCACCAGTTGCGGACGCCCGGCCGGGTCGTGGCCCACCTGCACATCCATCCAGCGCATTCCATCACTCATGCCGCTGCCTAGGGCTTTAAACGTTGCTTCCTTAGCCGCGAAGCGCCGAGCCAGGAAAGCGGCGCCGGCGACAGCCTCCCTCGGCATTTCCGCAGCCTCCAAAGGCCCCAGCAGACGCTCGGCCAAACGCCCCCCGAAGCGGGCATGGAGACGGGCCATCCGCTCTACAGCGACAATATCGGTCCCCATACCCACAATCATCCCCGGGCCTCCAGCATGAGGCGTTTCATATCCGCCACCGCCGTCGCCATACCAACAAACAGTGCGTGGGCAACGATGGCATGGCCGATATTCAACTCGCGGATATGGGGAATCGCTGCCACTGCCTGCACATTGTGGTAGTCGAGACCATGCCCGGCATTCACCTGCAGGCCGAGGCTATCGGCAAAGCTTACCGCACTGGTGATCAGGCCCAGTTCTTCTGCACGCGCCGCCGCATCAGCGGCATTGGCATAGCGGCCCGTATGCAGCTCGACCACGGGCGCTCCGGTTTCCATCGCCGCCTCTAACTGAAAGGGATCAGGGTCAATGAACAACGACACCCGGATCCTGGCAGCGGCCAGACGCTGACAAACCTCTTTGATACGCGGCAACTGTCCGGCCACGTCAAGTCCGCCTTCGGTGGTCAGCTCCGCCCGACGTTCCGGCACCAAACAGCAATCACTGGGGGCCAGACGTTCTGCCACGCGCAGGGCGCCTTCTTCTACCGCCATTTCCAGATTGAGGCGGGTACGCAGGGTCTGGCTGAGAATTTCCACATCCCGTTCCAGGATATGCCGACGATCCTCACGCAAATGCGTGGTAATGGCATCAGCG
The DNA here is from genome assembly GCF_023255755.1 of Acidithiobacillus sp. Taxonomy (GTDB): domain Bacteria; phylum Pseudomonadota; class Gammaproteobacteria; order Acidithiobacillales; family Acidithiobacillaceae; genus Acidithiobacillus. Next base: position 15,319 of record NZ_JAGDVS010000086.1, on the reverse strand, counting down.
CCGGCGCGCTCCGCCACAAAGGCCGCCTCCACCGGGTCCGGATAACGGGTGCCGCGCGCCTGCCGCAACGTGGCAACGTGATCAATATTCACCCCCAAAGCAATCATTCGCCGTGCTCCTCTCTCCGTATCGTCGACGTGGGCTGTGTTCTGCGCAAGTATGCCGCAAGGAGGCGGCGGCTCTCCAGTGGGCGCCCGCCCAGATGGACTTGTAACTCCTGCTCCAAACAGCGCCGCAAAGAGGGCCCCAAGCCTCCCGCATTTCGTGTCTGCATCGCCCCCCGCAACCAACCCAAAGCAGCCGCCTCTAAGGTCACTACCGCGGCATCCGGTGCATGTGCCGGACAGAATACCCCGCGTGCTGCCTGGTAAAACCAATGTTCTGAAAGTGCAGGATCAAGAGATCGACCACACTCCGCGCAGCGTTCCAGGTCGGGTGCCCAACCCAGGTTTTCCAGCAGGCGCCGCTCGAAGCGCCGCAAATACCAACCCTCACCGGGTTCACCGCGTAATACCCTGATCGTTTCTTCATACACCGGAAAGAGCGCAGGAAAGGGGTCGCCACGCTGCGTGAGTCTTAATAGCAGTTCGTTGATATAAAAAAGACTGAGGCCTTGCAGGGCATCCAGTGGCAGCGCCGGCCCAAGCTCTTCCGCCTGCGCCAGCACCGGTAACTCACCCCGCCCCAGCCAACGCACCCATAAGGGGCGCCCCGCCTCAATCCGCGCCAGCGGAGAGCGGGCGCGCCGGGCACCTTTGGCCAATACCCCCAGCCGACCTTGTGTCTGCGTAAACAGTTCGACTACCAGACTGGTATCCCCGTAAGGGTAGCGATGCAAGACCCAGGCGCGATCACCGGCCTCAGTCGTCATACCCCAGCTCGCGCAGGATATTGCGGTCTTCCGACCACTGTTCCTTTTGCTTGACCCACAAGCCCAACCAGACCCGCTCTTCGGTCAACCGCTGCAACGCCTCCCGCGCCCGGCTGCCAATCACCCGCAACCGGCTGCCGCCGTCACCTAAAATAATGGCTTTCTGCCCCGGTCGTCGACAATAAATAGTCGCCTCGATGCGCTGCTGACCGCCTTCCACCTGATAGCTTTCAATGACAACCGCTGTATCGTAGGGCAGTTCGGCACCCAGTTGCCGGAATATTTGCTCGCGGATGATTTCTGCCGCCATAAACCGCAGGTTGCGATCAGTGACCTGATCCTCCGGGAAAGACGCCGGTGCCGGCGGTAACAAGGGCACCAGCACGTCGGCCAGACGCTCCACATCAGCCGCCTTGCGCGCCGACAGCGGTATGACCGCCGCGAATTCTCCACGCTCCGCCAACGTTTGCAAATAGGGAAACAGCCGCGCCTTGGCCGTCACCCGATCCACTTTGTTGACCACAGCCACCAGCGGAATACCGACCCGCTGTAACCAGCGCAAGGCCTCCGCATCATCATGGGTCCAGAGCAGTGCTTCTACCACCAGCACGCCCAGATCCGCAGACTCCAGCGCACCTCGGGTAGCCCGCAGCAGATGCCGGTTCAGACTGCGATAACCGCTATGCACGCCCGGCGTATCCAGAAACAGCAGTTGCCCATCGGGTCGGCTGAGAATCCCGAGAATCTGATCACGCGTTGTCTGCGGCCGCGGCGCAGTGATGCTGATTTTCTGCCCAACCAGATGGTTCAGTAGGGTAGATTTACCGACGTTAGGGCGCCCGAGCAGCGCCACATGCCCGCTGCGATACCCTTCGTCAGGAACAACAACATCCATAACATCATCCACGCACGGCCCCCTGCAGTTGTGCCAGCATCAGCGCCGCGGCCTGCTGTTCTGCTTTCCGCCGACTGCCATCCTCCGCTTCGGTAGCTTCGGCGCCCGGCACACTACAACGCGCCACAAAACGTCGCTCATGGGCCTGTCCTTTTTCTTCCACCATCGTATAGATGGGAAGAGGACGTCCCTGCCCCTGCAGGAATTCCTGCAACTGCGTTTTGGGATCACGCAACTCTTCACCACCCAGATGATCGGTCATCAGGGGTTCAACCAGTTGCGCGACAATACTTTCTGCCGCCGCAAAGCCGCCATCAAGAAAGGCCGCGCCAATCACCGCCTCCAGAGCATCGGCACGGATGGAGTCGCGCCGCGCGCCGCCGCTGCGTATTTCTCCGGGACCGAGGATCAGGGAATCGGCCAGGGCGATCTTTCCGGCAATCTCCGCCAGGGTTTCCTCACGAACAAGCCGCGCCCGCATCCGCGACAGGTCCCCTTCACTTACCTTGGGAAAGCGGGCAAAGAGCTTCGCTGCCACTACAAAATTCAACGCCGCGTCACCCAGAAACTCCAGCCGTTCATTATGCTGGGCACCCGCACTCCGATGCGTCAGCGCCTGCAATAGCAAGGATTGCTCACGAAAATGATAGCCGACCGACTGTTGCAGCCCTTCTAAGACACCCATAAATGCAGACTCAGTAATCCAAAAGTGTGAAAGGAAAAATTATATCATAGATGGAAAAGCCTTTTTCAATGTCCTACGGCTTCAAAATGAAGCAGCAGACTGATATTGGCTATCAAAGGCACAATCTTGTCATAACTGATGGTAATCAACGCCGGTCCGATACCACTTTTCTCGATCTGGATGTCCTTCTGCGGGATATTGATCATGGCCACCCCTAGTCTACTGTTCAGGTTATGGCGAATTTGTGATGCAGACTCTTCCGGCCCAGACTGTTGTGCCTGCTGGCTAACGATATTCTTCAAAGACCAGTAATCATAGTAGGACGGCATCACCTTCACCACAAAGGCGACAAGAAACACGAGGATCAACAGCCAGAAAATCACACCGATGAACGAGACGCCTGCCTCCCCGGAATGCCGGGGCATTATGGATCGCGTGCCTTGGGCACGCGGGCCAAAGGCTTTCTTTATGATCAGGGTATTTAGAATCGATTTGCGCATTCCGAGCCCTCCTGGAGCCTGGATTCATCTGTACCTCTTATTTAGTCCTGAATAATGATTTTGCAAGTGCGGCACGCAAATTCAGGATGCCCCATCTAATGAACGACCAATCTGCTTCCAGCGGATAGACCAGTCCTCGGCATTCCAGGAGAACCACACAAACATCGCCTTCCCGACGATATTGCGCTCTGGCACCACGCCCCAGAAACGGCTGTCATTACTATTATCCCGGTCATCGCCCATCATAAAATAGGAATGGGGCGGCACCTTGTATGGCCCGAAATTCATCTGGGCTTCCGGCGTATCAAATTCGATAATATGGAACTTGTGACCCCCGAGCTCCTGCTCATATTCTTTGGTGGGAATCACCATGCCTTCGGCGCCCTGCCCCTCGGGCTTATAATTAAAGGTTCTGATAAATTTTTGTGGCACCAGTTTGTTGTTGATGTAGAGTGCATCTCCCTTCACCTCAATCGTGTCGCCCGGCAGGCCGATGACCCGCTTGATGTAGTCGACACGCGGATTTTTGGGATAACGGAACACCATGACATCACCAGCCTCTACCGGGCTGCCCTGGGTAATGGGTGTGTGAATCAAGGGTAGCCGCAATCCCCATTGGAATTTGTTGACCAACACAAAGTCCCCCACCCGCAAGGTCGGAATCATGGACCCGGAGGGTATCTGAAAGGGCTCAAACAAAAAGGCGCGGATCAGAAAAACGATAAGCAATACCGGAAAAAAACTCCGGGCATACTCGACAACAACGGACTCTCTGGCTTCGGCAGGCCGCTTCTTTCGCAAAAACAGGAGATCCACCAGCCAGATCAGGCCGGAAAGCACAACCGCCAGAAACAACCCCAGGGTAAAATCCATCAGTACCTATCCTTCACTCTGTGCATAACCAAAATCAGCCTCCACATAATTTCCGCAGAGCGCGTTTTATCTCTTGTCACTTTTCAGCACTGCCAGAAAAGCTTCCTGAGGAATCTCCACATGACCGATCTGCTTCATGCGTTTTTTGCCCTCTTTCTGCTTCTCCAGCAATTTACGTTTGCGCGAAATGTCACCGCCATAACACTTGGCCAGCACATTCTTGCGCATGGCTTTGACCGACTCCCGGGCGATGACTTTGGCCCCTATGGCGGCCTGAATAGCCACCTCGAACATCTGCCGGGGAATCAGATCACGTAAACGGGCCACCAGTTCCCGTCCGCGCCGTTCGGACACATCGCGGTGCACAATCCAGGACAGCGCATCCAGCTTTTCACCATTGATGAGGATGTCCATTTTCACCAGCGGCCCGCTCTCGAAACGCGCAAATTCATAATCCATGGAGGCGTAGCCCCGACTCACCGATTTGAGACGGTCAAAAAAATCTAGGACGACTTCGTTGTGCGGCAACTCATAGCGCAGCATCACCTGTCCGCCGGTGAACTGCATATTCTTTTGCCGCCCGCGCCGCTCTTCGCAGAGGGCAATCACCGGCCCAAGATAGCTTTCTGGCACCAGGATATTGGCCGTAATCACCGTCTCGCGAATATCCGCAATTTTTTGTGCCGGCGGCAACTCGGCAGGGTTGGAAATTTTCAGCACCTGCCCATCCGTAGTAACCACCTCATAGATCACGGTAGGTGCGGTACTGATCAGCTCAAGCTGATACTCGCGTTCCAGGCGCTCCTGCACGATTTCCATGTGCAACAGTCCTAAAAATCCGCAACGGAAACCAAAACCCAGGGCTTGTGAAGTCTCTGGCTCAAACTGCAATGCCGCATCATTCAGCCGCAATTTCTGCAGCGCCTCGCGAAAATTTTCATAGTCCGCCGAGTCCACGGGATAAAGCCCGGTGAACACCTGCGGCTGCACCTCGCGAAAACCCGGCAGCGGCGCACTTGCGGGGCGGTCCTGCTCCGTCAGCGTGTCCCCCACCCGGGCGCCTTCAATGGTCCGCACGCCTGCAATGACAAAACCCACCGCACCGGTCTCCAGAGCCGGAACAGTCAGGGATTTTGGGGTAAAAACACCAACCTTTTCGACCACATAAGATTTCTGTCCCGCCATCGTCAGGATACGCTGGCCCGGACGGACCGAACCATTCATCACCCGCACCAAAACCACGGTCCCCAGGTAATTATCGAACCAGGAGTCGATGATGAGGGCTTGTAACGGTGCGTCCGGATCGCCTTGGGGCGGCGGGATACGCTCCACCACCCGCTCCAGAATCTCTCGAATACCGATGCCCTCTTTGGCACTGGCCTCTACGGCGTCGTCAGCGGGCAGCCCGACAATTTCTTCAATCTCCCGGCGCACCCGCTCCGGATCGGCAGCCGGCAAATCAATCTTGTTCAGGACGGGTAGAATCTCCAGATCGTGTTCGAGCGCCGTATAACAGTTGGCCACACTTTGCGCCTCCACGCCCTGCGAAGCATCCACGACCAGCAAAGCCCCCTCACAGGCGGCCAGAGAACGGCTGACCTCGTAAGAAAAATCCACATGGCCCGGCGTATCAATGAGATTGAATTGGTACTCCTGCCCATCTGCGGCACGAAACTGCAAGCGCACACTCTGTGCCTTGATGGTGATTCCACGTTCCCGTTCGATGTCCATGGTATCCAGCACCTGGCTGGACATTTCCCGCTCGGTCAGCGCCCCGCAAAGACGGATAAACTGATCCGCCAGCGTGGATTTGCCGTGATCCACATGGGCGATAATAGAAAAATTACGAATATGTTGCTGTTCAGTCATATGACCTATCAATTCATGGGCGCCTGGCGGCCATTACCGCCGCGTCAGACACCATAACAAAAAGGGCTGGTATAAACACCCAGCCCTTCGCGGCTATCACCTGCATCAATGCGGCAGCGAAAGTACCAGATAAAAACTCCCTTCACCGCGCCGCACCAGCACCGGTATCGGCTGACCTGCCGGCAACACCGCCACCAGCTTCTGCAAATCGGCAGCATTGGCAATCTGCTGTTGTGCTACCTGCAGAATCACATCGCCGGGACGAATGCCAGCTTCCGCTGCCGGACCTACACCAACGCCGAGGACGAGAACGCCGGTATTCACATTCAGTTGCTTACGTGCTTCCGCCGTCAGCGGACCCACCTGCACGTTCAGTCGTTTAATTTCGCCCTTCTGCGCCGGGCTGCCGGGCGCGGTGGATTCCGCTGCATTCTCCAGATTACCGGGCAGACTCTCTACCACGATGTTGAGGGTCATGGCTTTGCCATCACGGATGACACCCAACTTCGCCTTGAAGCCCGCGGGTAATGCCCCCACCAGCGGCGGCAACTGACCCGAGTTGTAGATAGGTTGGCCACCAAAGGAAACGATGACATCCCCTGGTCGTAGCCCTGCCTTGGCGGCCGGACCATCAGGTACCACCTGCGACACCAGCGCACCTATCGGCTCCTTCATGTGGAAGGACCTCGCAAGATCCATGCTGACGTCCTGAATCATGACCCCGAGCCAGCCAAAATGCACTTTTTGATGTAACTTTAACTGCTTGGCGGCATCCATAGCGACATTAATGGGGATGGAAAAAGACAACCCCATGTAGCCGCCACTACTGGTATAAATCTGGTCGTTGATACCGATCACCTGACCACGCATGTTGAAGAGCGGGCCACCGGAGTTGCCGGGGTTAATCGGCACATCCGTTTGAATAAACGGGATATAAGGGTCATCCGGCAAAGGTCGCGAGGTCGCACTGACCACACCCTGGGTCACGCTGTTCTCAAAGCCAAAGGGCGATCCTACTGCCAGTACCCATTGCCCGACCTCCAGCTTGCTGGAATCACCAATTTGTACCGTTGGCAGATTTTTCGCATCGATTTTAAGCAACGCAACGTCCATGCGCGTCGATAACCCCACCAGGTGGGCCGTGTATTGATGGTGATTGGTGAGGCTGACAATGATCTTCTGGGCACCCTTCACCACATGCGCCGCCGTCACAATATAACCATCGGGACTGACGATAAATCCGGAACCCAAAGACTGCACCTGGTATTTCTGACCGGCTCCGGGCGCTCCCTGAGGGCCACCCGGCTGCCCTGGCGCGCCAAAGAAGGGCGCGAAAAACTGATTCAGGGGAGAGTTCGGCGGGAATGGCGAGCCCGTATTGCGCGCCACCCTGGTCTCTGTCGTGCTGATGTTCACCACGGCAGGTCCATACTGTTTGACGATGGGCGTAAAATCAGGCAAACCTACCAAAGCCTGACCGTTGGCACCGACATCCGCCCAAGCAGGCGCCACCGTCCCTATGCTCAGTCCCAAACCTACACAAAGCGCCACTGCAAGGCGCTGTCTACCCAGCACGCGATTTTTCAAGAAACCCCCTCCCAACCATCCAATTTATTACTCAATCTAAGACCGTGTCTATCATCTCGGTATCTGCTGTACTTAGCAACAGTCGCCGCCTCTCGCGACTATGCGCTCCGGCGTTCATTTTAACTGACGCCGATTCTAGGGATTACCTGCAGGAAAAGCCATGGAAGCTGCGCTGATACCCGCCGCAGGCGTATAGGCCGTACTCTCCAGACCAGACTGACCCGAACCATAGGCGGAGGAAACTTGCGAAGAGACAAAGTAGTTACCACTGCCGGGCACCCAGAGCCGTTGAATATCTCTCTGGATAAGTATATCTGTGCCGGAGGGGCGCGGCGTAAAGCCGGCTACGGGACGCAGATGGAATTCGTCACTGCGGGACGAAAAGCCCCTCAGCATGGCCGTCTGTGCATAATGACCGGACCCGCTGCCGGCGGCGGGTTGATCTGACACGATGTTATGCGGCAAGACGCCCACCAGAGTTACTGACACCACCAACACCGCAGCAACGGAACCCGCCTTAATCCAGAAATTCCCGGAAATACCCCGCCGCTGCGCGTTCTGCGGGGCCAGGATACTGGGTTCGCTCACAATCGTCCAGGCAACCCGGTCTGCAAAATCAGCCGACGCTAACTGGACCCCTTTCCGGTCATTTTGCAGAAGAAAGGAGATGCGATACTGAGACTCCCAGGCCTCCCTCAATCCGCGCTCACTTTGTAACCGTGCGGCTAAGCGGTTGGCGCGCAATCCGGTCAGCTCGCCTTCCATGAACGCCATCAGTTCTTTTTGCGTTTCATCGTTCATGACTTTTCCTGCTCTAACAAAGGGGCCAAAACCTTGGCAATCGCTTCACGCGCCCGAAAGATCCGGGACCTCACCGTTCCCACCGGACACTCCATGATCTGGGCAATTTCGTCGTAACTCAAGCCTTCAAACTCCCGCAAGGTCACCGCCATGCGCAAATCTTCCGGCAACGCCGTCAGTGCCGTATCGATATGTTCTGCCAATTCCTTACTGAGCAACAGCCCTTCTGGGGTATCGTACTCCCTTAGTCCATCGGCACTGGCAAATTGTTCCGCATCTTCTGTTTCTGCATCCACAATAGAAACTTGGCGGCCCTGGGCTACGAGATGATTTTTTGCCGTATTGACGGCAATGCGGTACAGCCAGGTATAGAAAGCGCTGTCGCCGCGGAAATTGGCGAGCGCACGATAGGCTTTGACAAAAGCTTCCTGGGCCACATCTTCAGCCTCCTCGGGCGTGCGTACGAAACGTCCGACTAGGGAAATCACCTTGTGTTGGTATTTGCGTACCAGGAGATCAAATGCCCCCTTCTCTCCCTTTTGCACGCGCTGGACGAGGAGCAGGTCACTGGGTGCGCCATGCTCCTGACCACCCGCCGTGCTGCGTCCCATAATCTTACCCATTCGGCCTTTTCCTTCCCTTTGTTCTTTAGGTGCCGTTCTTCACCTTATCAGACTGCCATCGTATCATGACCCCTCCCAATTCTCGCAACGCTTGCGCCCGACACATCTCCCAGGACAGCAAATGCCTTTTTTCGACTTTCTCATTATCGGCTCCGGCGCCGCCGGACTCAGCACCGCCCTGGGTCTCAGCCGCCTTGGCCAGGTAGGCATTGTGAGCAAAGGACGGGCGGAGGATTCCGCCAGCGACTGGGCGCAGGGTGGCATCGCCGCGGTCATGGATATGGACCACGACAGCATTGCCCTACACATCGAGGATACGCTGGGAGCCGGTGCCGGACTATGTCACCCGGAGGCAGTCCGGCAAATTATTGGCCGCGGCCCGGAGGCGGCGCATCAATTAATTGACTGGGGAGTGCCCTTTGATCGCCAGCCGGACGGAAACTGGCATCTCACCCGTGAGGGCGGACACCAGGCGCGCCGGGTACTGCACAGCGCTGACACTACGGGCCACGCCATCGAGAGTACCTTGCTGCGAAGGGCTCTGGCCGAGCCTGCCGTACAGATAGCTGAAGAACACTACGCCAGCGATCTTTGGCTCAGCGCGGGCCGTTGCGCGGGCGCCTGGGTACTCGCTCCCGGAGACGACCGTCCGGAGTTGTGGACGGCACGGGCGGTAATTCTCGCCAGTGGCGGGGCGGGTCAATTGTATCTGCACACCAGTAATCCACTGGTGGCCACCGGGGACGGCATCGCACTCGCCTATCGGGCAGGTGCGGAAATCGCCAATCTGGAGTTCATCCAGTTTCATCCCACTACGCTCTACCAGCCGGGTAGTGCACCTTTTTTGCTTTCTGAGGCCTTACGCGGTGAGGGAGCGCTCTTACGACTGCCGGACGGCAGTACTTTTCTGGAACATTATGACCTCCGTGCCGAGCTGGCACCGCGGGATATTGTCGCGCGTGCGATTGATGCGGAGATGAAGCAGCATCACCTCGCCTATGTCACTCTAGACATCAGCGCGCAGCCCGGCACCCTGGTGCAGCAGCATTTTCCGGCTATTTTCGCGCACTGCCGGGCACAGGGCTATGACCTGACACGAGAGCCGATTCCGGTGGTCCCTGCCGCCCACTATACCTGCGGCGGTGTAGTCGTAGATGCGGCGGGACGCAGCACCATCCCGGGACTCTATGCGGCGGGCGAAGTCAGCTCCACCGGGCTGCACGGCGCCAATCGTCTCGCCAGCAATTCGCTGCTGGAATGTGTGGTGGGTGCGGCAGCGATCGTCGCGGATCTGGAAGGACAGTCGCACCTGCCAGACAGGCCTCGTCAGTTGCCCGTGCCGTCGCCAAGGCAGGTGAAAACCGTTGTGTGCGCCACAGAGATCACCACCCTGCGGCAGATATTGCAAGCCGGTATGTGGCAAGCGGCAGGCATCATCCGCAATGATCAGAACCTGCGGGCGGCCAGCGCGCGTTGGAATGAACTGGCTACGCGCATCGGCGATGCCCTGTGCGGGCCGCGGTCCTATCAGGAGCTGCGTAATCTGCGCCAATGCGCGGAAATCCTCACCCGTTCCGCGCTGTTACGCGAAGAATCCCGCGGCTGTCATTTCAATAGTGACCACCCGCAATGCAGGGATGTGGCAGCGGACAGTATCAGCCAGCGGGATCAGCAGGGTCCGGTGCTGCGTTCCATTCCTGGCGCAGCCTGAGCCGCCAGCGCCGCCACAGATCATCGTCTGTCGTGAAGAGGCCGATCAGCACATGGCGGCGACCATCGCTACCCTGTAGGGGAATCACCCCCAGACGCGGGTGCAGAAACGGGCGATCGCGAGGCTGAATATGCACCACGCTGCCATCATCCATTTGTACCTGCAGGTCGCTCTCTATGCCGATCAGGATCGCCTCCGGCACGGCCTGGCCGACGCGCTGACGCAAAGGACAGCGCCAGACGATCCACGCCAGCAGCACGGCAAGCAGTGCTAAACCCCAACGCCAGTCATGGACCATCGTAAAACCCGCGCAGAGCAAAGCCAGTGCACAGGGAACACTCTGTAGCCAGCGCTGTCGCCGGGCGCTGCCGAAGGAAAGAATCGGCAAGACTTTGTCGCAGTCATCCAGGAGGGTATGATCGGAGCCATGCTGTTTCAGCAACTGGGAGTCGAATCGCATGTCTTCAGCCGTCATTACCTTTACCCCCCTGCATACGGAACTGGGTCTGATTCACGCCTACGGTGTGGATGCCGAAAAGTTTTTACAAGGGCAATTCTCTAACGATCTGCATGCCCTGGCCAGTGGTCACGGCCAGTGGAGCAGCTACAGTACGGCTAAAGGGCGCATGATCGCCAATTTTTACGTGCAGCGCGACGGCGATGGCTTTTGGTTGAGTCTGGCCGCCGATATGGCCGACATAGTCATCGAGCGCCTGCGCAAGTTCCGGATGATGGCCAAGCTGGAGATTGAGCGGGGGGAACCGGAATCCGCATTACTAGCCGTCTACGGCAGCGGTGCGGGTGGCCTGCTCGACCACACCTTCAACATAGCATTGCCGGAAGCCGGCAACAGCGGCGTGGTCGACGACGACAGGATCATTACCCGCCTGCCCTGGGTGGATAAAGAAGCCTTTCTGATCATTTTGCCCGCATCCCGTGTCGAAGCGCTCAGCACAGAGTTGGCGGCGGCTGGCGCGCGGGCCGGATCTGCGGAGGATTGGCGATTGCAGGCCATTCACGCTGGCATCGGCATGATCAGCAGCGCCACCACAGAAAAAATCATTCCCCAGGAGCTGAATCTGGAGGTATTGGGCGGCATCAATTTCAAGAAGGGCTGCTACCCAGGACAAGAGATCGTCGCCCGCTCCCACTATCTCGGCAAGCTCAAGAACCAGACTTATCGGATCGCGGCGCCGGCGCCGCTGCGGGCGGGTGAAGAAGTCTTCTGCACCAGCATGGGTGAACAGAGCATTGGCATCGTCATCAATGCGGCACCGGATCCTCAGGATGGCTTTGCAGCGCTGGCCGTTGTACGCGCCGCTAACGCCGGGGAAGCCCTGATGGCCGGGGTGCCGGACGGTACGCCTTTGAGCTTAGGGAAACTTCCCTACCCCCTGCCCCTGGACGTCGCCAGGGAAGGATAATCCATGTGGGGTCTGGTGGCAGGCATTGTCAGTTATCCGGTATTTGCCTGGTATAGCAAGCGTTACCTGGATGAGCAGGGACTGGAACGCGGTTTTACCCGCATGACACTGGTGTTTATGGTGGCCACCCTACTCTCTTCGGCGCTCGGTTACGGGGTGTCGTGGGTGACCAGTACGCCGCAGAGTCGCAGCAGTCAGGCCCGATTGCAAAAAGCGAGCACAGTGGTGCTGGATGACGACTTAAAGTGCGCGCAGGACCCCGCCGGCGCCGCCTGCCAGTCCAGTGTGCAGCAGGCTAAGGCCCTGGAGCAAAAACTGCTGTCCGGCCTCAGCGGCGATCGGCAAAATTAGCGGGACACTACAGTGGCTTGGCGGAATGTGGCGAAATGGCTGAGCTGTCCGCCCCGCTGTAAAAGCTCTCCATAGGTCCCCGACTCCACAATCCGCCCCTCGTCGAGAAGGTGAACGCAATCCATGTGCTCCAGACCCACCAAACGATGGGTAATATACAGGACGGTGCGCCCTTCCATGATCTGGCGCAGATCTTTGAGGAATTCCATCTCCGTCACCGGATCGAGCCCTTCGGTCGCCTCATCCAGAATCAGCCAGGGGGCATCCTTAAGAATCGCCCGGGCGATGGCCACCCGCCGACCCTGACCGCCGGAGAGCTTCACGCCCCCTTCGCCGACAATGGTATCCAGACCCTGAGGCTGACTACGCACGAACTCCGCAAGCTGCGCCGTGGCCAGTGCGGACCAAAGCTCATCCTCTTCCGCCTCGCCCTTGGCCACCAGCAGGTTGTCGCGAATCGTACTGTGGAAGAGATAGGAACGCTGGGATACTACCGCGAAATATTCGCGCAGATTGTCTGCCGGGAAATCCCGCAACTCATGGCCACCCAAACACGCGCTGCCCGACTGATAGTCGTAGAAACGCAGCAGCAGGTTGGCGAGACTGCTTTTGCCAGCTCCCGTCACCCCCAGTACCGCAACCCGTGCGCCCGCCGGGATGCTGAGGTCTACGCCGGCCAGGGCATCGCATTGGGCATCAGGATAGCGCAGGTGCAGGCTCTTGAGCTCCAGATCCGGCCGGTCCACCTGCGGTGCGGGTCCCGATGCATCAGGGAAAGGCAGGGGCGTATCCGCCACCGCAAAAATACGGCGTGCGGCCGCACGGGTCTGCCCCAAAAACTGAAAGGCCAGTGGCAGGGCCGCAATGGCCTCGAAAGACCCCATCACGCCCAGGGCAAAGAGGGGCAAGTCTGAACGACCCAAAGCCCCGTCGTGGACCAACGGAATCGCCAGCACCACAATGACCCAGACCGCCAGATTGCCCATGAACCCCATACTGGCGCTGCCGAAACCGGCGATCTGCGCCATACGCGCCTGCCGCCGAAGTAGCGCATCGTTGAGCATACCCGTACGCCGCAGTATCTCCGGTCCGGCGTTATAGGTCAGCAGCTCACCCATACCCTGCATACCATCCACCACTTGTACCCGGTAATCTGACTGAATGGTGGTCATCTCCGCGCCACTGCGCGCGCCCAGCCGCTCGGTGAGCAGCGGCAGAAGCAGGCCGGTCACGGCGAGGAAGAGAAAGAGCGCAATGGCCAGTTGCCAGGAGAAAAAAGCGAAGACGCCCGCCATCACCAGCGTCGCGACTCCGGCCACCAGGAAAGGGGTGAAGACACGCAGGTAAAAATTGTTCAGGGTGTCGATATCGGCGACGATGCGCGAGAGGATGTCGCCGGAACGATAGCCTTGCAAGCCGGCAGGTGCGAGCGGCTCCAGTCGGGTATAGAACCAGGTGCGTAGTTGTGCCAGCAGACGAAACGTCGCTTCATGGGTGACAATGCGTTCCAGCCAGCGCGAGATAACCCTGGTCGTCGCAAAAGCGCGCACCCCGGCGGCTGGCAGGAAAAAGTTATACAAATTCAGAGTGGCATAACCGCCCAGACCGGCCAGCGCGGCACTCGCCAGAAACCAGCCGGAGAGGGCCAGCAGGCCGAAGTTAGAAAGAATGGTCAGCAAGGCCAGGAAGGCCCCCCCCAGCATCCAGAACTTGAAGGATCCGAACAGTTTCAGCAGACGGTAAAGATCACGCACGGTCCCCCCGATAGGCTGCTACGAGCCTTGCATAGACGCCACCGGTGGCCAAAAGTTCGCCGTGAGTACCGGCTTCGACCACTTTCCCGGCATCCATGACCAGGATGTAATCAGCGCGCTCTGCCGTCGCCAGACGGTGGGCAATGACGATGGCCGTTCGTCCCTGGACGAGTCGCTGCATGGCATCCAGGACCAGTGACTCGTTTTCCATATCCAGGTTAGCCGTGGCCTCATCCAGAATGAAGAGCGGCGGATTTTTGACAAAGGCACGGGCCAAGGCGACCCGCTGAATCTGACCGCCGGAAAGGCCCTGCCCCAAGTCGCCCACGGGGGTATCAAAACCTTGCGGCAAGGCATCAATGAATTCCAGCGCATGGGCGTTCTTCGCTGCCTCTCGCAGGGTGGCCATATCCGCATCAGGACGGCCGATGCGGATATTTTCGGCGATGGTACCGTGGAACAGGCGTGGATTTTGCGGTACCCAGGCCAGTTGCCGCCACCAGCTCTCCCGCTCCAGGGCACGCAAAGGAATCTGGCCATTGATCAGGATTTCTCCGGAATCCGGTTGCACAAAGCCGAGTAAGGCATTGGCCAGGGTGCTCTTACCCGCACCACTGGCGCCGACCAGCGCGGTAACCTTGCCCGCCGGAAAATCGGCGTTCACGCCGGCCAGCGCTATCCTGCCTTCCTCATAGGAGAAATGCAGGTCGCGCACCGCGAGGCTGATAGCCTGTGTACCGGCGTAAGCCACTGGCCGCCGCTCCTGCTCCGGTAGCGGCATGTCGAGAATTTCGAAGATGCGTTTGGCGGCGGCAATGGCGCCCATCCGCGCATGATAATAGGTGGCAAGGCCACGCAGCGGGTTAAAATACTCCGGCGCCAGCAAAAGAATGAAGAACGCGGTGTAAAAAGTGACCGAGGAATGGACTTCCAACAGGCGCGCACCCAGCGAGACGGCCACCAATGCAATAGACAGGCTCGCAAAAAATTCCAGCACCGCCGAAGTGAGGAAGGCCACCCGTAACCCGGCCATCGTCGTGCGCCGATAATCGTCAGAAATGCGCGCAACGATCTCCATCTCGTCCTTGGCGCGACCGAAAATTTTTAGCGTGGTCAGGCCCTGTACCACGTCCAGAAAATGGGCACTCATCAACAGCATCTTGCGCCACTGGCGCTGATTGATGGCCTCCGCCTGGTAACCCACCAGCACCATAAAGAAGGGTACCAACGGCCCGGCGATGAGAAGAATCAATCCGCTGATCCAGTCTGCAGGGAAGACAAACACGAGAATAGCCAGCGGTATGAGGCTGACCAAAGCCATTTGCGGCAGGTAGCGCGAAAAATAGGGCTCCAGCGCCTCCACGCCTTCAATCAT
>NZ_JAGDVS010000045.1 GCF_023255755.1 Acidithiobacillus sp. | reverse complement strand
GCCTGATCCGCAGCACGCAGCAATGCCTCTGGACTGTCCATGTCCGGTTGCATCTCCGCTACCCCCGCGCTGAGCGTGATGAGCGGGAAATCGCCTTGCATCTGAGCAATCTCCTGGCATAGTCGTTCAGCGTACAAGGAAGCTTTCAACTCATCAGTTTGCGGGCAAAGAATGAGAAATTCTTCGCCGCCCACACGGGCGATCAGATCACCGCTCCGAGAATTTTTCAGGAGCAGGCCGCCTAATGCTTGTAATACACGATCACCCACATCATGGCCGTGCTCATCATTCACCTGTTTGAAATAATCAATGTCCAGCATAATACAGCTTAACGGGTGTTGGTGGCGTATGGCATGTCGCCAGTTTTCGCTGAGAAACTCCTGGGCACCCCGCCGGTTAGCCAGTCCAGTGAGCACGTCTTTGCTCGCAAGGGCTAGTAGGGAGTGATTTTGGTGCGTGAGATCTGTGCAGGAATTTTCCAGTCGTGCCATAAAAGCGACCATTTGTGCAGCAATAGCCAGCTTGGCAACAAGCATATTGCCAGAAGGTGGCTTGCTGATAATGTCATTGGCACCAGCTTCTATGGCCTCAGCGGTACAATCACCATGGTGTGTGTCGGCAAGAACCAGCAGGTATACGCGGGGCCCAAATTCTCTTCGCCATCTCACGCAGAGTTCGGCACCCGTTATTCCTGACATATCCCAGTCTAGAATAACAATGCACGGTGCCTTTTGATATAGCAGAATAATCGCATCATCGGCACTGTCAGCGCGGATGACGTCGTACCCTTCAGGTTTCAGTGTTTGCTGCAACAAATCCAGGTCTCTGGTCTGATTGGCCACCAGTAATATAGGTCCGGGAACGGAAGGCTGAGGATTTAGTCGACCGGTGGTCAGTGTTTCGCGTAAAGCTTCCAGCTTTTGGACTAAGTCGGGAGAGACGGTTTGATCAAAAATATCAGCTATTTCCTCCCATTCGGCAATAATTTCACTGATCATTCTTTCAAATTGCGTGTCTGTAAACCACCAGCTTCTTGCTGCACTTTGAAGCAGCGTGATGGATTGGGCGGGAGCACCTGTGAGCACCCAACTGGCAATATTCCGGCCGTCCTCAATGATGGCCCGCAGAGTACGCAAACGGTCTGTGCGCTCTGCGCTACTCGTTGCATCCGCAATATTTCGCTGGGATTCCAATGCCAACACGACATTTTCCGGGATGCGCCAGTGGCGCAGCAGGGCGGCGCTGAGCTGGCGGTGGTCAAATCCAAAGTGTGCCTTTTCCTGATCCAACAACGCGGCAGTAGGCAGATTCTGGGATGCCAGCGCCGCAGTCTCGGCCGGAGCGGAACAGGCCATGAATAGGCTGCCGATTTCGCAGAGCAGGCCGACCGTAAACACATCTGCAGCAGGCCATTCGTCAGTACGGGCAGCCAATGCGTGCATGGCGATAGCGCGCAGCAGACTGCCTGCCCAGAATCCGCGCAAATCAAAATTGGGCGGTGTAGAAAATGTTTTGGTGGCCAGTGTGAGCCCGAGTGCGATCGGTACTACCATCTTAAAACCGATGCGCATGAGTGCTTCTTCAATGCCCATGATGCGCCGATATTTGCCATATATGGCTGAGTTGGCAATTTTAATGATTTTGGCCGTAAGAATAGGATCGACGCGTATCAGCTTTGCGGCATCGGCAATTCCGGCATTATCTTGCTGTAAAAGCTCTGTGAGCGCCAAAGTGCTCCGCGATGGTGAAGGATATCCACCTTTATCAAGCCGTTGTAGTAGTGCCTCAATCTGCATGGAATGATGCTTCCGCAAATTCGTAGAGTCTATCATAACGAACTGTGGTACCAATAAACAAGGAAGTTTATAGCGGTGGAAGGAGTCAACAAGCGGGCGCCTGTCCGCGGCTTGTTAGTAGCCCGGCTGGTGTTGTGCCCAGCGCACGGTTGGCAACTGACTGAGGAGGTCCGGATTTTGCCAGTCCGGTTGGCGATGTTCGATGAGCACATCGGTGGTGATGCCGCCGCGCACATACCAGCGTCCCAGCAGGCGCAGATAGCGTGGGTTGATCAGATTGATCAGATCGTCGGCGATGCGGTTGGTCATGGCCTCGTGAAAGGCGCCCGCGTCGCGAAAGCTCCAGAGGTACAGCTTGAGGGACTTCAGCTCGATGTTATGCTGACCCGGAATGAAATCCAGCATAAAGTGCGCAAAGTCGGGTTGCCCGGTCAGGGGGCAGAGGCAGGTGAATTCGGGCAGATCCATGTGTACCACATAGTCGCGCTCAGGGTGGGGATTAGGAAAACGCTCTAACGCTTTGCTCGGTTGACTGGGCATCTGGAACTCCTCATCATCTGTGCTTCACCAATTCGGCACACTATAGCAAAAACCTCCCCTCATGCGCCTCTCGGCCATCATCCTCCAGGGCTTTAAATCCTTCCGCGAAAGCACGCGCATCCAGTTCGACGCCAATCCGGTGGTAATCGTCGGGCCCAATGGTTGCGGCAAATCCAACACGGTTGACGCCCTGCGCTGGGTGCTCGGTGAATCCTCAGCGCGCCAACTGCGTGGCGGCACCCTGAGCGATGTCATTTCCAATGGCGGTGGCAGTCGACCGGCCGCGTCGGCGGCGACGGTCGAATTGCGCTTTGATAACAGCGATAGGGCGGCTCCCGGCGCTTTCGCTGAGGTGGCTGAAATCAGCGTCAAGCGCAGTCTGGACCGCAGGGGCGACGGCCATTACCGGATTAACGGTGCCCGCTGTCGGCGGCGCGACGTGGGCGACCTGTTTCTCGGCACCGGGCTCGGCGGCAATGCCTACGCCATCGTTGAGCAGGGGACCATCGGGCGGGTTATCGAAGCGCGCCCGGACGATCTGCGCGCCATTCTCGAAGAAGCGGGCGGCATCAGTCGTTACAAGGAGCGCCGCCGGGAGACCACACAACGTATTGCCGAAACGCGGGAGCATCTCCAGCGTTTGCATGATATTCACGGCGAGATGGATGGTCAGTGGCAGCGCTTGCAACGGCAGGCCCAGGCGGCGCAAAAGCTGCGCACCCTACGGGTGGAGGAGCGTCAATGGCAGTGGTGGAGTATGGCTCTTCGCGTGGATGTTCTCGAAACGGAGCGCCAACAGACCTTGGCTCGGCGCGCAGCGCTGCAAGCCACCTATCAGCAGGAAGAGCAGCATCTTGTTGCCGCATCCCAGGCCCTGGATCAACTGCGTGTGGAAGAACGTCGAGGCCAGGACGCCATCGCCGCCGCCCAAGGCGAACTGTATGCGGTGCAGGCCCGGCAAAGCGATGTGGAACATCGGCTTCGGGAACAACAGGCAGCGATCCAACGCTGCCTGAGTGGATTGAGTCAACAGCGGGCACAGCAGCAAAAAATCCAGTCTGAACAAGCACACCAGGCGGAGACTGAAAGCCAGCGGCAGCAGCGTTTGCAGACGTTAACCGTAAGCCAGCATGCACTGACCGGAGAGGAGGAGCGCGCCCGGCGCGGACGGCAGGAAGCGGAGCGCGAGCTCGAAAAACAGGATCATGAACGTCAGCAACAGCAGCAAGCTTTGGCGGAACTGCGCCGCAAAAGGGACGTGACGACGGCGCAAATCCGTGAGTTGGAGCCGCGCCTGAAGGATGTTGAACGGCGCTTGCAACAGCAGTCCGCGGAAATACCCTCGGAGCGCCCCGCTTTGGAAGCGCTGGAAGCGCACTGCCAATCCGGGGAAATGTCGTTAAAAGAGGCCGCAACGGCACTTCAGGAGCAACGCGATGCGTTGGAAACGGCCCAGGTCCAGGCCGCGGCTTTGCGTGAACCGCGCGACAACGCGCAGGCCAGGGTGCAGGAGTACGGGGCCCGGCAAAAGGCGCTGGAGAGTCTGCTGCAAAGGCTGCAAAAACCGGCTGTGAAAAGTGACATGGCAAGCGCCCGACTGGTGGACCAGATACGGGTACTGCCCGGCTGGGAACGCGCGGTGGAGGCGGCGTTGCGTGGTCGTCTGCACGCCTCGGTGATGGAAGGCGGCAGTACGGTCACTCAGGGCAGCATATTGTGGAAGAGCGCGGCGTTACCACCTGATCTGCCGCCGGATGCGTTGGTGCAGGCGTTGGAAGGGCCCGCGACCCTGAGCCGAGGACTGAGTGATTGGCTGTGGGGACTGCGCATGGCTCCGGATTTGGCCTTTGCCCTCAGTCAGCGTCAGCAATTGCAGGCGGGGGAGGCCTGGATTACGCCACAGGGTATATTGGTGCATTGCGCGGGGATGGAATATCCCGAACATGAAGATGGCGCCAGTCTGCTGCAATGTCGCCGCGAGCTGGTGGAAAATAGCGAGCGTTTTTGTCAGGCACAGGCCGAGGCCGCTGCCACACATGCTGCATTGACGGCTGCCGAACAACGGGCGCGGGCCATACAGGAGCAGATGCGAACGGCCGATAGCCGCTGGCAAATCTTGAGTCGGCAAAGTGCCCAGGAGCGGGAGTCCCTCGCCCGTCTGCGCAGCCGGGTGGAGGCGGAAGACCGACAACGGGCAGAACGCGTCGCTGAGTCCCGGCGACTCAGCGACGAACGGACAGCGTTGGAGACCCGCCTGCAAGGACTGCACCAGAATTTTGCTAACGATGAAAGCGGCTGGCGAGATTTGGAGCAGGTGGTACAAAACGCGCAGCGGGCAACCGATGGGCTGCGGCGTCGGGTAGGGGAGTTGCGCGCAGCTTATGGTCGCTTGCGGGACGAACGCCAAGCACTGGAGGTCCAGCAACAGCGCTTGCAGGCTGAGTCAGAGGCCGCCGTTGCTCGTGCCGTAGACCTGCAACAGCAAGGGGATCAGCTTGCCATGACGGCGGCTCTGGGAGTTGAGGAACTTGCCCGCGTGCAAGCGGGGCTGCCGGAAATGGAGGCGGCACGGGAGGCCGTAGCGCGTTTGCGGGCTGAGCGTAATACCCAACTGTTGACCCTGCAGACGGCGGCACAGACCGCAGAGCAGCAGATCCGCCAACAAGAAATCCAGCGCCACCGTCTGGAGGAACAGTTGCGCGTCCTGCAAAAGTCCGGGGCCACCACCGATCAGCAACTGGCGGGCCTGCAGGCGCGACTGGAAGAATACCAGCAACGCGCCGCAGTGCTTGCGCAGGATTTGGGTGAAGACCCCGGACCCTGCCCAGATGTGACCCGCTGTGAAGAAAACATTGCCCGGATCGGCGCGGCCATCGTCCGTCTCGGCAATGTGAATCTCGCCGCCGAAGAAGAGTTGCTGGAGTTGGAAGGGCGCCGCGGCAACCTGCTTACGCAGGTCGAAGACGTGGAAGCGGCCCTGCGCAGCCTGGAAGAGGCGATGGCAGCCATGGATCAGGAGACGACGACGCGCTTTCGGGATACCCTCGACAAGGTCAACCAGGCCTTACAGGAACTTTTCGCTATCCTCTTTGGTGGTGGGCAGGCGCAACTAAGCCTGGTGGGCGAAGACCTGCTGGATGCGGGACTGGTCCTGCGTGCGCAACCGCCGGGCAAACGCAACGCCAGTCTGCAGCAACTCTCCGGCGGCGAAAAGGCACTCACCGCCATTGCGTTGGTATTTGCCTTGTTCCGCCTGAATCCCGCCCCCTTTTGCGTGCTGGATGAAGTAGATGCACCGCTGGATGATGCCAATGTCGGGCGTTTCTGCCATCTGGTGCAGGAAATGGCGGCACAGACCCAGTTTTTGATTGTGACCCATCGCAGTCTGACCATGCAGGTCGCCGAGCAACTGGTGGGCGTCACCATGACCGAGCCGGGCATCTCCCGCGTTGTGCGGGTAGAGGTGGCGGACACCTTGGCCCAGGCGGCGCTCCGCGAAGAGGCGGCGCCTTAAAGCCCATTTGCTATTCCGGTCCACAGGTCGGTTTGGCGATGGCTGCACATCTGCCGGTGGCAGAGCTTCATCTGCTGAAGACGGGATCACATACGCTTTATCCATAATCATCCGGAGTCGGCACCCTCAGCATGGGTGTAGGGGTTCCTTGAGCGTTGCTGCTTGGCGATGTCGCAGAGGGCAGTTTTCGATCATTTTTGAAAAGGCTTCGAAAAGTTCTGGATCGCTGTATATTCCGGACTCAGCGTTCATGATTGTCATCGTTTCTTCGTGAGATTTACCCTGGTGGTATGCTCTAGTTTCAGTCATAGCCGCGTAGCAATCAGCGATTAGAATGATTCTGGCAAATAGGGGTATTTCATTGCCTTTCATTTCATCAGGATAGCCAGATCCATCGTAGCGTTCATGATGGTGTCGCACGGCTTCGACGATAGGCTGAATTGGCCCTGACAAAGGCAGGAATGATTGTGCTGCGATGATGCGCTCTCCACAGAGGGTATGGGTTTTTATGAGTTCCCATTCATGAGCGTCTAACCGACCCGATTTCATCAAGATGGAATCGGGAATGCCAATCTTCCCCACGTCATGCACGAATCCAGCCTCCCGCAGCGGCGACAAGTCACCCTTTGAAAGGTGAATGGCACAACCCAATGCCTCTGCTAGTGTAGTGTTGCATTCTGTTTACTGCTTAAATGGCCGTTAGCGCGGATGACC
>NZ_JAGDVS010000037.1 GCF_023255755.1 Acidithiobacillus sp. | reverse complement strand
AGCCCAAAAGGCATCCGCATCAACCTCCGCCAGAACCTCGCCGCCGATCCGGCAGCGCGCAGCCTGCAGGCTACCCTCAGTACCGCAAAGGCGGATATACAGACGCTCTCCGTAAAAAGCGGTGGCCGACAGGGGCAAAGGCTGACCGGCCCAGTGGTTCATGCACTGAATGGCCGTAACCGCATCGCTTTCCTGCACCAAACTCAGGGTACATGCCGGGCGCGGCAGCACCTTGAGACTAACGTCGAGCAGGACCCCGAGGGTGCCTAGGGCGCCTACCATGAGCCGCGACACATCATAACCGGCGACATTTTTCATCACCTGGCCGCCAAAGCGTAGAATTTCTCCCTGCCCATTGAGAATGCGCACGCCCAGTACATAGTCGCGGGCCGATCCGGCATAGGGACGGCGCGGCCCGGAGAGGCCGCAGGCGAGCGTGCCACCGATGGTGGCCGCCGAACCGAAATAAGGCGGTTCGAAAGGCAGCATCTGGTTAGCCTCCGCCAGTTGCACCTCCAACTCCTGCAGGGGGGTTCCCGAGCGCACGGTAATAAAAAGCTCGTTGGGTTCGTAGTCAATGATGCCGCGGTGGGTACTGAGATCGAGGAGCGGGCTTTCCGGCGTCGCACGGCCATAAAAGGCCTTGGTCCCGCTCCCCTGGATCTTCAGGGGCCGGGACACGCGGTGCGCTTCGCTTACCTGCGCCTGCAATGTCTGGCTCTGGTCGATGTTAAAAGCGCTCCAGTTCGGGGAAAGGCAGCTGACCATGATGGATGTGCATGGCGCCCAGTTCTGCGCAGCGATGCAGGCTGGGCACAGCCTTTCCGGGGTTGAGGCGACCTTCGGGGTCAAAGGCAGCTTTAATGCGATGTAGTTGCGCCAGTTCAGCCGCGTTGAACTGGGCGCACATGCTGTCCAGTTTCTCGACGCCGACACCATGTTCACCGGTGACACTGCCGCCGACTGCGACACACAATTCGAGAATACGCCGTCCAAATTCGTCGGCGGCGTGCAACTGCCCTTCGACATTAGCGTCATAGAGAATCAGGGGATGCAGGTTACCATCGCCAGCATGAAACACATTGGCGACCCGCAGACCATATTCTTGGGACCATATCGCAATCTGCCCAAGTACGTCGGCCAGTCGCTGGCGCGGGATGGTGCCGTCCATGCAGTAATAGTCCGGGGCCAGGCGCCCCACGGCTGGAAAAGCGGCTTTACGCCCCTTCCAGAGGAGCAGACGGGTGGCCGTATCTTCTGCAATGCGGATACTGCCGGCACCATGGCGCTGGAG
Organism: Acidithiobacillus sp.; assembly: GCF_023255755.1. Classification (GTDB taxonomy): domain Bacteria; phylum Pseudomonadota; class Gammaproteobacteria; order Acidithiobacillales; family Acidithiobacillaceae; genus Acidithiobacillus. The sequence goes on along the minus strand of NZ_JAGDVS010000037.1, from coordinate 32,385 downwards.
AATGGCCTCGACCTCCCGTACCCGCTCCTGCAACTCCGCAACGGGACCATCCAGTTCACAGAGCAGGATGGCAGCGGCGTCGCGCGGATACCCGGCATGGACGAAATCTTCAGCCGCCTCAATGGCGAGCTTGTCCATCATCTCCAGCCCCGCCGGAATGATACCGGCGGCAATGATAGCGCTGACGGCATCTGCTGCCGCCACCACAGTGGCGAATGCGGCCAGCAGCACCAGAGTATGCTCCGGCGTCGGCAACAGGCGCACCGTACATTCCGTCATCACCCCCAGCAGGCCTTCCGAACCAGCCATCAGCGCCAGCAGGTCATAACCGGGACTGTCGGGAGCCTGGCTGCCGATCTCCCAAATATCCCCTGCTGCGCTGAGGACTTCGAGCGCCAGGATATTGTGGACGGTAAGACCATATTTCAGACAATGCACGCCGCCAGAGTTTTCAGCTACATTGCCGCCGATGCTGCAGGCGATCTGCGAGGAGGGGTCCGGCGCGTAATAGAGGCCGTAAGGCCGCGCCGCCTCGCTGATGGCGAGATTGCGCACGCCCGGCTGTACTCGGACCGTGCGGTTTTCCCGGTCGATGGCGCCGATCTGTTTCATTCGTGCCAATGACAAAAGCACTGCGCCGCAAATGGGCCGTGCGCCACCGGACAGGCCGGTTCCGGCACCCCGTGGCACGACCGCCACGCCATGACGCAAGCAGATTTTCAGTACCGCCTGTACGCCTTTCCGGTCGTTGGGCAGAACCACACAGAGGGGAAGCTCGCGCAGCACCGAAAGACCATCGCACTCGTAGGGACGCAAATCCTCTGCACTGCTCAATACCGCCCCGGCCGGCAAAACGGCCTGCAAATCCGCGACCACGGCAGAAACATCAGGAGCGGCAGACATGTGCGCCCGAACTCATTGTCCGCGCAGACGGCGACGGGCAAGGGCGAGGCTGTCGGCATCGCCCACGTTGCCGGGAAAAATCACCACCGGCATTCCAGGATAACGGGGGTGATCGGCGGGGCAGGCGACCACCGAGCAGCCCGGCAGAATCTGGCCCATCACCCTGGCCATACGCAGGGCGAGACCACTGCTAAGGACATCATTGGAGGTGATGCCGCCCTTGCTGATGAGATAGCCGAGATCTTCCGGCAGACCACGGACGACCTCCATCAGGAAGGCCGATATCACCTCGCCAAAGGCCAGACGAGTGGCCTGATCGGCAAACCGCCGCTCGCTGCGGCTGGTATAGATGACCACATCCAGCCCCTTTGCATGGGCTGCGGCTGCCTGCCGCAAAATCTTCGCCCGCTGCGCGCTGCCTTCGTCGCCACTACAGGCGTCGACATTCACTTCGACCGCCTCCAAACCGGGTTCGTGCAGCAGTCGCTCCAGTTGCTCCGTGGTTTTCCGCACATGAGAACCGACGACAATGGCCCCCGCCTTACCGCCTCGCACCAGACGCGCCATAGCGCCAGCGGCCACCGGCTGGGGCGGCAGATCGGCCAGCGCCGTGAGCAGGCTTGCCGCGCTGCGGAACAAAAAGCGCTTGCCCTGCGCCGTCGCCGCTCGCAAATCCTGGGCAAAAGCGGCAAGATCGGCGGGCTCTACTGCATCTACCACCACACAGGCGTTGTCCTGTAGTGCTAACAGACGAGGCAGGCAGCCAGCACGCAGATCCGCCAGCACAAAGCGCTGCACCGCCGCCGCCGGTACTTTTCCATTGGTCTTTTCTTCAACATAATCCGGAAGATAGCTATGATTAAATGCGAAAGTGGAGTCCTGCGCAAATTCCGTCTCATGGGCGGGGACGTCCATTCCATTTTGGCGTACATAGTGGATGCTGTCACGGGTGATGCGCCCACCTTCAAAAAAGGCGGGGACAAGGAAATGGGCATCGAAGGGACCGAGTTCTTCCGAAATGACATCCGTTTCCAGCGGATAATGACCGCGCAGAGTAGAGTCGGAGCGGCTTACCAGCAGGGGCTGAATGGCGTGTCCCGTTGCTGCCGACCGCTCGAGAGCGATCCGCAGATTCCGGCAGATCTCCTGGGTGACGGCTGCCGCCTGGGGAGCAGCCATCCCCCGGGTATTGCTGAGGATGAAGAACAGCGGCACCGGATCGCGCAGGGCTTCCACCAGGGTTTCCGGATCCCAGCCGGTCAGCAGCAGGCAGGAGTGCACCGTCTGTGACCCGGTAGGATCGTCGTCAATGACGATGATTTTGTGCTCGGCCATACCTGGGGCTCCTATGCGGCGCTAAAGTCGTGGACCCTGGCGACGATGGTTTCGGCGGTGATGCCGTTGAAGGCCATGAGCTCGCCCGCCGTGGCGGTGGTTTCACCGCGCAGCCAGGCCAGCACATCCCGCTGCCCCGCCCGACTGCGCAGCAGCACCGGTTCCAGGGCACCAGAAGTGCCACCACTGATCCCCAACAGCAGGTCGCCGCTGAAAAGGCTGTGAAAATCGGTATCGCTCATAAATCCGGTATCGGCTTCGGCGACCGTATGTGCCGCCACATCCGTCGGCCGGTAGAGCTGGCGTGGGTTGACCACCGAAACAATCCGCACGCGGTAGCCGTCCTTTTCCAACTGCTCCTTCGCCGCAAATACCGGCAAGAGGACCATATCACCGGTCACGGCGATGGTTAGCGTGCCACGTTTGCCAGCGCCCGTGTCATGGAGCAGTGATGCACCCTTGCGCACAGCCTCCCGCGCCTGGGCCAGGGTCATGTACACCGGCAGGGGACTCTTGGAAGCGATGATCACCATGGCTTTGTTGACGCTATGCACAGCATATTCATAGGCTGCCTGAATGACGTTGGCATCAGTCGGGTAGAGCAGGAAAACGTTGCCGTTACGCATCTGCGCCGCAAAGTAGTTCTCGATCTCCGGACGCTGGTGGGTCCAGCCGTTACGCCCCTGCTCCAGTGCCCCCGCCGTGAACATGCAGACCGCCGACGGTGTCTTGCGGCGCAACTCGGCCATGGCCTGGGCTACCGTCTGCATGATGGGCCAGCCGTTGATGGCGAAGGACTCGTAGGACAGCCATAGGGAACGACTGCCAAAGAGAGCCAGACCTGCTGCCAGCCCCGCGCAGGCGTCTTCGTTCAAGGGTTCATAGACCTGACCGCCGGGCTGTTGGTTGTAGAGCGGGTCCACCGTGGGATGACGGATCTTCAGGGTATCGTTGATGTTTTTCATGGCCGAGGCTTCGTTGCCGTCGGCGTTGGTCACCACAAAGCGCTTGTCCTGTTGCCCCAGCCAGGCTACGAGAGCGCCCATGGCGGTGGCCGGTACTGCCTGCGCGCCGGTTTTGAACTCCTGCAAGGGGAATTCCCCCAGTTCCATAATTGGCAGCACATGCTCAGTCACTGCGGTCTTGGCGGCAGGCCCGCCGCCGGCGCGAGAGAAATTGTCCCGCACCAGAGCCCAGGACTCGGGACTGAGGGCGCGCTGTTCCAATGCCGCTTGTATTTCCGGTGACTCCGGGGTGTCCTTGGGATACAAATTATGGGACTTGGCTCCCGAAACGTGCATACCCGCTCCCTTTAGCTGCTTGATAATGAAGGCCGTGTGCCGTCCGCTCAGGGCATTGTCTGCCGCCTTGGCGACACCTGCCAGCACCGCTTCCATGAAAGCCAGGCGCTGACTGAAGGAGAAGCGCGCGGAATCCACGTAGGCACCCTCCTGACCGGCGTCGTCGAACGCCTTGGCATCTATCAGAATGACCTCGTCGAAATCATGGGCGCGCCAATAGGCGATCATTTCGTCATTTTGCATCAGGGAAACCATGGAGTGATGCTCCTGGCTGAAGCCGTTCCAGACCAGCACCGGTAGGTAGTTGGTGACTTGCGGGTAGGCAAAGTGAAAGTGCTTCATGGCACTGAGCACATAAGGTTCGCCGAAACCCCCGTCGCCGATGGTCACCGGGAAGAGGGTTCCCGGATGCAGCAATGCCCCGGCCATGGCGAAATGCTGCCCCTGCCCGAGCGGCCCGGCAGGGGCCAGCAAACCGGGGATGGCTCCGGAGAGATGGCCGAGCAAGCCGTGCTGCTCCCGGAAACGCGCCATCATGTCCGTCATATTGCGGATACCCATTTCTTCCAAAGAACTGTCGAGGAACATGGCGCTATAGAAGCCTGGGGCATGATGACCCACCTCGGTGACGATGTTGGTGTGGCCAAGCATGACCAGTGCAGCATAGGCCTCAGCACTGGAAGCAAAACCACCGGGGTGCCCGGAAGACTTGGAGGCGCAGACCTGCAAGGTGCAGTAACGCAAAGCATCGGCCAGCATCAGGGTTTGGTAGACCGCCGCTTTAGCCGCCGGATCGGGGATCGCCTTATGACCGGCAGCAATGGCCGCACTCTGGCCATATTGCGCAAAATCCGGCCAGGCTTTTCCGAAATAGAACATTCCTTCGCAAAAAGCGGGGGCATTGGCGGGCAGAGCTGTGTGATCGGTCATGGCGCAGAGATCCTGTGACAAAAAATATTGCCCTCACTGTAAGGAAGACCGTATTATTCCGCAATAGGGAATCATTTCCACAATGCGGAATATGCTATGTCAGACAGCACCAATCGCCACAGCCATACCATCCAGGTCATCGACCGCTTGCGCGTCCTGCTCGACATCCTGGCCGATGAGGGCGGCCAGGCTTCCCTGAAAACCCTGGCGGCTGTCTCTGGCCTGGCTCCCTCCACTGCTTTTCGCATCCTCGCCTCGGCGCAGGAAAATGCGCTGATTATCCGCGACGCCGCCGGTCATTACCGATTCGGGCCACACCTGCAAAACTGGGCACAACTCGCCCATGGGCGCAGTGACCTGCGCGCCATCGCCCGCCCGATCATGACTTGGCTGCGCGATCAGGTACAGGAAACTGTCAATCTGACCATCGAGCAAGGCGACGAGGCCGTCTATGTCGAACGCGCCACCTCAACCCGGATGATGCGGGTGGAGCAGATCATCGGTAGTCGCGCGCCCCTGCATACCACGGCGGTGGGCAAACTGATGCTGGCGCTGAATGGCGAAAACGCGATCGCTCGATATGCCCAGCGCACGGGCCTGCCCGCACTTACCATCCATACCGTAAATCAAGCCCTGGCCTTGTGGCAGGACGCCCGGACATCTCTCGAACGCGGTTATGCCCTGGATAATGAAGAAGCGGAAATCGGTGTCGGCTGTATTGGCGTTCTCCTGCGCACCCCGCTGCCTTGGAACACCGGCCTAAGCATCTCTGCGCCCATCGAACGCCGCCAGGAGAGCTGGGTACCGCTGCTGCAGGAGGCGGCCCGGCGCATCGATACGCGACTGCAGGGGCAGACGGTGTGCATCGAGATGGAAACCTTGACCTCCTCCTCGCCCTGAGAAGTGAAAACTCCTTTCTGTTAGCAGCGGCCCTACCTCAGCCACTTCGATTAGTCCGATTCCTTTGTCCTCGACGAAGAACTTGCCGATGCGGGCGTTATCTGTAAAGGGAAGTTCGAAAAACTCCCCATGTGCAGTGAAATATAGGGAGTAGATTAGATCGGAGAGTGCCCATGGCAGGACTGGTAGGGCAACCAAAGCGCAGGAACGGGGCAATACCCGCCGGTCCCGCCGCCGGTCCCGCCACCGTGCCCGGGTCGAGCATGTTTTTGGTGCCCAAACCCAGCAGGGTGGCAAGATGCTACGGACAATTGGCAAGACCCGCGCTGCCGTCAGGATTGGGATGATGAATCTGGTCAATAACATGCGGCGCTTTACCTGCTTTCTAAAACAGGAAATGGCTTGGTAGGGGGTAATCCGTCCAAAATCCGCAAAAATGGATAATACATAAAAACCGCCGGAAAATGGCGAAGAAGAAGGAGTCCCTCCACTTCAAACAGCGAAGTTTTTGTTATTCGCGGCTCCCTACAGTAACAGGGTTATTTCAGAATAGTGGTGAGGTTATGGGTTAAGTCTTGTAGATTGCGGGAAATGCCTTGCAGGCTGTCAAACTGCAAAGATAATGTGCGCAAGGTCTGACCGGCTTTATCGACTTGCTTGCGGGCCACTGACTCCGCGTCTTCTATGGACTTTGCCTGGTGTTCAACCGCATCCATGTTTTCCTGTATGATGACGGTGGCATCCTGCACTTTTTTTGCTAAATTACGTACTTCATCGGCGACAACTGCAAAACCACGGCCATATTCACCTGCACGAGCAGCTTCAATGGCGGCATTCAGCGCGAGCAGATTGGTCTGGTAAGAAATCCCCCGAATGGTGGTGGCTATCTCGCCAATAGTTTTTGCCTGTCGCTCTAAGGTCTTTACGGCTTTTTGGTTGTCTTCCATGCCGCTAACGACACTTTTCAGGGCTTGTTCCATAGTCGTTACTTGCATTTTTGACTCAGTGACGGCCCCGCTGATATTATCGACCATCAGAGCTAGTTCCTTGGCAGTATGTTGCCCCATTCTTCTGGCAGTTATTTCTCTCCAGCTAGCATGGAACGCGATGACTTTACCCGATATATCACGGACAGCAGTAAAGTTCAACGCGAAGATTACTGGACCAATGGTCATTTCGGTACGGCTTTCATTTTCAGCACCACTAGCCAACTTACATAAAATATTGCGAATTCGCTCAGGATCTTTATGAAACTGATGGATGGAATGCCCATAGGCGGTGCGGACATCGGCACCACGAAGTTCAGCATTGAGGCCAGTATGGGCGTTCTCCATGATTCGTTGTGCGGCTGGATTCATATAAAAAATCACGTTTTCCATGCGCTCATCCGCCTCAGCGAGCATTTCCAATGTGTCTAATGGGGCGAGCAGTTCCTGAATGTAATGTAAAAATAGTTCGTCCATAATATGTCTCCTGTATTTGATGGATTGTGGATGTTGTAACAGTTTAGGTTATGATGCATGCTGTTTGGGTTTCAGTATTACCAGGGTTTCTATCAAAGGTGCAGTAGCGCGCAAAGTTCATCGACCTGGCTCGACTGAACTGTGGCGGATATCCAGTAGGTCATGGCGGCTGACTGATAGGGTGGCGGCCCGGTATCTGTCCAGTGATAGCCAATAACTCCTCTATTAAGTAAAGGTTTTCCCGTTCGAGGAGGTTTCCGTAACGCAGTGCCGCCGCAATTTTTTCTGCGCTCAGAAACGCATGTGCTTCGCGCGCAAGTTGATGAATCCGTACATGACGGGTGAGCAACTTCGTGAATCTGGGGTTTTGTCCGAAGAGTCGTGCACCATCTCCGTGCAGCCATCTCCCCAGGTGGCAAAACTCTTCGGCATGTTCATCCAGGACATGGCTAGGGAAGGCGGTTTTCTCGCGCAAGGCACGAAGAACTTCCTGGACGCGCAAGGTATGCCCTTCCAGAATGGGGGCAAGCACGTCCATGGGGGCCAGGCTTTCCTCCCATGGGGGGACGTGCCGAAAATGATTTTTCCAGGCGAGGATATCTTCGGGTGGTAGTGGTTTGGAGAAAAGGTATCCCTGCAGTTGGCTACAGCCCATTTTTACCAGCAGCGTGGCGTGTGCCGTTGTTTCTACCCCCTCGGCGACGACCTCCATACCGAGCATGCGACTGGCGGTAATAACCGCCGTTACTATGGCGAGGTCTTTAGGATCATTCAGAATGTTACGTACAAAACTCTGATCGATTTTGATGGATTGCGCCGGAAGTTGTTGCAGATAACTCAAAGAGGCGTTGCCAGTGCCGAAATCATCCAACGCCACCCGTATACCGAGATCATTGCAGGCGCGTAGTAGCACTTGTGCTCCGGGAACATCCGCCAAGGGAGCGGATTCGGTGACTTCGATTTCGATCTGACTGGGCGGTAGGTCTGGGTACCTCAATAAGACTTCTTTGAGATCGTCCAGGAAACGGGCATCAAGTAAGTGGCGGGTACTGATATTCACCGAAATCCGCAACGGCAGACCCTGTTTTTGCCAGAGGGTGCCTTGCCGCAATGCGGCATCAAGGACGAAGCGTCCAAGCGGGCGCGCAAGACGGTGGTGATCCAATGCACTGAAAAAAGCTGCCGGAGGCAATATCCCCTTTTCGGGATGATGCAATCGTAACAGTGCTTCTACGCCCAATAGCGTGCCGGCACCGGAAATAATGGGCTGGTAGTGCAAAAGCAAGCGGCCTTCATGCAGCGCATTCTCCAACATGGTGCGGGTATCCTGTGCTGCCTGTATGGCCTCATCCAATGCCAGAGTATGCAAACAAAACTGGTCCCGACCGGCGTTTTTTGCGGCATACAGTGCCATATCCGCATGCTGTATGAGCATGCTTGCATTATTGTCGTCGAAAGGGTAAATGGTCATCCCCAGACTGCTTGAAACATTGACCAATTCACCGTGAATTTCGATCGGTTCACGGATGGTGTCGAGTAGCCGGCTACAGATCCCTTCCAGATCTTCAAGTCGTTCCAAGCCAAGCAACAAGAGTCCGAATTCATCGCCACCCATGCGCGCCAGGGTATCCCCCACACGTAGTTGCGTTTGCAGGCGTTCCACCACTACCTGAAGCAAATGATCACCGGCACCATGCCCCAGACGGTCATTGACCTGTTTGAAGCCATCCAGATCGAGGATCCCGACACCCAGCAACCGCTCTTGTCGCAGAGTCTGCTGTTGCGCAACGGTCAGGCGGTCCAGGAAGAGTACGCGATTAGGCAGGTTGGTAAGCGGGTCGTGCAAAGATTGGTTACGTAACAACAGCACTAACTCGCCAAGATGCGCAAAGGCATCAAAATAGACGGATCCGACCCTGCGAAAATATCCCTTCTGCCGTGCACCGACCAGCCCGACTCCGCGCATTTCGCCCGCGCCAAAAGGAAAGATGCCAATTTCTGCAACGCGATTGTGCAACACTTTGATCCATTCCGGTGCGTTAGGATCATCTGTGGACTGGATGACGGTCTGTCCCTTTTCCAACGCGTCCCAGCAGGGGCCTCCTGACATTTCTGCTATTTGTAGTGTAGGCAACGGAAGCCCGGCAGCACATTCCAATGATAATGTATCTCCCATGGCGCTGCTCACAAGATAGCCGGCCAGCCGTACACTGGAACTTTTACGCGGTAAGGCTTCGCAGATTTGCTGAAGTAATCCCTCCGGACGCGGAGAATCGGTGCCACGGGGAACCGCAAGTACACCCAGTAGTACATCGAATAACGCCAGCCGCTCTGCGTCCGTTTCACGGGAGGCTCGGGCATAGCCATCCAGTTGAATCATCAGATCGCCGATCAATAGTCGGAACAACGCATCCCGCAATAAATTCCGCTCGCTTGCCGGAACCTGTTCCTGCAGTATTTTTTGCCACTGGCGCCAGTAAAGGATATAGGCACCGGCAACCCAGGAAGGCTCGATGCCGAGATGGTGGTGCATAGCGCCGATGCTGCGCATGGATTCGCGCCAGAGTTTATCAAGATGGTTGGTCAGGAGTCCGCCGATATGTTCGGACTGTTTTTTGATCAGGGCATCCAGTCGTTCAGGCGTGAAGTCACGGAAAACAGCAGCAGTAACCGGATGAGAGAGCAGATAATCGTAAAAGATATGGGCTAATGCACCTGTTTCTGCTTGTAAAATAGACTGATATCGATCGATGAGCTGAAAATCCTCTTCCTGCAGCCCCAGGAAATTAGGCAGAGAGTCTGGTCTGAATGTCAGGCCGTTCATGAGATGATGTCCTCAGTCTTAGTAGTCGCTGGTTGGGCATGAATGATCTTGGTGGACATCTGGTGTTCCATCGAAAATAGTGGTTTGACAATAAGGCAAAATATATGCCACCACATATCCGGCGGCTATCTTTTTTCGACGTCTCCTATAGGGTTGGCAGTTCACACCCACGCCCCGCGTATCTGCCGTAGCACCAGCAAAAATGTCGGCGCGCCCAAAAGCCCGGCGAATATACCGACTGGGACATCCATGGAGAACAGTTTTCGTGCCAGGGCATCTGCCATGAGCAGATAGGCTGCGCCGAGCAGGTTACTGCCGAAAAAGCATGTCTTGGCCAGGCCGGCGGCGGTGCCAGACAAACTTTGTCGCAAACCTGACCAGACTCTACAAAAGGTTATCTAACGATGGCCTCATCCGACCACACCCACATCCGCAAGAACTGCACGGATAGCTTATAATCACTTGTTTATACTTCTAATATATCATTACGTGCCGGCACCGCTACCCCACGCTCCGCGTCCCGGTATAAATATTGCTGGATACGCGAAATGATGCAGCCATGAGGATCGGAACCGTGCCAGATACAATCATTGTTGGTGGTGGCTTATGTGGGCTTGCATTGGCCAAAAGCCTGCAGGAGCGCGGGCGGGATTTCACACTCTATGAAGCGCGTGAGCGTATGGGCGGGCGTATATTTTCCGAACGCTGCCGACGCAATAATCTGGCGGTGGATCTGGGGCCAACCTGGTTCTGGCCGGATACCCAACCGCGCGTCACCCAGATGATCTCGGGCCTTGGGCTCGATACGTTTGCCCAGCACGACCACGGTGACATCCTGCGCCTGAATACAACAGATGAAAAACCGGAGGTCATGAAGTTGACAGAGGTACATGGGGGTGCCCGGCGCGTGGTAGGCGGGATGGGACGTCTCGTGACCGCCATGACCGCGCAACTCCCTGTGGACCGGTTGCACCTGGGCCATACGCTGCTATCCGTGGAGGAAGATGACGATTACGTTATTCTCAGTTTCCGCCACAACGAAAGGATCGTGCAGGTCAATGCGCGTCATGCGGTTCTGGCCCTCCCTCCCCGTCTGCTGGAAGAGCACGTCCGTTTCGATCCTCCCCTGAACGCGTCCCTGCGCGAGGCCATGCGCACGACCCACACCTGGATGGCCGATCAAGCCAAGGTGGTCGTTGCTTACGATCAGGCGTTCTGGCGGGACTCGGGCCAGTCCGGGAACGCCTTCGTCACCCACGAACAGGTGGTACTCCCCGAGATTTTCGACGCCTGTGATGCCACCGGTGAGCAGGCCGCACTCGGCGCCTTTTTTTCCCTCCCACCGGCATTTCGCGCCACCATCCCGCCCGCCACCATGGCCTTACTGATCTCCAGCCAACTGGTACAGGTCTTTGATCTGCCGGCAGAAGACGGAGAACAACATGTCCATGACTGGGCTCAGGAAGCCTACACCTGCAGCACCCTGGACCGCACGCCTCCCAGTACGCATCCCGAATACGACAACCCGAACCTGCGATTGCCGCTGTGGAAAAACAAGCTGTTTTTCGGCGGTTCTGAAACGGCGGGCTATGGCGGGGGCTATCTGGAAGGCGCCCTGGAATCCGCCGCCCGCATTCAGCGGACACTCGTGTCTGACCCCATATCGCGCGGCCCGGAAGCACTGAACGGTCCTGCCGACAACACCGCTTGCATCGCCATATTCGGTACATGGGTGACCGCGCAACAGCCGGACTTGCTGGCGACCTATCGCCGCCACCTGAATCAATATCTGGCCCGCCAGCACAAGGAACAGTTGACCCAGCGCGCCCTGCTCGACACCATGGAGCAGTTCTATAGCGAGGCATTGCGCCAACTGAGCGCATTGCCTTTTGACACCAGCGGCACGGGTGTCCATAAGGGGCGTTCTGATCTAACGCCGGAAGTGCATGCACCTTTCGCAACCGTTCATCAGACACTGATCAGTGAGGCCCTCGCCTTCAACCGCAGTTCCTGTGCGCTCTCCAATTTTCCCGAAGAGCACGAACCCGGCAAGGAATACCTGTCCACCATCGCCCGCGACCTCGCTGCCGCCTGGCGGGAGTTTGCCCTCAGCAGCAATGCCGTACTCCTCGCCAAAGCCGTTCCCGTCACCGACAGCCAGCGGACGCATTGAGTTTACCGTGATAAAGCATGCATTTTGTCGCAAAGCCTACATCTGCTGCTGGCGTTGTTTTTCTGGTGCATTCTAGCCAAAAGACTGTTTATCTTGAAATTAACAAGACAGTCGTATCTGGAATGAAGATTGCTTAGATCGGTGCAACAGCATCTTTCAGATCACCGACAGATCGGTAACAGGAGTACGCCATGCATATTGTCGTCTGTATCAAACAGGTTCCCGACAGCGCCCAGATCCGGGTGCATCCGGTCACCAATACCATCATGCGGCAGGGTGTACCCGCCATCATCAATCCCTTCGACGTTTTCGCCATCGAAGAGGCCTTGCGCCTCAAAGACCGCTTCGGCGGGCGAGTCACCGTGCTGACCATGGGGCCGCCCCAAGCGGAAGACGCACTGCGCAAGGCCATCGCCTATGGTGCCGACGACGTGATACTCCTGACCGACCGCGCCTTCGCCGGTGCCGATACCCTGGCGACCTCCTTCGCCCTGGCACAGACCATCCGCAAAATTGGTGAGGAACATCCCGTCGATCTGGTTTTCACGGGCAAGCAGACCATTGACGGGGATACCGCGCAGGTCGGACCGGGCATTGCCAAGCGCCTGGGCCTGCAACTCCTCACCTACGTATCGGCTATCGATGCGTTGGACCTTGAGGAGCGCAGCATCACCGTACAACGCCGTTCTGAAGGCGGTGTGCAGGTGATCCGGACCCGCCTGCCCGCACTGATCACCATGCTGGAGGGTAGCAACCAGATCCGCTTCGCGGGCATGGATGATATGTTCCGCTCGGCTCGCTTTGACGTGCCTAAATGGAATAAAGAGCGCGCCGGTATTGAGGACGTCAGCAAAATCGGCCTCAAGGGCTCGCCCACAGTGGTCAGCAAGATATTCACCCCCAAGCCCCGGGCCGTGAAGGCACAGATGATCGGCGCTGATCTGGACGCCAGCGGCACCGCCAACGCCATCCTGGATATTATCAGCAGCCAGCACCCGCGCCTGGCGCAGGAACTCGGCCTGATCACCCCATAAACGCACAAGGAGCATTCGCATGAGCGAGAACACTGCCGCACCCGCAAAGCCCAAAGGCAAAAAGCGCCTGGAGCTGGACCCCCGCCTGGCGGCCTACAAGGGGATCTGGGTGTTTGTCGAAATGGAACGGGGCCAGGTACACCAGATGTCCTGGGAATTGCTCGGCGAAGGACGCAAGCTGGCCGATATTCTCGACGTAGAACTGGGCGCCGTCATCCTCGGCGGCAGCAGCGATGAACTGGGTGCCGCTGCCCGTAACGCTTTCACCTATGGCGCCGATGTGGCCTATATCGTGGCCGATCCCATTCTCACGGACTATCGCAACGAGCCCTACACCAAGGCCATGACCGACCTCGTCAACCGCTATCAGCCGGAGATTCTGTTGCTCGGCGCCACCACCCTGGGCCGCGATCTCGCCGGTAGTGTGGCCACCACTCTGCTCACGGGTTTGACCGCAGACTGCACGGAACTCGCCATTGACCCGGACAATCGCGGACTCCTCGCCACCCGTCCGACCTTCGGCGGCAGCTTGCTCTGCACCATCCAGACTCTGAACTATCGCCCGCAGATGGCCACCATCCGCCCCCGGGTCATGGCCATGCCCGACGCCATGCCAGAACGCAGCGGCCGTGTCATTTCTGAAAACCTGCAGATGCAGGAAGACGACATTATCGCCAAGGTCCTGGAGTTCATCCCCGACGAGGCCCAGGAGCAGGCTCAGCTCGCCTATGCCGACATTATCGTGGCGGGCGGCCGAGGCATGGGCAAGGCCGAAAATTTTCGCCTGATCTGGGACCTGGCTGCCGTACTCGGCGCCGAAGTCGGCGGATCGCGTCCGGTGACCCATGCCGGCTGGCTACCCGCTGACCGTCAGGTCGGGCAATCGGGCAAGACTGTGCGTCCCAAGCTTTATATTGCTGCGGGCATCTCCGGGGCGATTCAGCACCGCGTCGGCATGGAAGCCTCCGACGTCATCATCGCCATCAACAACGATCCCAATGCGCCCATCTTCGACTTTGCCACTTATGCCATTGTCGGCGACGCCGTGCAGATCCTTCCCGTCCTCACCGACGCCTTTCGCAGTCGCCTGGCTGTGAACCGCCGGGCTGGTTAATTACAGGAGTCATGACATGGCCGAAAAATTTGATGCTATTGTGGTAGGTGCCGGCCCCGCCGGTAATGCGGCCGCGTATACCATGGCCCAGGCGGGTCTGAGCGTATTGCAACTGGAGCGCGGTGAAACCCCCGGCACCAAAAACGTCCAGGGGGCCATTCTCTACGCCGACGCGCTGGAGCGCATCATTCCCGATTTCCGCGACGACGCCCCGTTGGAGCGCCACGTCATCGAACAGCGCATGTGGGTGCTGGATGAAAAATCCTTCATCGGTACCAACTATCGCTCGGATGCCTTTAACAGCGACCAGCCCAATCGTTATACCATCCTCCGGGCGCCTTTCGACAAGTGGTTCTCCGGGAAGGTCAAGGCCGCAGGCGGCCTGGTCATCTGCGAGACGACGGTCACCGAGCTCATCCAGGAAGGCAAAAAGGTCATCGGCGTCCGTACCGATCGTGAGGGAGGCGACATTTATGCCGATGTGGTGATCCTGGCGGATGGCGTCAATTCGCTGTTGGCCAAAAAAGCCGGCTTCCATGGCGAACTCGAAGCTAAAAATGTCGCGCTCGCGGTCAAGGAAATTCACTTTCTGCCCGAGGAGGTCGTCCAGAGCCGTTTCAACATCAAGGGCAACGAAGGGGTGGTCATTGAGATCGCCGGCGCCGTCACCCACGGCATGGTCGGCACCGCCTTCCTCTATACCAACAAGGAATCCATCACGCTGGGCATCGGTTGCCTCTTGTCCGACTTCAAAAAAGCGGGCATCGCGCCCTATACCCTCCTCGAAGAACTCAAGGCGCATCCGGCCATTGCCCCGTTGATTGAGGGGGGCGAAATGAAGGAGTATGCCGCCCACCTGATTCCCGAAGGGGGCTACAAGGCCGTTCCGACCCTCTACGGCGAGGGCTGGATGATTGCGGGGGACAGCGCCGGACTGGTAAATGCGGTCCACCGCGAAGGCTCCAACCTGGCGATGACCAGTGGCCGGCTGGCCGCAGAAACGGTTATCGCGCTGAAAGACATGAAGCTCCCCTGTACGGCCCCCCATCTTGCCCGTTACAAAACCGCGCTGGACGACAGTTTCGTCATGAAAGATTTGCGGAAATACAAGGAGTTGCCTGATATCCTGCACGGCAATCCGCATTTCTTTTCGGTGTATCCGCAACTCCTCAACCGCGCCGCGCATACCATGCTGATGGTCGATGGTCAGGATAAGCACAGCAAGGAAAAGACCATTCGGGGCAGCTTTGTACAGCAACGCTCGTTGTGGGGTTTGGTGGGAGACGCTTACCGCATGTGGAGGGCAACGCGATGATCAAGATCGAAGAGAAACTGTTTCAAAACCGCTACCGGGTCGATGAAGGCCGGCCGCATATCCAGATCAGCGATCCTCAGGTCTGCGCGGATGATTGTAAAACCCAGTCCTGCACCTTCGCCTGTCCTGCGGCCTGTTACGCCAAAGACGAGGGCGGTGGTGTGGTCCTGACCACGGACGGCTGCCTGGAGTGCGGCACCTGTCGGATCATTTGTTCCGAATATCGCAACGTGGATTGGTCCTATCCACGGGGCGGTCACGGCATCCTTTTCAAGTTCGGTTAAGTGGGGGCATTTCATGAGCAAACCAGAACGCCACGTCTTCGTCTGCGTCCAGTCCAGGCCGCCGAGTCATCCCAAGGGCTCCTGCGGCACTCAAGGCTCCGCGGATCTGCTCCGTACTTTTCAGGACACCTTTGAAGCACGCAAACTCTGGGGGCGTTTCGCCCTGACTCAGTGCGGTTGTCTGGGACCCTGCGGCGAGGGTCCCAATGTGCTGGTTTATCCCGAAGGCATCCTTTACGCGGGAGTACGTCAGGATGATATCGACGTCATTATCGACGAACATCTGATCGGCGGCACACCCGTCACCCGCCTCTACCCGACGCCGGAGGCTTGGTCCAATGAGCCCTGACGGTGCCCTCGGCGAGATCACCCTGCCCTTTGCCGACCCGACCGGGCAGGTGGCTGCGCTGCTGGAGACTGCACTGGCCAGTAGCACATACCCGACCGAGGTGGAAAAACTGCTGAGGCAGCATCTACTGACCGATCCGGATTACCTGCCCGCCTATTTTGCCATGTACAAGCTGCTGTTTCGCCAGTCCCGGTTGGCGGAGGCCGAAGAGATAGCACGCACCGCCCTGGCCAGCGGGGCACGACTGGGCGGTTTCCCCCCCAACTGGCAGCACCTCGCTCCAGGCACCGCAGACTGGTCCGTGATTCACAGTCCTGCCCATTTTTATCTCTTCACCCTGAAGGGCCTGAGTTTCATCCTGTTACGCCGCAAGCAACTGGACGAATGCCGGGAGGTTCTGGAAAAGATCGGCGAACTGGACCCTCACGATCTGGTAGGAGCCTCCGTCATCCGCGCCTATGCCGATGGTCTGACGGCGCATTGAGCCTGGCGATGTGCCATACAAGATGGAATACCCACCCGGAGCGCGTCTATGCTGAGCATCTCGCCCTTTAACGCGATTGAAGAGGCGGGGACTGCCGTACTCACGCTGACTGAAGGGCTGGAGAAGGAAGAGTTTCTCGCGTCGCGCCTCACCCGCGCAGAAACTCGACGCCAGCTTCGCCTCATGAGCAAGTCCGCCCTGCTCCTGTCGCCAGAGATCCACGCCCTGTTGGTGGAAATAGACTGGGAAGGCTGGCGCGCCCTCGACCAGCGCCTCGCAACCAGTGATAAAGCAGAGGACACCCTGCTCTGGCTCGCGGTGCGCGCGCTGGCACCAGATACCTTGATGTGGCTGCGGGTGTACCGCAAAAACCAGCCGGAACGGTTTAAAGAGGACAACTGATGGCGATGCGCTTCTACATGACCCCCGGATCATGCTCCACCGGCATCCATATTCTGCTGGAAGAACTGGATCTCCCCTTCGAGGCCTGGATCGTCAATCTGCCAGCCGGCGAGCACCACAAGCCCGAGTACCGCGCCATCAATCCGAAGTCCACCATCCCCACCCTGGTGCGTCGGGACGGCACGGCGCTGACTGAATTCCAGGCCATCGCCTGGTGGCTGGCACGCACCCACCCCAAGGCGAAACTGCTGCCAGAGTATCCCGACGGCGAGGCGCGCGTGCTGGAAGTCATGGACTATGCTGTCGGCACCCTGCACGGCCAGGGCTTCGCCCGCATTTTCATTACGGACACCTTCACCCCCAACGCCGCCGATCACGCAGCCGTGCAGGCGCGCGGACGGGAAATCGTCAATCAGGGATTCGCCATCATGAATGACGCCCTTGCCGGATTGGATTATGTCACCGGCGGCTTCTCCATCGCCGATGCGGCGCTGTTTTACGTGGAGTTCTGGGCAGCCCGGCTGGGCATCCCGCTACCTGAACATTGCGACGCCCACTACCAACGCCTGCGGGCCAGGCCTGCCGTGCAGCGTGTACTGCGCGAGGAAGGCTATCGATGACAACGGAAAGCGCAAACTGCTTTGTTCTGGCGGAAATGCGCACCCATCATTTCACCTTCCAGGGCACCGGCGAGGATCGGGAGGCGGCCCGCCGCGCCCTGCTCCACGCTTGGCAGGCGCACCGAAACCGTCTGGTACAACGTTACCCCGAGTGCCGCGACCGAATCCTTGATGAAAAGCACATTGAATCCCGCTTCAGGATCAGTTATCAAGAAATGGGAGCAGATGCCTGTTATCCCGCCATTTCACCCGACACAGGAGCCCGTCCATGAACTACGCCTTCCCGCCCGCCCCTGTCGTGACTCTGGACGCCATGTCCAGCAACCCTTTCCCGGTGCGCCGCATTTTTTGCGTCGGGCAGAACTACGCTGATCACGTCCGGGAAATGGGCAGCGCGCCCGATACCGAACCCTTCTTTTTCATGAAACCGGCCAGCGCCATCCTGCAGAATAATTCAGTGCTGCCCTACCCGCCCGGCACTACCGACCTGCAGCCCGAGGTAGAACTGGTGGTGGCGCTACACAAGGGTGGCAAAAATATCCCCATGGACAAGGTCGATTATGACTATGTGTTCGGTTATGCCGTGGGTCTGGACATGACGCGCCGCGACCTGCAACGCGTTGCCCGCGAAAAGGGCCAGCCCTGGGAGATGGCCAAAGCATTCGACCATTCGGCGCCTTGCACGGCCATCACGCCCGAGTTTTATTCGGGAACCATCGCCCGCGGTAAGATCGAACTCAAGGTGAATGGTCAAATCCGCCAGAGCGCCGATGTCGGTGACATGCTCTGGAAAATTCCGCAGATCGTCCATCTCCTGTCGAATCAGGTCGAACTCTTTCCCGGAGACCTCATCTTCACCGGTACCCCCGCCGGCGTGGGTCCGGTGGTGAAAGGCGACGTGATCGAGGCCGCTGTTGCCGGGCTGGAACCGCTGACCATCACCATCGGCTAACCCGATCACCCCCCAATCGAAACAGGAATAACCCAATGCCCACATCCGATCTCCTCGAACGCAATCGCCTGATCTTCTGTCACTTCGACAGCTACAGTACCGCCCTGCGCTTCGTTCGCATCAACGACAGTGTGATGCTGCCAGCGCCACTGCCGGAGAACACCAGTATGGTTGCAGCACCCACGGAGACCGGCGATACGCCCACTGATGCACTGCATGCAGTATTGGAGAAATTGAACATAAATCCCAGCCAGATAGCGCTGGACGACGGTTTCGAGGCTTGGCTGTCTACCGACTCCGGTCCAATTCAGATCCACCTCGCCCGCTTCACGACATTTGAAGCCCCACACGAGGCAATCGCAGCCCACGATGGCGTTTTCAAGCCCATCAGTGAGCTGCGGCGCTTGCCGATGACGGAGTTGACGCTGCTACGTCAGGTCTTCAATCTGATTATGGACGGTTAAATAGGTATAACCATGCAGCCCATCCGCAAACTGCTGTAGAAACTCGTGACGCTCCACATTGTCGAGATGGCTGCAGGCTTCCACTTTCTTCTGATAACGGGCCAGCAGGTCGATAGCGGAAAATTGTACGTATTGCAAGACGGATTCCACCGTATCCCCCGCCAGCGGCTGCTCCAGACGCATGGCGCCCGAGGCATCACAGAACACATTAACCGAGTCCGTGTCGCCGAACAGATTATGCATATCCCCGAGAATTTCCTGGTACGCACCCACCAGAAAAATACCGAGGAGATAAGGCGTACCTGCCTGTAGCGCATGTACCGGCAGCGCCGGTGTCAGGCCTTCGGCCGTGACGTACGCATCAATCCGGCCGTCGGAGTCGCAAGTAATATCCTCGAGACGGGCCCGCCGGGTCGGCTCTTCATTCAGCCGCTGTATGGGCAATATCGGGAAAATCTGATCAATGGCCCAGACATCGGGCAGCGACTGAAACAGGGAAAAGTTAACGAAATATTTGTCCACCAGCTTTTCGTCGAGCTCGTCAAGGATGTCACGGTGCGCGCGGTTGTGCGGGTCAAGGAAGCCGCGCACCCGCCAGAGTAGTTGGGCATAAACGCCTTCGGCCTCGGCCCGCTCTTCAATGTGAATGATACCGAGGTTGAATTGCTGGTGAATCTCCGCCAGAAGATAAAGAGCCTCCTGATAGATTTCCAGCGCCGCGGCGGCGTTACCCTGATCCAGCCGGGTGAGCAGACGGCCCCATTCACCCTCCATCAGGTCGGCGGAAGGTGTTGACGGCGGATGCTCTCCGGCCGCCATCTCCACATCGGTGACATTAGTCAGCAAAATGGCGTGATGGGCCGTCAGCGCCCGCCCCGATTCGGAGATGATACGCGGCTCCGGCAGACCTTCCTGGCGCGATACATCGGCCAGCGTGGCGACGATGGCATGGGCATAGTCGGAGACATGATAGTTCGTGGAGCAGTATGCGCGGGAGTGCGTCCCTTCATAGTCCACACCGAGCCCGCCGCCCACATCCACCACCTCCAGGGCCGCGCCCAGGCGTCGCAGTTCCGCATACAGGCGGGCACATTCGCGCATGCCGCCTTTGATGAACTGAATATTGGGAATCTGGGAGCCGAGATGGAAGTGCAGTAATTGCAGACTTTCCAGCGCATTTTCTGCCCGCAGGCGGTGGACGAGTTCCAGAATGTCTGCCGTAGACAGGCCGAATTTAGATTTTTCGCCACCGGTATTCTGCCACTTGCCGGAACCTGCGGATGCCAGCCGCGCGCGCACCCCGATCCGGGGTTTAACGCCGAGCTTGCGGGCCTCATTCAGGATCAGAGCCAGTTCCGATGGTTTTTCCACCACCAGGTAGACCTGCATGCCCAACTTCTCACCCGTCAGGGCCAGGCGAATATACTCGTTGTCTTTGTAACCATTGCAGATGATGGTGCCGCCCACCGGCATCAGTCCGATGACCGCCAGCAGCTCCGGTTTGCTACCTGCCTCCAGACCGACGCTACCCGCACCGGCACGCAAAATTTCTTCTACGACGCGCCGCTGCTGGTTGACCTTGATCGGATAAACGGGAGTGTAGCTGCCGCCATAGTCGAGGGCGCGGATGGCATCGCCAAACGCGCCGTGCAAGCGTGCAACACGATCCCCGAGAATCTGCGGAAAACGCAGGAGGCAGGGTAAACCGAGGGAATGTTCACCCAGTACTGCCGCGACATCGGCCAGCCCAATGGCGGCACCCTGAGGGTTGGCGTCGGGACGGACGATAATCTGCCCGTCCGCGCCCACATCGAAATACCCATCGCCCCAATGCGGCAGGTTATACAGATGGCGACTATCCGCGACCGACCATGTCATGCGCTCACTCCCCCGATGCCCTGCGCGCAGTCTACGGGCTCAGCGGGTCAGGAGACAAGGGGATCACAAGGCATCATTGGCAAAATCCGCCAGACGCGAACGCTCCCCACGACGCAGGGTGATGTGTCCGCTGTAGGCCCAGTCCTTGAAGCGATCCACCACATAAGTCAGACCTGAGGTGGTTTCCGTCAGATAGGGCGTGTCGATCTGGGCAATATTACCCAGACAGACAATTTTGGTCCCCGGACCGGCACGGGTGATCAGGGTTTTCATTTCCTTGGAAGTCAGATTTTGCGCCTCGTCGATGATGACGAATTTCTCCAGAAAAGTACGTCCGCGCATAAAACTCATGGACTTGACGCGAATCCGCTTACTGATCAGATCCTGTGTCGCACTGCGCCCCCAACTGCCGCTCTCATCACTGCCGCGCGCCAGAATTTCCAGGTTATCCTCCAGCGCCCCCATCCACGGCAGCATTTTTTCTTCCTCCGTGCCGGGCAGGAAGCCTATCTCATCGCCCACCGGTACCGTCGCGCGGGTGATGATCACTTCCGAGTAGCGCTTCTGCTCGAAAATCTGATGCAGCGCCGCCGCCAGCGTCAGCAGCGTCTTACCTGTACCTGCATGACCCAGTAGGGTGACAAAATCGATGTCCGGATCCATGAGTAGATTCAAGGCAAAATTCTGCTCCGGATTACGCGCCAAAATGCCCCACACCGCGTGCCGGTCACTCCGATAATCGGTTATGCGCTCGATAATAGCGTGTTCCGGATGCACTTCACGGACGATCGCGGCAAAATCCTCAGCCGATCCTTCCAGTGTGTTGAGCGCGATAAATTGATTTGGGTGCCAGCGCTGAATGGCGGGGCCGCTGATTTTGTAATAACTCCGTCCGCTCTCCTGCCAGGCGTCCAGATCACGACTATGCAGCTCCCAGAAATCGGCACTCAGCGTCTCTGCACCGGTGTAGAGCAGGTCTACATCGTCCAGAGCACGATCGTTCTGGTAATCCTCCACCCGGATGCCAAGGGTGCGCCCCTTGATGCGTAAATTGATGTCTTTGCTGACCAGAATCACATCCTTTTCGGGATGGCGATTCTGTAAGGCCAGAGTCACGGCGAGGATTTCATTGTCCGCCTTGCCGCCGGCCAGGTCTTCCGGCAGCACCTGCTGATGTGCAGCAGTCTGAAAATAAAGCCGTCCCTGAGCATAAGGCAGCACCAAACCCTGATCCAGATCAGCCGTATCCGTCAGCATCTCGTCCAGATAACGGCTCACCTGACGCACATTGCGTGCCTGCTCACTCAGGCCCTTTTTGTGCTGATCCAGCTCCTCCAGCACGATCATCGGCAGCAGGATGTCGTGTTCCTGAAAGCGGAATAGCGCTGAGGGATCGTGCATCAGCACGTTGGTGTCCAGAATGTAGAGACGCGCCCTCACCTCATTTGAACCTGCCACCTCCTGGCGACTCATGGTAACTGCTTGACGATTTGCAGCATGGCGGCTGCATGTCCGGCGGCCTTCACTTTACGCTCGATGTAGGCGATTTTGCCTTCCCGGTCGATCACGAAAGTGCTGCGTTCAACACCAATACCCACCTTGCCGTAATTGTTCTTTTCTTTGAGCACATCAAAGGCCTTGCAGAGTGCTTCATCGGTGTCGGCCAGAAGCGGGAAAGGAAAGTTAAACTTGCAGGAAAACTTTTCATGGCTGGCGACGGTATCCCGGGAAACACCGAGAATTTCCGCGCCAGCGGCCTGAAATTCCTGATAAAGTGCCGTGAACTCCTGCCCCTCTGTCGTACAACCCGGCGTGTTATCTTTAGGGTAAAAATAGAGCACCACGACCTTCCCGTGCAGGTCATCGAGGCTGATGGACGATGCCTTACCATAGGCTGCGGCATGAAACCGGGGTGCAGGTTGACCGATGGTGATGGTTTCTGAGGACATGCGGAACTCCTGAATGGGCCTGACTGAAAATCTAGCGCGGTAGATGGGGCGCTGTCCAGGGAAGCAACACAAGGCCATTGTTGCACCCTCCCCGCCTTCTGCTCTAGCATGACTTCATGACGCACTTATCACTCCCCCACCCCCTCGCGGCGGAAGTTTCCGACGCCGAGGCAACGCAGCGTCTCCGCGCTATCGGACAGCGCATCACCCGTTTACGGGTAGCGGTCTTCAAGACACTGCTGGAAGCTGAGCAACCACTGAGTCACCCCGAGCTGCGACAACGTCTGGAGGCGTCGGAAAGGGGGGCGATTGACCGCGTCAGCCTCTACCGTAACCTGGAATGGCTGGTACAGATCGGACTGGCCCACCGGATCACGGCAGATGACCGGGTCTGGCGCTTTAGCGCCCGCCGTGAAGAAACGGCCACCCAACACCCGCATTTCCATTGTGTCTCTTGCGGCCAGGTGTTTTGCCTGCCCGAAAGCAGTGTACCGGTGCCCCGCTTGCCCGCCGATTACTCCATGATTGAAATGGAACTGGTGGTCAACGGGGTCTGCGCTCACTGCGGGAAGAAACCGCTCCCCAAAAACTGACGGGTACTCGGTACATATCCGGTGTGAGCTTCCCTGATAATACCCAAAAGTCCCGTCGGGGGCCTGTTATTGAACGGTAAAGCGTTTATGGAACATATGCTGACCGCATGACGATCGCTGACAACGTTCCCACACACTCAAACTTCGCGCCTATCTGCCCACCACCCCTGCAGGGTGGGAATATCCACGACCACCTGTTCCCCAGCAGTCTGGCCCTGCAATACCTGCGCAGGGGATACCGTTTCTCCCAGCTGATCGAGAACCCGCAGCGCTGCGCTAAAGTCCTGTCCTTCGGTATATTCCGTCTGGGTAATAATAGTGGCGAGCCCCGCTCCGCGGGCTGATTGCAGCCCGTTCGCCGAATCTTCAATCGCGAGACAGTCTGCAGCAGACAAACCCAATTGACCCAGCACATGGGTATAAATGTCCGGTGCCGGCTTTTTGTGGGGAACGACATCCCCAGCGCCGATAGTATGAAAGCGCTGCAGCGCCTCCGCACCCAGGGTGCTCTTCAACAGGGACTCGACATTGGCTGGCGTGGTGGTCGTGGCGATGGCCAGAAGCAGGCCATGATCCCGTGCCGCGTTCAGTAAACGCTCCACCCCGGGGCGTAGCGGCAATAGCCCGGCATTCATCATCTCCACGTAATACCCGGTCTTTTGACGGTGGATAGAGGCAATGTCAGCATCGCTCAGTTGCGGCAACTGCGGATGTTCATTCAGGAAAGCCCTGAGGCGTTCTTTGCCGCCGGTAACCTTCAGATAGTGGCCATAGGTCGGCACATCCCAACTAAAAGGAAGGCCGGCTTCGCCAAAAGCCTGATTGAAAGCAACCCGGTGGGCATCCCGTTCGGTATCGGCAAGGGTCCCGTCCACATCAAAGATCAGCGCGCGCAAAGGCATGAATCATTATCTCCTGAATTTATCAAAAAGCGTCATAATCACCTGGTAAACCCTCGACATCCAAAACAGCCTGGGCAGGCCATTGTAACCAGCATACCCTGGATTGCCAAAACGGCTGTTCTCTGTTAAACGTAAGCGGATATACCACAAAGACAGGAAGCCCCTATGGACCAAAACACGTTCCAGCCCGCGAAAACAGTGCCCGGCGCAGCCCAGCAGTTCACCGCCTTCACCCCTTACGAACCCGCGCCCGGCGAAGAGTATATGAGCCCCGCGCAGATCGCCCATTTCCAGAAAATTCTGGAAGATTGGCGCGGTGAACTGATGGCGGAAGTCGACCGTACCGTACAACACATGCAGATGGAAAACGTCAACTATTCCGACCCCAATGATCGGGCTAGTCTGGAAACGGACATGAGTCTGGAACTGCGCGCCCGCGATCGGGAACGCAAGCTGATCCGTAAGATCACCCAGGCCCTTGACCGCATCAAGATCGGCGAATATGGCTACTGCGAAAGTTGTGGCGTGGAGATCGGCCTGCGCCGCCTCGAAGCCCGCCCTACCGCCACTCTCTGCATTGATTGCAAAACGCTGGAAGAAAAACGCGAAAAACAGATGGCGCAGGACTGATGCCATGCGTCTGCTGATCCGTAACGCGCGCATCGCGCTACCCTCCGGTGAACTGTATCACGGGGATCTTTTTGCCGAAGATGGTCGCATTGTCGCCATCGATCGAGATATAGACCGCGCCGCCGATACGGTGATTGACGCCGAAGGTCATATGCTGATGCCCGGCGTTATGGACCCGCAGGTGCATTTCCGCGAACCCGGCAATGAGCAGAAGGAAGATATTGCCAGTGGCTCGCGGGCAGCGGCCAAAGGCGGCGTCACCAGTTTTCTGGAAATGCCCAACACCAATCCGTCCACTACCAGCCCCACTGCTCTAGCAGACAAACTGGCGCGCGGTGCCGAAAAATCCGTGGTTAACTACGGATTTTTTATCGGGGCCACCCCGGACAATCTCGACAATCTGCTGGCAGCCGATGCCGCCTGCGGCATCAAGATCTTTATGGGTGCCAGTACCGGTAATTTGCTGGTGGACAAGGAAGAAGACCTGGATCGTATTTTCGCCCATGGCCGCAAACTGATAGCGGTCCATGCGGAAGACGAGGCACGCATTCGTGAGCGGCGCGCCCGGTTTACCGACAGTGGTGATCCTGCCGATCATTCCCGTATCCGCGATGAAGAATCGGCACTTATTGCTACCAAGCGAGCCGTTCGGCTGGCGAAAAAATATCAGCGCCGTCTGCACGTCCTGCATCTCTCCACAGCCATTGAGACTGAGTTCTTACGGCAGGAAAAGACGCCTTATATCAGTTGTGAGGCGATTCCCAACCATCTCTTTCTGACGACCGATGCCTATGCCAGAATGGGTACCCTGGCGCAGATGAACCCCCCTATCCGCAGCGAGCACGATCGCCAGACCCTCTGGGAGGGTTTGCGCAGCGGAGTAATCGATTGCATTGCTACGGATCACGCCCCGCACCTGCTGGCAGACAAATCCTTGGGGTATCCCCGCGCGCCCTCCGGCATGCCCGGCGTGGAAACCAGCCTGCCTCTGATGCTCACCGCCATGCGCGACGGCCATTGCAGTCTGGCCGAGCTGCAGCGCTGGATGTGCTACAACCCGGCGCGTCTCTATGGGGTGGTGAACAAAGGGCGCATTGCCATCGGCTGGGATGCGGATCTGACCCTGGTCGATGTGACCCATGAAAAGCCCGTCCGCAATGAGGAGATGTTCACCAAGGTGGTCTGGAGTCCCTTCAATGGCTGGGTTCTGACCGGTTGGCCTATTACTACCATTGTTGGCGGCCAGGTGGTTTTCGACAAAGGCGAGATTCTCCCCAACGCGCACGGGCAGCCGCTGCACTATGTCGAGCCGACCCCCTTGCCGGCGGTAGGCTGAGCACCGGCATTCCAGAGGCAGAGCGCCGTGCTCCCATGGGGGGCGCTCGCCCAGGGGCTAGTGTAGTAACCTAGAATGAGTATCAGATGCCCCGCCTCGTCCCAGAGTAAGGGCACATCCGCACGCCGATCCGGTGGGACCTCCGCCTCCAGCAGCAATTTCTTCAGTGGACGATGTTGGCCCTGTCCGGTTAGGACGCGCTCCCCCTGGCGGCGACGGCGCCAGTACAAGCTCGTCTCCGCAAAACGTTCAGCCAGCGCGTGATGAAAACTGTCCGGTGATGTATCCCGCAGAGCAAACTGCCAGCCAGGGATCGGCAACGGTTTTTCCAAAGCGGCACACCAAGGGCCTTCTTCCCATTCTTTTTCCGCCGTAGCGCGCGGTTGCGGCCAGGCGCGCAGCAGTCCGCCCCGCAGCCAGGCTTCTCCTCCTTCCCACTGAATCCTCGCACCTCCGCGTCCCTGCGCTATGGTGCCTTGCAGAGCCTCCAGACGCTCCCGGCTCGGCACCGAAATCTGCCGTTTCCGAAGCCATCCGCGCAGGAAAACCCGCTGCGCGGCAGCAGAGAGGGACTGCAAATACGCCAGGGAGAGCCGCTCCGCAGAGAGTTCCGGGTAATCTGCCCGATACCGCTGCCAACGCAAAGCAAACCAGTCCTCCGCGATTTCCCGCATATCGGCAAGATTATCCGCCGCGCGGGCGATATTGGCCGCCGCATGAGGCCAGCCCAGATCGCGCAGCTGGGGGAGCAGAACATTGCGCACCCGTACCCGGTCATAGCGCACATCGGCGTTGGCCGGGTCATTCAGAAAGGGTAGGCGCCGCTGTTCCAGATAATCCCGCAACACCCGTTGCGGTACATCCAGCAAGGGTCGGACCAGCAGCCCAGCTCCCAGAGGGCGCTGCGCAGGCATGGCCGCCAGCCCCGCTACGCCAGCACCGCGCAACAGTTGCAAAAGCAGAGTCTCCGCCTGGTCTTCCAAGTGCTGCGCCGTAAACAGCCAGTCGCCCTGCGCCAACTGCGCCGCCATCAGGGCATAGCGGGCACGCCGTGCCTGATCCTCCGGCCCTTCGCCCGGTGTATCTGCGGGCAGGCGCAGCAGGGTGAAAAAAGCCCCCAGCGCCACAGCCTGCTGCTGGCAGAACCGTGCCCATTGAGCGCTGTCCGGATGCCAGCCGTGATCCACATGCAAGGCATGGACGCCGTACCCTAAAGAAAGCAGTGCCACGAGCAGTGCCGTAGAATCACCACCACCACTGTAGGCCACATAGAGTATACGTCCTCCCGGAGGGCGCAAATCCCCCTGCAGACGCGTCTGGAGACGTCGCTCCAGCTCAGGCGGCGCCGACGACCCCATAGTGCATCAGGCGTTCGTAACGGGTGGTCAGCAACTTGCTGGTATCCATCGCCTGCAGTTCCCGCAGGTGATGGGCGAAGCGCTCGCGTGTTAGCGCGAAAACCGCTTCGGGATCGCGATGCGCGCCACCGAGGGGCTCCGGCAGCACTTCGTCGACCAAACCCATGCCTTGCAAACGACGTGCGGTGATACCCAGGGTTTCCGCTGCTTCCGCTGCCATAGCGGCGTTCTTCCAGAGGATCGAGGCGCAGCCTTCCGGCGAAATGACGGAGTATACCCCGTACTCCAGCATCAGCATCCGGTCACCCACACCAATCGCCAGCGCCCCGCCTGAGCCGCCTTCGCCAATGACCGTGCAGATAATGGGTACCGCCAGGTCGGACATCACCGCGAGATTGCGGGCGATGGCCTCACTCTGGCCACGCTCCTCGGCACCGATACCCGGATAGGCTCCGGGCGTATCAATGAAAGTAAATACCGGCAAGGCAAAACGTTCGGCAAGACGGAGCAGACGCAAAGCCTTACGATAACCTTCCGGACGCGGCATCCCAAAGTTGCGCTGGATTTTTTCCTTGGTGTCGCGGCCCTTCTGATGTCCCATCCAGACGACAGGCTGTCCATTGAAGCGGGCCAGGCCGCCAATAATAGCCTGATCATCGGCGAAGGCGCGATCGCCTGCCAGCACCTGTACTTCCGTGAAAAGGGCCTGCACGTAATCCAGGGTGTAAGGCCGCTGTGGATGACGGGCCACCTGTACCGTCTGCCAAGCACCCAGCTTGCTGTAAATACGCTGCAACTCCTTGCGCGCCTTGACTTCCAGACGACTGATGTCATCGGCAATACCCGGCTGATTCAGGGCGTGGAGTTCCTCCACCTTGGCATCCAGCTCCGCCACCGATTGTTCAAAGTCCAGATAACTGATTTTCATGTTCACTCCTTACCACTCCGAATAGGACGGCGCTCAAGCCGGGCGTCGCGCCGCATGCCGGGCACGCTCCAGGGGGATGACATTATTGACGAGAAGGGTCGCCGGCCGATAGTCCCAGTGCCGGCGCGCCGTGGGCGCCAATGCCGTCAACGCGGCGATAGCGGCCGGACTCGCCACAAAGTTGAGGCTCTCCGCCACCCGCAGTTGCGCGACAATATCGTCACCGACGCGCAAACGCAGACGCAAGGCCGTTTGGCCAGGGTATTTACGGAGCACGACAAGCAGATCTTGCGGAGCCACATCTGCAGCGACTTCCAGTTCCAGGGTCAGTTGGGCAGCCAGTTCCTCACGCGCCTGGGCCGTGCCCAGCACACGTAGGGCATTGAGCCGCAGACCACCAGAATAGCTGTCCTCGCCCACTTCACCCAGAACCAGCACCGGTTCCTCACCCTCCCCGACCTTGCCAGCCTGCGCCCAGACTTCGGCAAAGACGACAACCTCCAGCCGCCCGTGACCGTCGTCGAGGGTCAGGAAATAAATACGATCGCCACGCTTGGTCCGGGTGCTGCGCCGCGCTACCACCAACCCGGCCACCAATACCGTGGTCCCATTACGCATGTCTCCAAGAGGCACCGCTCCCAGCGCAGCCAGATCATCCCGCAGACTGTCCATGGGGTGACCACTGAGATAGAAACCCAGGGTTTCCCGCTCCTGACGCAGGGTTTCGGTGATGCTCCACACTTCGGCCGCCAGCAGCGGCGGAGCTACCGGTAACGCTTCCTGTCCACTAAACAACGATTCTTGCAGGCTCGCCTGACTGCTCTGAAACTGCGCCGCTGCTTCAATACAACTATCCACGGAAGCGATCAGGCTGGCCCGCGACACACTCCAGTCATCCATGGCTCCGGCGCGAATCAACGCCTCCAGGGCACGGCGATTGATTTTCTGGCTATCCACCCGGCAGAGCAGGTCAAAAAGACTCAGGAAGGACCCTTCTCTACGGGCGTCGAGAATCGCCTGAATAGCCGCCCGTCCCAAGCCCTTGATGGCACCCAGACCAAAGCGGATATCACTATCCCCCTCCGGTCGGAACTCCAGCACACTGCGCTGAACGCTCGGCGGAGCAATCTGCAGGCCCATACGCGCGCACTCGGCAATCATGGCCACAACTTTGTCGGTGTGGTCCATATCGGCGCTCAGCACGGCTGCCATAAAAAACTGAGGATAGTGGGCCTTCAGATAAGCGGTCTGGTAGGAAACCAGGGCATAGGCTGCCGAGTGCGATTTGTTAAATCCATATTCGGCAAACTTTTCCATGAGGTCGAAGATGGCCCCGGCCTGATCCGCGGCCAGACCATTTTTGTGGGCGCCTTCCAGGAAAATGCTGCGCTGTTTGGCCATTTCCTCCGGCTTTTTCTTGCCCATGGCCCGCCGCAGCAAATCGGCGCCGCCGAGGGAATAGCCCGCCAGCACCTGGGCAGACTGCATGACCTGTTCCTGATAGACGATCACGCCGTAGGTTTCATCGAGAATCGGCGCCAGATCCGGATGCAGAAAAGTCACTGGCGCCTTGCCATGTTTACGGGCGATAAAGTCATCGACCATACCTGACTGCAGCGGCCCAGGCCGGAACAGGGCGACGAGGGCGACGATATCTTCAAAGGTATCCGGTTGCAGACGCCGCACCAGATCGCGCATACCCGATGATTCCAGTTGGAAGACCGCCGCCGTCTCGGTGGATTTGAGCAAGGCAAAGGTCGCCGTATCGTCTAAAGGTAATTGCTGAATATTCAACGGTGCGCGGCCCGCCGCCACCGCATCGGCATTGATGAGTTTGACCGCCATATCAATGATGGTCAGGGTGCGCAACCCGAGAAAGTCGAACTTTACCAGCCCCATCTTTTCCACATCATCCTTATCGAGCTGGGTGACGTTACCCCCCCCTTCGGAGCCGTCGTTAAAGAGCGGCAGGCGGTCGGCCAGCGGTTCCGGGGAAATCACCACGCCACCGGCATGGGTCGAGGCGTGGCGTGGCAAACCCTCCAGGCGCAGGGCGATGTCCAGCAGGTCGCGGACATCATCTTCCTCAGTCTGGCGGCGGCGCAGTTCCTCGGATTCCTCCAGGGCCTTCGCCAGGGTCATACCCAGATCGCCCGGCACCAACTTAGCCAACTGGTCGACAAAGCCATAAGGCAGACCCAGCACCCGGCCGACATCACGTACCACTGCCCGCGCCTTCATCGTCCCAAAAGTGATGATCTGGCCGACCCTGTCGCGACCGTATTTGTCGGCCACATACTGAATGACGCGGTCGCGCTGATCCATGCAGAAATCCACGTCGAAGTCGGGCATGGAAACGCGCTCGGGATTGAGAAAGCGCTCGAACAACAGGCCATTGCCAATGGGATCGAGATCGGTGATCCGCAGTGCATAGGCCACCAGCGATCCGGCACCAGATCCACGCCCCGGTCCTACCGGGACACCATTATTTTTTGCCCACTGGATGAAATCCGCGACGATGAGAAAATAACCGGGGAAGCCCATCTGCTGAATGACGCCGACCTCACGCAACAGACGCTCGTGATAAGGCAACGTGGCGTCGCCACTGATACGCAGCTCCTGCAAGCGTTCCTGCAGACCTTTTTGCGCCGCGTCGTGCAAATATTCATCCACGGACTGACCGGCGGGAATGGGGTAGTCCGGGAGCGCATAATGTCCGAGCACCAGCTCCATATTACAACGCCGCGCAATTTCGACGGTATTGTCGCAAGCTTCCGGCAGGTCCGCAAAACGCTCCCACATTTCTTCGGGGTCCGGCAGGCGGTGCTCCGGCGTAAAACGCCGTGGACGGCGCGGGTCGTCCAGGGTAAAGCCCGCAGAAATACACTGCCGCGCATCGAAGGCCGCAAAGTCCGCTGCATCGAGAAAATGGGCGTTGTTGGTGGCCACCAGCGGTAATTCCAGTTTTTCCGCCAGCGCCACAGTGGCCTGAACCAGGGCTTCCTGCCCGGCCTCGCCATTGCGCTGCACTTCCAGATAAAAACGTTTCGGGAAAAGCTGTGCGTAGTGCTGTGCCCGACCTTCCGCCTGTTGCGGATTGCGCTGCAGGGCACGCCCGATCTCCCCCTGTCCTGCCGCAGACAAGGCGATGAGACCGTCGCTCGCGCCCTCCAGCCACGCCGCATCGATCTGCGGACGTCCGTGGCGACCACCCTCCAGATAAGCGCGGCTGAGCAGGCGGCTGAGGTTGCCGTAACCGGTTTTATTCATGCACAGCAGGATAAGGCCGGTCGGCTGTTCCGGCTCTGCCGCATCATGCACCCAGATCTCGCTGCCAATCACCGGTTTGACGCCCTGCCCCCGGGCAGCGTTATAGAATTTGACCAGGGCAAAAAGATTGCCATGATCGGTGATCGCCACCGCCGGCATACCTCGCTCCGCACAGCGCCTGGCCAGCGCCTTCACCGGAATAATGCCATCCTCCAGAGAATACTCGGAGTGCACGTGTAAATGGACAAACTGCGGCGCACTCATCGCTGTGCCTCCCAGGCCCGGTCGACGGGTCCGAAGCCGCGCCGATGCAGTGCGCAGGGACCCCGAAGCTGCAATGCCTGAAGATGCACCGCCGTGCCGTAACCCATATGCCGCGCCAGTCCATATTGGGGGTAATACCTGTCGAGCAACTGCATCTCCTCATCCCGTGCCACTTTGGCCAGAATACCCGCGGCGGCGATAGCATCCACCCGGCCATCGCCACCCACAAGTGTCTCCACCTGCCAGCCGGGGGGCGGCTGGTTGCCGTCGACGAGAATCCGCTGAGGTCGCCGGGGCAGGCCGGCGATAGCCCGCGCCATGGCACGCAACGATGCCTGGAGAATATTGTAGCGCTCAATCTCCCAGACCGCAGCCCGGCTCACCGACCAGGCCAGGGCCTCATTGCGGATACGCACGGGCCAATGCGCCC
>NZ_JAGDVS010000081.1 GCF_023255755.1 Acidithiobacillus sp. | reverse complement strand
CGCCCGGCAGAGTCAGAATCGCTTGCTGGAAAGGATCTCCAGTCAGTGGCTGGATTACGTCATGAGCGGGGGAACATGACAAAAGATTCATAAAAAATTCTTCGCCTGCCTCGGCATACTGTCAACGCTGGCGCTTGGCCTGTTATCTGGCCAGGCCTCGGCGCGACAGCTCTATACTAATGCCACGTACAGCCAGGTGTGGGGCGATGGTACGGGCGGCACTTCCACCGTCTCGGGCACATGTTCCGGCAGCATGGGGTCCTGCTCCAGCAGCAAAACCGTCTACGGCCGGATTCCCGCCCTCCAGGCGCCAAGCCCCGGCGCCTACATCGACACCATTGCGGTAACGGTCACGTACTGACTGATGATCCTAAACCCGGCGGTTATCCCTGCCGTTCCATACTCACCTTGATATTTTCCTTGTCCACGGGAATGTATTTGGCGATCACCGCCAGGAGTTCCCCCTGCAATGCCGGCAGAAAGTCGGGGCGGTCTATAGTGGACCCCCTCATCGTGGCATTGGACCAAGGCTGAGGGGAAGGAGAGGTTCATCCCGTTATTACGGTACGGCCTTCTTTTCCGTTGATGGCGGACGTCCGCCAAGCCGTCCGTTTTTTCTGGCTGCCTCTGCCTTGGCGGGACTTTTTGATATACCCCCTTTCCGTCCAAGGCTGCGCATCCATGCGGATGTGCCGAGAACTCCCCGCGCCAATGCAGGGACGTACAGATCAGCGTCCAGTCGCGGGAAGCGTAACCCCAAGCCATGCCCTTCAATGACGATCTCTGCCATGTCTGCGGGGGTGGCATGCTCCATGCCTTGAATCAATGCCGGTGGGATGTGCAGGCCAACGCCGTTATTCAGCTCGACCACGACCTTTCCCGCAGGTTGGTCATAGTAGGCGGACTCCGCCAGCGGGCCAGTGGCAAGCGTCTCCTGTCCACGCTGATTTGCGGCGTCCCAGTCGCGCTCAAGAATTTTGTCTATCTGGTCCATGGTGTCTCTCCCACTCTCCACAGAACAACGCCAATCGGGATATGCTTTCTTCCAAAATGTGACGCATCTCCGTTCTGGAAAAGCCGATATTCTCCCGTAGCTCAGGTGGCCCGTCCGGGCAATGCAATATCAATACTGCCCTACAATCCCCTTGTACCACATGCACATGAGCGGGACGATGATCGTTGAGGTAGATCACTACCCGCGTTGTGTCTATACGATCAATGGTGGGCATAATGCTATTATCCTATTCGTGCTTGGGTTTATATACAAGGCATCACCCCTATAATTTTCACCAAGGACGCTTTTTGTTCTCATCGTGCCCTATTGGTTCTGGCTTATCGTCAGCAAGTCATCGCATTGACTTACGGGGTTACCACATCGGTTTCGGGCCACCGACCTCTTGCTTATAGGTTTTGAGTGGCTGCCGTGCTCAGTGCTGATCAGGGAACAGGATGTTCAATTCCAGCACTTCAAAATCTCCCCGCCGCTCCATGCTCACCTTGATGTTTTCCTTGTCCACCGGGATGTATTTGGCGATCACCGCCAGGAGTTCTTCCTGCAATGCCGGCAGGAAGTCGGGACCGTCGGCATCCCGCTCGTGGGCGAGGATCAGTTTCAGGCGATCCTTTGCTACATGGGCAGTTTTCTTGCGGGAGCCGAGGAAGTAATCGAGAAAGGACATATCAGCCTCCAAAGAGTCGCTTGAAGAACCCCACCTTGACCGGCTGAATAAAACGCAGGGGACGCTCTTCACCGAGGAAGCGGGCGACGACGTCCTTATAGGCCTCAGCCACGTCGCTGTTTTCCATGTGAATGGCGGGTATGCCCTGATTGGAGGCCTGGAGGATCACTTCGGATTCGGGAATCACGCCCAGCAGGGGAGTGCGTAGCAGTTCCTTCACGTCTTCCAGGGAAAGCATTTCCCCATCTTCCACCCGCTTGGGGGAGTAACGGGTCAGCAGCAGATGCTCCTTCACCGGTTCCTCCCCCTGTTCCGCCCGCCGCGAGCGGGCCGCGAGAATGCCGAGAATGCGGTCGGAGTCGCGGACGGAGGAGACTTCCGGATTGGTGACCACAATGGCTTCGTCAGCATGGTAGAGCGCCATGAGCGCGCCCGACTCGATCCCCGCTGGTGAATCGCAAACGATGTAGTCGAATTCCTTGCGCAGTTCATCCATGACCGCCGTTACCCCGGCGGTGGTCAGGGCGTCTTTGTCGCGGGTTTGGGACGTGGGCAACACGTAGAGATTCTCACAGCGCTTATCCTTGATGAGCGCCTGCTGCAGTTTGGCCTCACCCTGGATGACATTGATGAGGTCGTACACGACCCGTCGCTCGCAGCCCATGATCAGGTCGAGGTTGCGCAGACCCACGTCGAAGTCGATGACGACGGTACGATAGCCGCGCAGGGCGAGGCCGCTGGCAAAGGCGGCACTGGTGGTGGTTTTGCCGACCCCACCCTTTCCGGAAGTGATGACAATGATTTTGGCCACGGTTCTTTTCTCCAGGACTTATAGGTTTAAGGCAGTAATATGCAATTGCTCGTCGCGACTGTAAATCTGTGCCGCTTTGCCCCAGAGGGGATAACCAGGTTCCAGCGTCCGGTAGAGACCCGCGACAGAAACCAGTTCTGCCTCCAGGCTCACGCAAAAAATTCGCGCGGTATCCTGCCCGTTGACGCCGGCAAGGGCGCGGCCACGCAAGGGGCCGTATACATGGATGTTGCCGTCGGCCATGATTTCGGCGCCGGCGTTGACGGCGGCAAGACAGACGAGATCGCCACCCCGGGCGTAGCTGCGTTGGCCACCGCGTATCGGGTGATCAATAATCAGGCCGCCCGGACTTGCGGGGACGGGTTGCGTTGGCGGAGGCGTCTCCGGCTGCGGGGCGGCGTTACGATCCTGGCCCCGTAAAATGGGAAGGTGCAGATCTTGCGCCAAAGCCTGGTGGCCGGGCGCGGCATTGCGTAAACCGACAGGGAACCAGTTGGCGGCGCGCAATACCTCCAGGATTGCGGACAAAGCCAAAGGCGCTTCTTCGGGTATGGCACTCAGATCCAGGACCACCGGCGCATGGCGATGGAAATCGGCAGCGGCGGGGTGGCGTTGATGTTCTTCGGCAATACGCTGCGCCAGTTGTTGGGGGTTATTGCTTTCCAAGTGGAGGATGGAGAGGGTGAAAACGCCTCCGGACACGCGTAGGGGGGCGCTGGATTCCGTGCCGGGGGAGCGGGGGTTAGCCATGTTTCACGTGAAACATCGAAGCGCGCGCTTCATGAGCGCTGCAGCAAAGGACGCTTGTCACCCTTGCCATTCCAGGTTTCGGCGTCGGGCAGTGCTGCCTTTTTACGGAGGATGACCGGCCAGTCTTTGCTGAGTTCGGCATTGAGGGCGGTGAAGTCGCGCTGACCGCTGGGAACGTCGTCATCGGCGAAAATGGCGTCCGCGGGACACTCGGGCACGCAGGCCGCGCAGTCGATACACTCGTCAGGATCAATGACGAGAAAATTCGGCCCTTCATGAAAGCATTCGACCGGGCAGACTTCCGCACAGTCGGTGTATTTACACTGGATGCAATTTTCGGTAACGACGTAGGTCATGAACTGGTGACGTCCTTTACAGAGCGCTTCCGCGGTGCAGGCGGTGCAGTCTCGCTGGCTGATGAGGCCGTGCTTTTGGACGACGCGGTTTTCTTTGTCGCCGTTATCTTGGCTTTGACTGGTTTTTTCGCCGTCGTTTTGGCTTTCGCGGGCTTTTTAGCGGTAGCCGTTGCCGCCTTCGCGGCCGGTTTCCTGGTGGTTTTCGCCGTAGTCTTACGGGCAGGGGCCCCCTTCTTGGCCGGCGGTGCGCGCTTTTCGCGGGGCGGCGGCGGGGTGTAGTCGGGCAGCATGGCGGCGATTTCCGCGTCGCTGGCGTTCACCGGGAAGTGGAAAGCACATTCGCTCTGCGGGCAGGCGAGTTGTTCACCGAGGCGCTTGCCGCTTTTCTCGATCATAATCGGCCAGGCGCAACGGGGACAGGGGCGCGCCACGGGGGGTCCCCACACCGCATAGTTGCATTTGGGATAGGTGTTGCAGGAGTAGAATATTTTGCCGTAGCGGCTGCGTTTTTCGACGAGCTCGCCCGCACCGCACTGGGGACAGGTCACCCCCGAGGATTTGGGCTGGGTTAGTGGCTCAATATGCTTGCATTCGGGATAGCCGCTGCAGGAGATGAAGCGGCCATAACGCCCGGTTTTGTACACCAGCGGCTTGCCACAGTCCGGGCAGTCGCGGCCTACGGGCTCGGCGGGTTCGCGAGGACCCTCCACCGGGCGGGTATAATTACATTCGGGATAGCCAGAGCAGGCCACAAAACGGCCGTGGCGACCGAGGCGCAGGAATAAGGGCTTGCCGCATTGTGGGCAGGTTTCGTCCAGTGCTTCACTGGTGGCTTCGGTGCGGCTGACGCTGGCTTTTTCGTCGAGGAGTGCGCGGAAGGGTCCCCAGAACGCGCTGAGCACCGGTTGCCATTGCTTTTCGCCGCGGGAAATGGCGTCCAGTTCGTCTTCCATGCTGGCGGTGAAGCCATAATCCACATAGCGTTCAAAGTGGTTGGTCAGGAAACGGCCGACCACCCGCCCGAGATCGGTGGGGCGGAAGCGGCGCTGCTCGACGGCGACATATTCGCGGTTCTGCAGGGTCTGAATAATGCTGGCATAGGTGGAGGGTCGACCGATGCCGTGGGCTTCCAGGGTTTTGACCAGGGTGGCATCGCTGTAACGAGGGGGCGGCTCGGTAAAGTGCTGTTCGGGATCAATGCCGAGTACCTGGGGTTCATCGCCGGTATGGAGGGGCGGCAGGATGCGATTACTCTCATCCTCGTCACCGTCATCCTTGCCTTCCTGATAGACGGCCATGAAGCCGGGAAAGGTGACGGTGGAGCCGTTGGCACGCAGGGTCCAATGGGTGCCGGCGTCCATATCGACGGCGACCAGGTCCATACGCGCGGGCGCCATTTGACAGGCAACACTACGCTTCCAGATAAGATCATAAAGGCGCCAGAGATCGCGTTCGAGCACGCCCTGCAAGGCCTCCGGGCTGCGGGCGATGTCCGTGGGGCGGATGGCTTCGTGCGCTTCCTGCGCGTTTTTGGTTTTCGTCTTGTAGCGGCGCGGAGTCTCGGGGACGAATTCACTGCCGTAGTGGCTGCCGATAAAGTCCCGGATGGAAGCGATGGCCTCTTCGGCGAGGTTGACGGCGTCGGTACGCATGTAGCTGATGAGGCCCACGGTCTCGTTGCCGATATTGATGCCTTCGTAAAGCTGCTGGGCGACGCGCATGGTCCGGCTGGCGTTGAAGCCGAGCTTGCGCGAGGCTTCCTGCTGCAAGGTGGACGTGGTGAAGGGCGCGGCAGGCTGGCGTTGCCGGCTCTTGCGCTCCACTTCCCGGACCCGTAGCGCCTGGCGGCTGAGATCATCTTCCATGCCGCTGCGGATGGCCTCGGCCTGATCACTATTGGTGACGTCGAACTGTTCGAGCTTTTTCGTCTGCCAGTGGGTCAGGCGGCCGGTGAATTCGCTGCCAGCCTGCTGCAGGCGACTGGCGATGGTCCAGTATTCGCGGCTGACGAAGGCCTCGATTTCATTTTCGCGTTCGCAGATCAGGCGCAGGGCGGCACTTTGTACCCGGCCCGCCGAGAGGCCCGGACGCACCTTGCGCCAGAGTAGCGGCGACAGATTGAAGCCCACCAGGTAATCGAGGGCGCGGCGCGCTTGCTGGGCATTGACCAGGTCCATGGCGATTTCGCGGGGATGGGCGATGGCTTCCTGCACGGCTTTTTTGGTAATTTCGTGAAAGACCACGCGTCGCGCGGGCTTGTTGTCCAGCAGGTGACGTTCGCGCAGCAGCTCCACCAGATGCCAGGAGATGGCCTCGCCTTCGCGATCCGGATCGGTAGCAAGCCAGAGCTTGTCGGCGCCGCGCAGTGCCTTGGCGATGGCGTCCACATGGCGCTCATTGCGCTCGATGGCGGCGTAGTGCATGGCGAAATCATGCTCCGTATCTACGGCACCCTCTTTGGGCTGCAGATCACGCACATGGCCATAGGACGCGAGCACCTGAAAATCATCCCCCAGATACTTCTGGATGGTCTTGGCTTTTGCCGGTGATTCTACAATAACGAGCTGGTGTGCCATAGGTCAGTGGAGAATCCGTGCGCCGTCGCTACCGAGCAAGGCATCGACCCAGAAGGCCTCGGGGCCGGGGTCGTTAGCCATCACCATGAAGGCCACCCAGTCGAGGGTTTCGAGATCCGTGTCGTCCAGTTCCAGGGCGAGCAGGCGATCGATAATGCGTTCACGCATGGCGCCGTTGATGACGCCAAGCCGCTCCCAGTCATGGAGCTGACCGCGGGCGGCCACGGAAAGATTTTGCTGTTCATAGGGATGGTAGGCGCGCAGTGAGCGGGGGCTGGTCTCGTCTTGCTCCTCTACCGCAAAGCCTTCCATCCAGTCGAGGGCGCGCTGAATATCGTCGTCAGGAAAACCGACGGCGCGCAAATGGTCTTCGACCATGTCGTCGTCTTCGTCGTCGAGATGGTCGAGCAGATAACTAATGATGTCTATGACGTCTTCCATGCTTTGGCCCTAGGAAGCAGGTGGGAGGCGACAGAAACGGCCGCCGGGACAGGCCGCGAGGTAACCTTGTAATTCCATGTCCAAGAGGATGGCCGAAAGCTCGGTCAG
>NZ_JAGDVS010000145.1 GCF_023255755.1 Acidithiobacillus sp. | reverse complement strand
ATCCACATGCGCCCAGTCCAGATCCAGCGACAATGGCGATCCGCCATGTCCCAGCGACTGCCCGGCCACCTGCCAGTCACCGTCCGCCGCCTGAACGACGGACACCTCGCCGTCCGCAATGCGGAAATCCTGTGCAACCAGCTCCCCCCAGAGCAGCGGCAGGGCAAAAAGGCGCAGATGCACCCCGTGCAGCGCCAGTTCGGGCTGTGCGGACGGGCCCACCCGCAACGCGGCCAATTCCAGCAACGGCCCCCAGTTCCAACCCAGTTGCATACCTCGCACCTGCACTGGAGCACCCAAAGCCCGCGACAAGGATTGAGAAACATAGGGACGCAACAAATCCAGACGGGGAATCAGCAGGAGATAGAAAGCCGCCGCCAGCAATACCAGCACTGTCGGCACGATGGCCAACAGCCAACCGCTAACCCGGCGGACGCCGGCAAAGGTCAGGCGCAAACGCGGCAAGGCACGCCTCTCCTGAAAGCCCGTAACATCAGCCAATCCGTCCGGTCAACGCCGGTAAACGCCATGAGGTAATGAATGTGCTCCCTACTACGATTCTCTCTGCGGACCGCGTTACCGCATAGCACCGCGTAACGCTGCAACGGTATCGCACAAAATCCTAGCACAAGAAGCGCCACAGAGCCCCATGCGGACCCGAAAACGGGGATAAGTTACACTGCCCATACACACGATGCGGAACAACACCGGAAGGAGCAGGCATGGCGGCACCTGAGTTACCCGTGGAGATCATCCACGCCATTAACCTGTTACCCCTGGAAGCGGAGGCAATCACCGAGGCACTCGCCGCCACCTGGGCTGCCCTCGCTGCTGAGGAACAGGCTGAACTCCGCCGCCCTGGACCTTCTTTTGCTGCACATTGGGTGCATATCGCTTGTGTCAGTCCCTTTGCGCGCCAACTTCTCCTACGCCATCCCCACTGGTTGCTACGCCTCGCACGCGGCGGACACAGCGACCTTGCCGCCACCCACGGACTCACCAGCGACGTCTTCCTTGCCGATCTGCGCCAGTACCGCAATGCCCGTATGGTAGAAATCATCTGGCAGGATCGTCAGCCCGGCGAACATTATTCAGAAACCGTAGCCGCCCTCAGCGAACTGGCCGAAATCTGCCTGCAACACGCTTATGCTTATGGCGTGGCGATGCTGCACCAGCGCCATGGCACCCCGCGCAGCAGCGACGGTCAGGAGGTGCCTTTCACCGTCCTCGGCATGGGCAAGCTGGGTGGACGCGAACTCAACCTCTCCTCCGACATCGACCTCATCTTCTGCTACGGCGAGGGCGGCGAGACCGATGGCCCCAGCCCCCTCGACAACACTGCCTACTTCCAGCGCCTCGGTCGCTGGCTGATTCAGGCCCTCGATCAGCGCACGCCCGACGGCTTCTGCTTCCGCGTCGACATGCGCCTGCGCCCCTTCGGAGATGCCGGTCCCCTCTGCATCTCCACTGCCGCCATGGAGCAATACTATCAGGTGCATGGCCGCGGCTGGGAGCGTTACGCCTTTATCAAGGCGCGCCCCGTCGCGGGTGACGTCACCTTTGGCCAAATCCTTCTCGACACCCTGCGCCCCTTTGTCTATCGCCGCTACCTGGACTACACCGCCCTCACCGGCCTACGGGAAGTCAAAGTCCTCATGGATGCGGAACAAGGTGGCAGCAGCAACGACATCAAAAAGGGCCAAGGCGGCATCCGTGAAATCGAATTTATCTGTCAATCCCTGCAAATTATCCACGGTGGCCGCCAACCCGGTCTGCGCAGCACCAACACCCTGGACACCCTTGCGGCCATCGCCAGTGCTGGACTTCTGCCTGCGAACGATGTCGATCAGCTTCGGCGTGCTTATCTTTTTTTGCGCAATACCGAGCATTGCCTGCAAATGGTCGATGATCAGCAGACCCAGCAACTACCGCGCTCGGAACTGGAATGGCAACGCCTGGCCTGCAGCATGGGTTTCACGGATGTATTCACCATGCGCGAAACCCTAGACACCCTCCGCCAGCGAAACCACGCTATCTTTCAGCGCATCCTGGCCTCCGGGGAGGATGACCGCCAAGGTAAAAATCGCAACGGAGAGAAACTCTGGCAACTCGCCCAGACCGGCGCGCTGGAAGCCGCTCCCAGCGACCTGCTCCAGGTCCTGCGCTTCACGGAGCCGGAAGCCGTATGGACACGCCTTTGGCGCTTCGCCCACAGCCGCGATGTGGCCAGCCGCCTCTCTACAGAAGGACGACAACGCCTCAACCGCTTGCTTCCTCTGGCCCTCGACCTGTGCAGCGCCCAGCCACACACCGACGCCTTGTTACAACGCTTCCTCACCCTCATTGAGGCCATTCTGGGGCGTGCCAACTACCTCGCTCTGCTTGCGGAGAATCCGCCGTACCTCATACGCATCGCGGCGTTACTGCGCAGCCCCTGGCTGGCACAGGAGCTGGCACGCTTCCCCATCCTGCTGGATGACGTGCTCAGCGACACCGTCATCAGCCCCGAGCACTGGCCGCAGGCCCTCGCTGCACAATTACAGCTTGCTGAAGATATGGAAGAACGGATGGATGCCCTGCGGCGCTTCAAAAATGCCGAAGTCCTGCGCCTCGCCGCCGCCTTCTGGACGGACCAGCTGCCCGTGGAAACGCTGCTCCCCCAACTCAGTGACCTCGCCCAGCTCACCCTGCAAACCGCATTGGCTTGGGCTGAAGCGGAGATGCAGCGCCGCCACGGCTGCGTGCGCTCCAGCAACGGCCAAGCGGCCCCCTTCACCGTTATCGCCTTTGGCAAACTGGGGGGCCGGGAAATGGGCTTCGCCTCCGATCTCGACCTGGTCTATCTCTACGACGCCCCCCTCGACGCCGAAAGCGATGGTCCTGCCCCCCTCGCGGCGTCCACCTGGTTCGCTCGTCTCGGACAACGGATTATTCACATCCTCAGCACCCTCACCCGTGCTGGGCTGCTCTACCAGATCGACATGCGCCTGCGCCCCAGCGGGCAGTCCGGCCCCCTGGTTACCACCCTGGACGCCTTCAGCCGCTATCAGCGGGAATCCGCCTGGACTTGGGAACACCAAGCCCTCACCCGCGCTCGCTGGATCGCTGGCGATGCGGCGCTCGGCGCCCGTTTCACCAGCCTGCGTGCGGAAATTCTCGGCCAGCCGCGCAATCCAGAACAGTTGGCAGAAGACGTTCGCGCCATGCGGCGGCGCATTTATCGGAGCAAAATCATTGCCCAAGACGCCTTTCACCTCAAACTGAACCCCGGTGGCCTCACAGATATCGAGTTTCTCGTACAATTTGCTATGCTAGGAGCTTGCTCCCAGCAGCCGACTCTATGCCAGGATACCGGGACCGCCGCAGGGATAGCCGCACTGACGGGCGCGGGCATCTGGAGCGCGGAGCAGGGGGCAGTCCTCGGCCAAGCCTGGCAACGGTACCGTCAGGAAGAAAACCGGCGCTGGCTGAACTTGCAGGACAACGAAATTCGCCCCGCAGAGATCCCGGGTTGGGACGCGTTGCAAACCGCAGCGCATGGGGTGCGGGAGATTTGGCAGGAACTCATTGGCAGTTATAGCGATTAAGGAGATGTGACGATGTCCATGGCGGAACGCGACGGTTTTATCTGGTTTGACGGCAAGATGGTTCCCTGGCGGGAGGCCACCGTGCACGGTCTCACCCACAGCCTGCACTACGGCATGGGCTGTTTTGAGGGCGAACGTGCCTACGCCACCCCGCAGGGCGCCGCCATTTTCCGCCTGCCGGAACACACCAAACGCCTCTTCAACAGCGCCAAAATATTGCAGATGGACGTCCCCTTCACCCAGGACCAGATTAACGACGCCACCAAAGAAGTCATTCGCGCCAACCATCTGGAGTCGGCCTACATCCGCCCTCTCCTTTTCTATGGAGCCGAAGGCATGGGCCTCTCCGCCAAGGGGCTCAAAGTCCATGCCCTCATTGCCGCCTGGAGCTGGGGCAGCTATTTGGGCCAGGAGGCCCTGGAAAAAGGTATTCGCGTCAAGGTGAGCTCCTTCAGCCGCCACCATGTCAACGTGCACCTGTGCAAGGCCAAGGCCACGGGCAACTACATGAACTCCATGCTGGCCCAGCGCGAGGCTTCTTCCTGTGGCTATGATGAAGCTCTGCTACTGGATCGCGAAGGCTATGTGGCTGAGGGTTCCGGCGAAAATGTTTTCATGATCCGCGACGGCATTCTTTACACGCCAACCCTGACCAGCGCCCTGGAAGGCATTACCCGCGACACCATCCTGAACTTCGCCCGCGATGCCGGTATCCCTATCGTCGAAAAACAACTGACCCGGGACGAATTCTACATCGCCGACGAAGCCTTCTTTACCGGCACTGCCGCCGAAGTGACCCCTATCCGCGAAATCGACAATCGGATCATCGGCGAGGGCCGTCGTGGCCCGGTCACCGAGCTGCTGCAAAGCCGCTACTTCGACACCGTGGCCGGGCATCGTGAGGACCACCCGGAATGGTTGCATCACGTTGGCTGACCCCATGACCCGCCCCAGCAAGTGCTGTGACCAGAGCTACACCGAGGTGGAGGCCAAAGACCTCCCCCTCTGCTGCCCCACGCCCGGCATGAGCCGCTGGGACGGGCATCCCCGTGTTTTCCTCAAGATCGAAGAGAGTGGAGAGGCCCGCTGCCCGTATTGCGGAACGCTTTATGTGCTGAAGGGCGGGCCAGCAAAGAAATAGTAACCAAGGATGATGGTGCCTGGCGT
Organism: Acidithiobacillus sp.; assembly: GCF_023255755.1. Classification (GTDB taxonomy): domain Bacteria; phylum Pseudomonadota; class Gammaproteobacteria; order Acidithiobacillales; family Acidithiobacillaceae; genus Acidithiobacillus. Next base: position 2,009 of record NZ_JAGDVS010000145.1, on the reverse strand, counting down.
CACTTCGCTCCTCACCATACTTTCATTACCACTGCAGACATTTTCCGCAGGTTATCCATTCCTCATGGCAGCGGAAACTGCACCACCAGCACGCTGAGGATACGGGGTTCCAGAAAAAACCCAACGGCGCGGAACTTTCTGCGGACCTTGCTCTCTAATCCTTTGCAAGCGGCTGTGATGGTTGCGAGCGCATGTTTCTTCCTCCTTTGGTGGTTTTGGGCGGACCTCACGGTTCCGCCCTTCTTTTATCCGACCGGTCGGAATGTAACTTGCCAGCAGGCCCGCCTTTTGCTAATATTCTCGGCTGCGGTCAGTAGCTGGCTGCAGCGCATGTTTCTTTCCTCCTTTGTGGTTTTAGGGCGACTTTAGTCGCCCTTTTTTGCGCGGAGCAGACGATGTCCCCCTCAGCCGAAAGACCTTTTACTCTGGTTCACTCCAACGGCGACCGCGTTTGCGGACTCATTCACGAAGCCCATACCGACCCCGTAGGCGTCTTCCTGCCCGGCTTCGCCTCCAACATGGAAGGCTCCAAATCACAGATCCTCGCCCGCAACGCGCAGGCGCAAGGCTGGTCCTGGGTACGCTTTGATCCACGCGGCGTCGGGCGCTCCGACGGCCCCTTTCAGGCCCTGACTCTGTCCCGCTATCTGGCCGATCTGCAATTGATCCTGCACATGCTAGAAGATCGCCCGGTACTGCTGGTAGGCTCCAGCCTGGGCGGCTGGCTGGGCACCATCGCCGCTACCCGCTGGCCAAAACAGATCCGCGCCCTGCTACTCATCGCCCCCGCCTACAACTTTATTCAGGAGATCTTCCGGCGCCTGCCCGCTGACGAACAACAAGCCTGGCAGGACACTAACCTGCGCTGCTGGGAAGATCCTTATGGCCTCGGTGAACTGCACATGCGGTTTGATCTGGTGGCAGACAGTTGGCGCTACGACTTGCTGCGCTTCCCGCCCTATCTGCATTGTCCCGTAGAAATTCTCCACGGCAGTGCCGATAAGGCCGTACCCCTTGCCCTCAGTTATCAGTTCGCCGCCCGCGCCCATGCGCCGGGACTGGCTATCCGCCCCTTACCGGGCGTCAATCATCGCTTGCAAGGCGCCGATGCCGTGCTCCTGCGCAGCCTGCAATCGCTTTGGACCCGTATCTCCTGACCGGACCCCGTCACACGCTGCCCCTTGACAGAACATTCTCAGCGCCTATGATTAGCACTCGATGGGTGTGACTGCTAACAGCGCCCAGGATGAAGTCATCCACTAACCTGTACAAAACGAGGAAATGCTCAATGAAATTGCGTCCTTTGCATGATCGTGTCGTCATTCGTCGTCTGGAAGAAGAACAGAAGACCGCCGGTGGGATCATCATTCCCGATACCGCTAAAGAAAAGCCTGTGCAGGGTGAAGTTGTCGCCGCTGGCCATGGCAAGATTCTGGAAGACGGCAAAATTCGCGCCCTCGACCTCAAAGTTGGCGATCGCGTGCTGTTCGCCAAATACGCCGGCACCGAGATCAAGGTGGAAGGCGAAGAACTGTTGGTGATGCGCGAAGACGACATCATGGCGGTCGTCGAAAAGTAAGCATCGCTGAATATCCCAACCAATTTCCACACATTTTGAGGAGTATTTATGCCAGCTAAACAAGTAGCCTTTGCTGAACATGCCCGCGAGAAGATGTTGCGCGGCGTTAACGTGCTCGCCGACGCCGTCAAGGTCACCTTGGGTCCCAAGGGCCGTAACGTGGTGCTCGACAAGTCTTTCGGTGCCCCCACCATTACCAAGGACGGCGTCTCCGTCGCCAAGGAAATCGAACTGGCTGACAAGTTCGAGAACATGGGCGCACAGATGGTGAAAGAAGTGGCCTCCCAGGCTTCCGACGAAGCCGGTGACGGCACTACCACCGCCACCGTTCTGGCCCAGGCCATCATCCGCGAAGGCCTCAAGGCCGTCATCGCCGGCATGAACCCCATGGACCTGAAGCGCGGCATCGACAAGTCGGTCGCCGTTATTG
>NZ_JAGDVS010000042.1 GCF_023255755.1 Acidithiobacillus sp. | reverse complement strand
CACCAATGCCCTGTCCCAGCGGGTGGAAGTCGAGATCACCGAACCATCGCCACAGACCGTCACATCGATGCGCGTCGCCTGGCCGGCCAGGGCCTCATCGGCGGCGTTATCGATCACTTCCTGAATGATGTGGGTGGGGCAAGTCGTACGGGTATACATGCCCGGACGCAACTTGACCGGTTCGAGTCCCTTGAGGACGGTGAATTGTTCGGCGCTATAGCTCAAATGGTGGTTTCCTTCTGCCTCCCCCTATCATAAAGCTGAAAGGGCCGGATGGGCAGCCCTGTGGCCCCACGCGCAGCGGCCGCCATACGACTTATTCCCCTTTAACGAACCGTACCACCTTTAGCTGAGAGTACCCGCCGACATCCAGCAGGGGAAACCACGCTTCATTGGCAATCGTCATCTTAGTGTCACAAAACTGTCACGATAGTGTCATGTTAGGGAGCTATCATAATGCGGGAATAGCGGATAGTCGGACACTGCCATGCAGCAATAGATCATCATGATTTTATGATCAATCATTATGAATATGAATAATCCAACGATAATCAGTATGGAGTCATTCTAATGTTTAGCATTCTCTTAAGTGCCGCTTATCTACAACACGCCCACGCGGCCTTACTGGAAGGCCTGGCATGGCTGCATATGCCAACCTCTATACATAATTATCGTGCGGAACAGAAAATATTGTTAGTCTCACCAGAGGCGACTGGCACAATAGTATATGATATCGAATATGCCTTAGAACGAAATGGCTATTCCGTTCACCGGATTCATTCCACTCATGACATAAACGGACTAGACAAGAGCTTACAGGTAAAAAACGTGATACTCAATGGATGGTTGGATAACTACCGCGACTATCTCCAGAATATACAGGATATCGCTCATAAATCAGTACCATTTCTGGTCATAGGAGATAGTACGGAAGCAAACAGCGGATCGATAGCGGTCGCCGCGATTGAGGCCGGTGCAGTCGCCTTTATACCGTGGACTCTCGGGGAAGGGTTACTGATGGCCCATCTCCGCAGGCTTGATGACGAGATAACTATCCGCCCCATGGAACTGTCAAAATTACCCGGGCAGATTCAGTTAGATCCCTGTTCCCGCAGAGTGTCGATATCCGGCCAGGAACTTTATCTGTCAAAACAGCTTTTCAGACTCTTTGAATATATGGTGACACACCCTGATGAGGCGATATCCTATCAGCAGCTTCTGCAAGTCCTCGCGGAAGGGAAAAAGATATATATCGCACCGAATACGTTGGTAGTAAAAATTTACCGATTACGGAGGATACTGGAGGATACGGGGGCACACAGATGGTTGGAGACCATCCCCGGCTTTGGTTATCGCTTCTGTCCACCGAAGCCTCTTGCCCGCCTGGCTGAACAGTCAACGCAGTAAAAGCGTGGCAAAGTCATATGACACCCATATGTCATTTCCATGAAAAAATTATGACTTTTCCGCGGACGAGCGCGCCATGCGTCGGCTAAAGCCCTCCAGAGCGGCATAGATACCCGGCATCACGACCAGAACCAGGGGCAACTCCGCCAGCAATCCGGAGATAATGGCGATGGCCAGTGGGGCCTGCATTTCCGCCCCGGCTCCCAGGCCCAGTGCCAGAGGCATCAGGGCCAGTATGGCGATAATAGCCGTCATCAGAACCGGCCGCAGACGCGCCCTTCCCGCCCTGACGAGTTCAGAGACGTCGCTATTCTGCGCCTCGGCAAAGAAGAAAATAGCGGTTTCGGTAACGATCCCGACAATCATGGTGATACCGATCATCGCCGTGATGTTGCGTTGCGTTCCCGTGATCCAGAGGCCGATAAAGACACTACCGAGGGCGAGCAACGCCGTCGCCAGAATGCTGAGGACGATGGTGAAGCGCTCATAGAGAAAGAGCAGCAGAACGGCCACCAGCAGAATGGCGGCGAGCAGGACCAGTGCCAGTTCGTGCATGGCCTTCTGCTGTTCCCGGTAGAGGCCGCCGTATTGCAGATACACACCCTGCGGCAGGGACAGATGGGCCAGCCGGGCTTCCACCTCACCCATAACCGTACTCATGGCCCGTCCCTCAATGCGTGCTGTGACGGCCACCATCGGCTTCAGATTTTCGGCTTGCAACTCCGCCTGTCCGGACTTGATCTGAATCCGCGCGACCTGTCCCAGGGCCAGATAATGGCCATCCGGCGCGACGATGGGTAATTGCCGCAGACGGCGAATTTCATTCCAGAGATCATGGGGCGCACGGACCCGTACCCCGACCATCTCCTGCCCCTGGGGAATCAGGCTGACCACCCTGCCTTCCATCAGGCTCTGTAGCTGGGCGGTGACCTGCCCCGGCGTCATTCCCGCCAGGGCTGCCTTGACCGGATCTACATGAATATCCACCGCATCCCCGGCAATGGTCACACCGTCAAAAACTTCCACCACACCCGGCACCGGCCTGATACGCTTGGCCACTTGTGCGGCGACTTTTTCCAGCGTCTGCGGGTCAGCGCCGAACACTTTGATTTCTATGGGCTGCGGTACGGCAGTCAGGTCGCCGATCAGATCTTCCATCAATTGTCCGGTTTCTACACGCAGGCCGGGCACCCGGCTGTTGATCTGGTCGCGGACACTCTGCATCACCTGCCAGATATTGCGACTGCGATGGGATTTCAAGCGAATAAAGAAGTCTCCGGTATTGGCCTCCGTAATACCGCCCCCCAGTTGCAGGCCCGTGCGCCGGGAATAGCTCGCCACCTCCGGTGTCTTCGCCAGAATCTGCTGCACCTGACCCAGCAAACGGTTGGTTTCGGCGAGGGAAGTGCCGGGGGCCGCCTTGTAGTCGAGGACGAAGCCCCCCTCGTCCATAGAGGGCATAAAACCGCTGCCCACCTGGGTATAGGACCAGCCCCCAAGGGCCAGAAAAGCGAACAAAACAGGCACTAGCAGTATGGGGCGTCGCAAGAGTTTCTCCAGCACCCGGCCGTAATGCAAACTGGTCCAGCCCAGGATTCGACCCGGCCGCTCGGCCCTTTCGGCATCCCGGCTGGTCAGCAGGGCGTCCGCCAAAATGGGAACCGCCAGATAGGCGACCAGAAAGGAAATAATCAGCGCGGCGGAGATGGAGATGGCCAGTGCCTGGAAAAAAGCCCCGGTCACCCCGGACAAAAAGGCCAGCGGCACGAAGATGACGATCGTCGCCGCCGAAGAACCCGCCAGCGGCTTACTCATTTCCAGCGCGGAATGGAGCACTGAAACGCGTTCTCCGGGATGCTCGGAAATGCGCTGCATAATATGTTCCAGCATGACCACCGCATCGTCCACCACCAGCCCCACCGCTGCCGCCATACCGCCGAGGGTCATGATGTTAAAACTCTGATGGAGCACATACAGAATCACCACACTGGCCAGCAATACACTGGGCAGGACGATGGCAACAATGAAGGTCATTCGTAGATTGCGGAGGAAAGCGAGGAGCACCAGTGCGGCCAGTGCGGCTCCGATAAAAATGGCATCCCGGACACTGGATGCCGCCGCGGTGATCAACTGGCTCTGGTCATACCAGGTGCTGATTTTCACCCCGACCGGGATACTGCCGACATTTTTGCGCAGGAGATCGCGGATGGCGTGATCAATCGCCACCGTGTTGGCACCGAGCTGCTGCTTGATGTTGACCAGCACTGCAGGCTTACCGTTGGCGGTGACGGTGGTCCACTGGGGAACGGTGCCGGGGCGAATCTGCGCCACATCACTGAGATCCACCACGCCGTCGGCGCCGGTTTTGAGGATGGTGTGGCCGATATCCCGGGCATTTTTCAGGGGACTTTCGCTGAGGATCTGGTATAGGCGGTAATGGCGCTGGAGACGGCCGACGGCCGTGATGATATTACTGTTAGCGAGAGCGGATTCGACATCGGCGAGGCTGAGCCCGTAGCTTTGCAGACGCATGGGGTCGACAATCACCTGGTATTCCGCCTGCGCACCGCCCTGAATATCCACCTGAGCCACCCCATGGACAGCCAGCAGCAAGGGCCGCAAGTCGTAATACGCATAATGGCGCAGGGCGACCGGGTCAAGGCGATCGGAAGTCAGGGAGAGACCGAGAATGGGGAACACTGTCGGATCCATACGCCGGGCGCTGAAGCGGGTGTTTGGCGGTAACTCGGGGAGTGCGCGATTGACGGCCGATTCCGCCTGTAGCAAGGCCGAGGTCATATCGGTGCCCCAGGCAAACTGCACGGAAATCTCCGCCGCACCCCGGGCTGTGGTGGAGCGAATACGCTGAACCCCCGGCACCGCCCGCAAGGCCTGCTCCAGCGGGCGGGTGACGGCGACCTGGGTCTGCCCGATAGGCATATTGCCCGAGTCTGCGGAGACTACGATGCGCGGGAAGGTGATGTCCGGGAACAGGGCCACGGGCATTTTCAACGCCACCAACAGGCCCGCCAGCACTAATACCAGCAGCATGAACAACAGGGAACGGCGGTGCCGCTGCAGCCAGTCACCCATCAGGATTTCCCCGCCACACGCAGGGCCATGCCATCCTGTAACTCATAATTGCCGAGGCTGACCACCGGCTCTCCGGCCTGCAAACCCTTACTGACCGCAATCCAGCCCGCTTCGCGCCAGCCTGTCTCTATCCAGCGCTGCTGCGCCTTACCCCGGACATCCACAAAACAATAGGACCGGCCGCCTTGCTGCAAAACAGCGCTGTCGGGAATAGCCAGAGATTTCTGGCGTCCCAGGATGATCTCCGCACGGACCATGGCCCCAGGCAGCAGACTGGCGGTAGCGGGCATGGGGACGACCACCTGGGCGAGGCGTGTTTTGGGATCGACTTGCCAATAAATCTGCTGAATCTCGCCTGATAACGGGGACTGATCGCCGTAAACGGGACGGAGCTGCACGGCGTCGCCCACTTTGACGCGGGGCAGATCTTCCGGTTCGACACCCAGCACAATGCGCAGGGCGTTGCCCGTGCTGAGGCGCAGCAAAGGCTGACCGGCGGGAACCAGATCGCCCTGGTGCACGGAAACCGTTTCGACGACGCCGTTGATGGGCGCACGCACTACACCAGCTTGCAGGGTCTTGAGACGCGCCTGTAGATCGTGGAGGGTGGCTTGCGCTTTGGCGAGGATTTGCTGCGCCGTCTGCACCTCCGCATTGGTCGCCAGTTGCCGGGTGCGCAGGGATTCCAGGCGCTGCTGGTCGGTGAGGGCAAAACGCACGCCGATCTGCGCTTGCTGCAACTGCAATTGGTCATTAATGGAAGGGACCACCCGCAATAACGCTGCTCCCTGACGGACCCGCTGGCCATTCGCCACCAGTACCTGACTGACCAGGCTCTCCGCTTCCAGCGACAAGGTCCGACCGCCCTCCGGCGCGAATTCTACGGTACCATAAGCCCGCAGATGCTCCGCCAGGGGCATCACCCGCGCGGGAGTTAACTGCACCAGGGCCGAGACCTCCGCCGTCGCTGGCAGTGCCAGTATGCTGAGTCCTAGTCCCAAGCCACCCCACAACCATCCTGGTATTCGTCGCCTCACCGCTGCTCTCCCCATTGTCGCCAAGGCAGGCCCACCGCCATTTCCAGGGCCGCCTGCTGTTCCGCATAAGCCTGCTTCAGGGCCAGCAATTGCAGGCTCTTGGCAAGGGCTTGGCTGCGTACTGCCTCATAATCGATCAAAGTCACATTATGCTCCGCCGCCGCACCCCGCAGTCGCTGCTCGGCCCTTTGCAATTGCGGCACCTGCTGCTCCAGCGGGGTAATTTCCTGACGCAACCGGTGCAGATCGGCCACCAGCGCGGTGATGTCGGCACGGGCCTGAAAGAGGCGGGCGGTGTAGGCGGCGTGTAATTGCGCACGGGTGGCTTCGGACTCGGCGATGACGCCGCGATTGCGGTTCCAGAGCGGGATATCGAGACTGACACTGGGGCCGATGGTCTGGATATTCGAGGTATCGGCCGCCCTGGAGATGCCGATGGTAAATCCCGGATACTGGCCGAGGATGGCACGCCGTACCCGCGCTTCCTGGGCCTGATAGCCCGCGCGCAGCGCCAGCAAATCGAGCCGATGGGCATCCGCAAGGGTAACCAGACGGGCGGCGTCGGGAATATCCGGCAGCGTTTGCGGCGCCCGCAGGGAAAGCCGCATGTTCGGCGGTAACCCCATCACTTTATTTATATTCTGCCGAACGGCAGTCACCTGCCGACGCAGCGCCAGCATGCGGTCCTGACTATCCAGCCAAGCGATTTGCCGCAGCGCCGTAGTGGTGATGGTGGCGTCTCCCAGCCGGAGATTCTGGACCGAGGTCCGGTAAAGCTGATCCGTAGTCGCCGCGGCCTGTTGCGACACAGCCACCTGCTCCTGCAGATAATACAGTTGCCGGGCCAGTATCCGCGTCTGGTTAGCCACCATCCATTCCTGCCAGGCCACCTGATACTGCACCGATTGCGCTTGCGCCCGGGCAATATGCAGATTCGCAGAGCGGGTGAACATGCTGGCGAGACTCCAGCTCAGCCCCATACTGTAGGCGTTAGTGTAGCCAGCAGCCACATTACTGGGCAGGTCGGCGCTCAGGGAAAGCTGCGGGTCGGGCAGCAGGCCAGCCGCGAAGACCTGCGCCTGGGCGACGCCGATTTGTGCCCGCATCGCCCGCAGGTCCGGATTGAGCAACACGGCAATTTCCCCGAGATCTTCGCCGGACAGGGGCGCGTGCAGGTTTACCGGTTGGACGCTGGCGGGATGATCGTGGCGCAGGGCGGCAGCCATTTCCGGCTCCATCTTCGCCATAGCTGGCAGATGATCGCTCAAGGGCTGTGCAGTAT
>NZ_JAGDVS010000140.1 GCF_023255755.1 Acidithiobacillus sp. | reverse complement strand
GCCGCCCTGCCCCTGCTGGCACTGGCCGGGGTAACAATGTTCTTCTGGGGTAAGGACAGCGCGCCGAAAAGCGGGCACGTCGGACAGGCGCTGGCGGGATTTGCGGTAACGCTGGTCGGGCTGGCCTTTCTGGCGGTGGCGACACCGTTGGGTTGGCTCGGGCTGCACGACAAGGTGGCACTGCTGATGCTGCCGGTCTTCGGGGTGCTGCTCGCGGGTTCGGTGCTGCCGCAGCGTTACCGCCTGGCCCTCCTGGAGCGCGACACCTGGGTCATCATCCTCATCTACAGCGTCACTTTCGGCGGTTTCGTAGGGATGTCTGCCTACATCAGTCTGTTGCTGGTGTCTTTGTATCACCTGCCGAAAGTGGACGCGGGCATGATGATGGCGCTGTTCGCCTTTACCGGTGCCATGCTGCGGCCTTTGGGCGGGATCATCGCCGACCGGGTTTCCGGTGTTCTCGCCTTACGCTGGTTTCTCGGCGGCATCGCCCTGACGGACGCCGCTTTTGCCCTGTGGACCCCGTCGCTGGCCGTGGCCGCTGCCCTGCTGCTCTGCCTTTATGCCTGCTTCGGGCTGGGTAATGGCGCGACCTTTCAGCTGGTACCCCTGCGCTGGCCGCTGAAGACCGGGATCATGACGGGCATCATTGGTGCGGCGGGCGGGATCGGGGGTTTTTACCTGCCGGTAATCCTCGGCATTGCCAAGGAAGAAACCGGGACCTATCACCTTGGCTTCGCCTGCTTCGCCCTCCTCGCCACAACGGCACTGGGGCTGGTACTGGCCATGCGCCGCCACTGGCTGCCGTGGTCACAGCATGCAGTCGCCGCCCCGGACGCCGTCACCCCCCCCACTTTGCAAAGCGCAGCGGCCATAAGCGACTAACCCCCGGCTTCAACGCCCCCGCGGAGGATACTTTTCGAGCGCACAATCTTCGCGCCAGGGAACGCTTGCCCAGACCTCCGCGGGTCCTCACAGAAATATCCTCAAAATACTGGAGAAACCCATGTCGCAATCCTTTTCACATCGACGTCATCATTACGCTGCCGCCCTCTTTGCCCTGCTGGCCAGCACCGCTCACGCAGACACCCTGACCAATGCCATCAGCCGTGGCCAGGTCAACCTCGACTTTCGTCCGCGCTATGAATTCATGTCTCAGGTGAACAAAAACGACGCCAATGCCTTCACGGTGCAAACCCTGCTCGGTCTGGAGAGCAAGCCCGTCGCCGGGATCAGCGCCGATCTGCAGTTCATCAATGTGGCCGGGATCGTCAATCAATACAATAGCCTGAAAAACGATAAAACAGCCTATTCACTGATTCCCGATCCAGAGGAAACCAACGTCAACCAGGCTTATCTCCAGTATGCGGGCATTCCCGGTCTGCGCCTGCGCGCCGGTCGTCAGGAAATTAATCTGGATGACGAACGCTTTGTTGGTGCGGTGGGTTTCCGGCAGACGCCGCAGAGTTTCGATGCTGTCTCGGTGCAGGACGAAGCACTGCCCGATCTGACACTTTACGGGGCTTATATATGGCGGATCAAAAACATCCTCAATGAAAATGTGCCATCGCGAACCTTTCTCAGTGAGGTGAGCTGGACACCATCCCCCTTACTGCATGCTCAAGCCTTCGGCTATGGCTATGGGAATCAGGCGCATAGCGCCATTCCCGGAGCGGCGGCATGTTTTCTGGCGGGTAATGCACAGGTTTGTAACAGCACTACGCTGGGCGTACGAGTGCAAGGCGCCATTCCTCTGGGGGACGCTCTGCACCTGCCCTACGACCTGAGCTATGCCAAACAGTTACCTTATGACAGCGGGAGTGCGGCGGTGAATGCCCAGTATTATCACCTTGGTGCCGGTCTGGCGCTGCCCGAGCTCTGGCTGCATGCCGACTACATGGTCATGGGGACAAATAGTCAGGGCAGTTACGGCTTCCAAACGCCGCTCGCCACCAAACACGCCTTTAATGGCTGGGCAGAAGTTTTTCTGACCACGCCGCCCAAAGGTTTGCGTAGCCTGTACTGCACCCTCGGCGGTAAGCTCATGGGCACCCAACTGACGGCCATTTATTATGATTTCCAGGCCAACCGTGGGGGTGCGCAATATGGGCACGAGCTGGATTTGTCGGCCACCCGCAGCTTTTCCAAACACTGGGGTGCCGGGGTACAGTACGCGGATTACCGGCGCATCAGTTACGGAGTGAATACCGAGGGCGCGTGGATTTTCGTGACGGCGAAATTCTAGCCGCAGCGTCACCCAGTTGCACTGTTTTGATGCAATTGCACCAGCGACCGCACCATAATACGTCAGAGCACAGCAGTGTATACCATAACTATCTGTTTTTGTTTGCCATAAAATCAGGTACGACTATTGCTTGAAAATTTACAATGCGATCCACAATGATCGTTATAGTGCAAAACGGCAAAGGCGTCGTCAGCAATCCGGCTGACTACGCCTTTTTTCTATTTCGGGAGCCTTAAAATGATGAACCCCGTAGCTGTACAGCATCGCAAAGCGCGTCTGGTGGTGGTCGGCAACGGCATGGCGGGTATTCGCGCTGTCGAAGAACTGCTGAAAATGGCGCCGGAACTCTACGAGATTACCGTTTTTGGGGATGAACCCCATCCCAATTACAACAGGATTCTCCTCACCCCGGTGCTCGCCGGGGAGATGGCTTTGGAAGAAACCATTCTCAATCCTCTGGACTGGTATGCGGAACACGGAATTACTCTGCACACCGGAAGCCGAGTGACGGCCATAGATCGGGTGAAGCGGCAAGTGCTGACCGAAGACGGATACTCCGCGCCCTACGATCGTCTGTTGTTAGCCACCGGAGCGGCGGCAACTATTGCACCCATTCCCGGCAACCATCTGCCCGGAGTGCTCCGCTATCGGGATATGTCCGATGTAGAACAACTCACCCGCAGCAGCGAGCTGGGTGGCGAAGCGGTGGTCATCGGTGGCGGCCTGCTGGGATTGGAAGTCGCCCATGGGCTGCGCGCGCGGGGCATGGGAGTGACCGTGGTGCATCGTCGTGCCTGGCCATTGGACAAGCAACTGGATGCCCGTGGCGGTGCCCTGCTGCAGAAGGCCATGGAGGACCGTGGAGTGCGCTTTCTGCTCGGCAAGGAAAGTGCCGAGATACTCGGTGATACCCACGTCACCGGCCTGCGTTTTGCCGATGACAGTGAGATTTCGGCGGACGTGCTGGTGATGACTATCGGCATCAAACCGCGCATTGCCATCGCCCAGGCTGCAGGTTTGCAATGCGAAACCGGCATTCTGGTCAATGACACCCTGCAAACCTACGACCCGCGCATTTATGCCGTCGGCGAGTGTGTGCAGCATCGCGGCCAGACTTACGGGCTGGTAGCGCCGCTGTTTGAACAGGCCAAGGTGGCCGCCAATCATCTCGCCGAGTACGGGCGGATGCGTTATCAGGGCTCGGTCACCAGTACCAAACTCAAGGTCACGGGAATTGAACTGTTTTCTGCCGGGGACTTTATGGGGGGCGAAGGGTATGAGGAAGTTACCCTGTTGGATGGTAGTCAGGGTATCTACAAGAAAGTTATTTTACAGGACAACAAGGTGGTCGGCGGTTTGCTTTATGGGGATACCAGCATCGGTCCATGGCTGTTTCAGCTCATGCGCGATGGCACGGACGTCTCCGCCTTCCGCGACAATATTGTTTTCGGCGAAACCCATCTGGGCGACTCTGGCCATGCCGGTGAAAACCAGGCTTCGCGGCTGGCCGACGGGGCCGAGATCTGCGGCTGTAATGGCGTAGCTAAGGGCAGTATCGTCAGAGCCATCCGCGAGCAAGGCCTGTTTACACTGGAGAAAGTGCGCAAATGCACCAAGGCCAGTGCCTCCTGCGGCTCCTGCACCGGGCTGGTGGAACAGTTGCTGGCCAGCACCCTCGGCGGTTTTTATGACAGCAGCCCGCAAAAAAAGGCGCTCTGCGGCTGTACCGATTTCAGCCATCAAGAGATTCGCGATGCCATTATCCAGCAAAAGCTCCTCTCCGTACGGCAGACCTTTGCCTGTCTGGACTGGCGGCACCCCGGCGGTTGCGCTACCTGTCGGCCGGCGGTGAATTACTACGTGCGCACCGCTTGGCCAGCAGAGGGTCTGGACGATGCCCAGTCTCGCTTCATCAACGAGCGCGCCCATGCCAACATCCAGAAAGATGGCACCTATTCAGTGATTCCCCGTATTTACGGCGGAGTAACCAGTCCTGCGGAGCTCAAGCGCATCGCCGAAGTGGCGGAGCGCCATAACGTGCCGATGGTGAAGTTTACCGGCGGCCAGCGTCTCGACCTGCTCGGAGTGAAAAAGGAAGACTTGCCGCAAATCTGGGCGGAGCTGGGCATGCCTTCCGGGCACGCCTACGGCAAGGCCCTGCGTACCGTCAAATCTTGTGTGGGTACTGAATTCTGCCGCTTCGGAGTGCAGGACAGTACCCGTCTGGCCATTGAGCTGGAACGAAGACTGGAGCGCATGTGGGCGCCACACAAGGTCAAACTTGCTGTCTCCGGCTGTCCGCGCAACTGTTCTGAGAGCACCATCAAGGATTTCGGCATTATCGGGGTCGATTCCGGCTGGGAACTTTACGTAGGCGGCAATGGCGGCATGAAGGTGCGTGCCGCCGACCTCCTCTGCAAGGTGAAAACCCACGAGGAAGTCCTGGAAATGGCCAAGGCCTTTTTGCAAATGTACCGGGAAGATGCCCAATACCTGGAGCGCACTGCGCCCTGGGTAGAGCGGGTTGGCCTGGACCACATCCAGGCCGTCGTCGTGGGGGACAGGGAATCCCGGCAGCAGCTTGCCGCACGCATGGACTTCGCCCTGTCACAGGAAAAAGATCCCTGGGCGGAAGCAGTTTCCGGTCGTCTGGATATTCACGCCGCGCCCCTGCGCCGCGTCCCTGCCTGAGGTGATCATGATGGAATGGTTGGCACTCGGTAGTATTGCAGAAATCCCCGCCCTCGGCGGCCGTTATGTGGATACGCCCCAGGGGCAGATCGCCATATTGCGCAATGAAAATGACGAAGTTTTTGCGGTCAGCAATCGCTGCCCGCACCGCGGCGGCCCCCTCTCCGAGGGCTTTGTGTCCGGCAAGACGGTGTTCTGTCCGCTGCACAACTGGCAGATTGATCTGGAGAAAGGCGAGGCGATGGCGCCGGATCATGGCTGCGTGAAGAGCTTCCCAGTACGAGTCGAGGATCAGCAGGTCTGGCTCGGACTGGAGGGGGTGGCGCCGTGACCCTGATACGGCCGCAGCTCATGCAGCCCCTGCGCCGTCTGGAGAGTAAGTCGGCCTGCCCCTACTGCGGGACCGGCTGCGGGGTCATTATCGAACATGACGGCCAGCACATTACCGGCGTGCGTGGCGACCCCGATCATCCAGCCAACTTTGGACAACTGTGCAGCAAGGGCAGCAATTTGCACCTGAGCAGTACGGGCGAGGATCGCGCCCGTGAACCGCTGCAGCGCCAGCGCGGCAGCGAAGACTGGTCGCCCCTGAACTGGTCGGAGGCGCTGACCCAGATGGCCCGCACCTGGGCCGGGATCATCCATACCCAGGGTCCGCAGGCCGTGGCCTTTTATGTTTCCGGGCAATTGCCGACGGAGGATTATTACCTCGTCAACAAACTCGCCAAGGGCTTTATCGGCACCAATCATATCGACACCAACTCGCGGCTATGCATGGCCTCGGCGGTGACGGGCTACAAATCCAGCCTCGGTATGGACTCGGTGCCCTGCTGCTATGAAGACCTCGACAGCGCCGATTGTCTTTTCATCGTCGGCGCCAACGTCGCCTACGCCCACCCGATTCTCTTTCGCCGCATCGAGGCAGCCAAAGTGCGCCGCCCGGAGCTCCGGATTATCGTCGCCGACCCGCGACGCACGCCGACGGCGGCCATCGCCGATGTGTTTCTGCCGATTCAGCCCGGCACCGATGTCGCCCTCTTCCACGGCATGCTGCATATCCTGATCTGGGAAGGGCTCGTCAACCGCACCTTCATTGAGGCGCATACCGAGGGCTGGGAAGAACTCAAAGCGCGGGTGCAAAACTACACCCCGCAAAGGGTAGCGGAAATCTGCGCGATTCCGCTCGCCGATCTGCGCGCCGCGGCGCTGGCCTTCGGGCAGGCCCCGGCTGCCCTCTCCCTCTGGTGTCAGGGGCTCAATCAATCCAGCCACGGGACCGACAAAAATGTCGCTCTTATCAACCTGCACCTGGCCACCGGGCAAATCGGCCGACCCGGCGCTGGTCCCTTCAGCCTGACCGGGCAGCCCAATGCCATGGGAGGGCGCGAAACTGGCGGCATGCCCGCCCTCCTCCCCGGTCACCGCGAAGTGGCCAACCCGGAGCACCGCGCCGAAATCGCGGAGATCTGGGGCGTGGAGAGTCTGCATCCGCAGCCCGGCTACACCGCCGTGCCCCTTTTTCAGGCGCTGGAACGCGGCGAGATTGCAACGATCTGGATCACCTGCACCAACCCAGTGCTGTCCATGCCCGATTTGACACAAGTACAGCGCGCTCTAAAAAAATCCCGCCTCGTCATCTTGCAGGACAGCTATCTCGGCACCGAAACCGCCGCCTATGCCGATCTTCTGCTCCCCGCTGCCAGTTGGGGCGAGCGCGATGCCTTGGTTACCAACTCCGAACGGCGCATCACCCACCTGCACGCTGAAATCGAGGCCGGTGATGTCCAGATCGCGGCCCCGGGTGCATTCCCGGTATTCCCGAAAGATGCCGGCGGAGTCGGCAAAATCAAACATACGCCGGGCGCGATTGGCCCAGGAAGCGTCTCGGGTGCCCGGCAGTGGGTGATCGAGGGCATCCAGTGCCTCACCCAGCGCAAAGGCGAAATCCCGGAAGATGACCCAGTCCGGCAGGGCGCTGCCCGGCGCCGGAACAGCAGCCTGCAGGTGGGTGATGCGCCGTTCGGAG
>NZ_JAGDVS010000036.1:1889-7038 GCF_023255755.1 Acidithiobacillus sp. | reverse complement strand
CCTGTGACAGTCTCCGGATAGGCATCAAAGAAGGCATCCACACCTTGACCGTTGGCAGAGAACGGCGTGGTGACTGGGTTGAAGTCAGAAGAAGTCGATACACCGTAAGTTGTGAGGCTTTGGGAGAGCGCGATCAAGACTTGCTGTGCAGCACCTTGATACGCTGAATTGATGGCTGCAAAGGCAGCAGAAGCTCCTTTTTGCTGGTACGCCGCGGTTAAAACCTTAGGAACATATTCAACAGCTTGGGTGAAGCTGCTTGGGCTCTGAAGGCTTCCTACCAGTGGTTGCGTGCCAAGAAAGTAATAGGCGATGCTCGTCGTCAATGGCGTGATATTGACGGTCCCACTAACAGGAGAATTGCCATCCGAGGGGATGGCCAGCGTCATTAGGGGGATGTTGTTTGGGGCCCCGGAGATCACAGCGATCTCCACAGGCCCTGGAGCACAGTTTGTGCTCATGCTGTAGGTGCCGTCGCTCGCCGTGGTTGCGGAACCGCACTTGTTGCCATTGACATCAAAGGCGACAACAGAGCCGCTAACAACAGGATTCCCATAGGCGACCGTGCCATTGACACTTGATGGAGTCGTTGATGGAGTCGTATTCTGGGCTTGTCCACTAGGGCCGCTGCTGCTTCCCCCGCCACAGGCCGTCAGGCTCAGACTGAGCGCGGCCACAGCCCCCAAGCGTGCCGTCCAAGACGTGCGACGCAACGACACTCCAACACCATGCAAAATGCGCTGATCCAACGACATCAAGAGCTCCCTGTTGTAGCGGATGGTTATATGGGTGGTAGCGTAGTCAGCCAAGTCCTGTCCGCTTCAGGCCTCGACACCCATCAGAATATGCAAGACATTGTTAATGATTGTATATGAAAGTGGGGTGAGGCTCGGCCGCAAATGTATCGGTGCGTTACTAGCGCGAGTGCGCCAAATGCTGGCGGCCAAGGGCCGTATCAAAAACTAGACTCTTTGCGCCAAACTGTCTCGTTTGCCGTGCCGCCTGGTTGCTTCCACAAAGGGAAAGCCGAGATCAGACAGGAGGCCAAAACAAGACATTACGTTGAATGAGCCAGCCCGGCGACCTTCGGACGGCCGCCCTTTTTGCCATTTTCGCGGGATGCTGCCGACTTGGCCGTGCTTTTCACACTCCCGACGATCGACGCGGCGACTGTCTTGGCCATGCTGCGCAGTGAATCACTGGTTCCAACCAGGCCTGCAATTGACACGTGCACGTCGCGGTCATCTAGGCAAACAGCGCTCCCCGCGAACCCCAGCTCCATCCGTTTGAGATCATCATCTCCAAGCGCCGCGAGTTCAGGCTCATTCTCCACAGGAAGCACGATGGCGGATCGGTCGGCAAAGCCGACCATGAGGGCGCGAATTTCCGGCAGGTAACGCAGGGATTGCGCATGGATGCCGCCGCCCTTGCGCTTTTGCCCAAGTGCCACGGCCCGCTGCAAAACAGCAGGCGTCACCGCCTCATCATCCCGAATTTTTGCGACGACAGTTTTCATAGCGCAATCTCCAAAGGCTGGTTGTATCCGGCCAGGTGCAGGATCGTCCTGTACCGTGTTGCATCAAAACGCGCCGAGATAATCGGCACGGCCCCAGGGCGCCCATCCCGTGGGCTGACCACCTCCTGCGCTGCCTCATCCCACAGTTGGCGATCCAGGCAGAGCGTCTGGCGACTTGACCACCAGATTTCTCTGGCGCGGCGCAGGTTTGGCGCCTGTTTGATTGTCAGGCGAACACCCTCCAGCACCGAGACTGTTGGCGCATCCTGCGATGGAACGACATCCCAAAGCCGCACCCCTTGATGCCAGAAGCTGAACGTGAGGCGCGCCTCCCAGGATGGCGTGCCCACATGCACATGCGGCGGGCAATGTTCGTTGCGCGTGAGAACAGCGATCACCAGTCCGTGATGCGAGCAGACTTTCATCTGTCAAATAATAACCTAACCGATGGGATAAATGAGTGTCGATTGGAGTCATGCTTATCAGTCCGTGGGTCTGCGGTTGATCGACCTGCGGTGGTGATGACGACGCAGATATAGCTAATTAAAAACAGCTAGATAGCTACAAGCAATCAGCTTGCTTATTGCCTTCCTTTTGCGTAAGCTAGCAGCTAGCTATCAAACTTAGGAGGCCTTATGGCGGCAGTCGTCGCGTTCGTTTCGCAGAAAGGCGGGGTCGGGAAAAGCACCCTTTCCCGCGCATTGGCGCGCGAGGCCGCCGCCGGTGGGTTGCGCGTCAAGGTGGCTGATCTGGACACCCAGCAGGGCACGTCCGTTGACTGGCACCGGCAACGGCTCAATGCAGGCATCGAGCCATCGGTGTCCGTCGAAGCATTCGCCACAGCAGCGCAAGCCCTCGGTGTCGCCAACGGTTTCGACATCCTCATCCTGGATGGCCCGGCCAGAACCAGCCAGGCGACGCTTGAAATTGCGCGAGCGGCCAACTTGGTTGTGCAGCCAACAGGGGCATCACTGGACGATCTGCGGCCTGCTGTGCGGGAATTTCACGCCTTGGTTAAGGCTGGAGTTCCGTCTGCTCGTTTGGCGTTCGCTTTGAACCGCATCGGTACGCAGGCAGAAGAGGCTGAGACGAGGGCCTATTTGGCAGAAGCAGGCTATGCCGTTCTGGAAGGTTGCTTACTTGAGCGGCCGGCTTATCGCCAGGCGCAAAACGCTGGGCACGCGATCACCGAAACCCGTTACGCGGCCCTCAACGGGCGCGCCGACACCCTGATTCAATCCCTCATCGACAGAGTGACCAACAATGGCTGACGTATCCAAACTGAAGAGAAACACTCTCGGCGCACCACCGCCGATGGAAGAAGCAAGTAACAACCTGCATGCGCCGGAGGCGGTTCCAGTTGTCCATGTGCAGGTGACTAGTTCCGAACCATTCCAGCGTATGGATGGGCGCTCAGCTCGTCGTACCAATCGAACTCTGCAATTCGCAACCCGCGTGCGTCCGGAATGGGACGCAGAACTGCGGTCACTTGCGCGCCGCGACGGGTTGCTACTTGTCGAGGTACTAGAACGCGCCCTGGAACTCTACAAAAATAAGAAAGCTAGCGGCTAACTATCTACAAGCTAGCGACTACAGTGGCATCTATGGGCGACGCTAAAAAGAAGGGCAATAACGGCCCCGGTCCGGTGGACGAGGATCTGGCCTCATCGTCAGCTCGCCTTGGCCAAGTTATGCGCGATTGCGATCGATGCGAAAAAAAAGCGCAACGTGAATTGCCATTTGGCGATGGTGCCGCGCCTGTCGACCAAATCAGCGGGGAGGATTTTGGAGTGGTCAACAAGGACGATGCCTTGGGCGATCAAGACGTGATCGAAAGCTGGAATATGCCAGCTGAGGAAGTGTCGCCCGGAAGTCTGGATTACTTGCGTGCTGCTCACCGCGTGCTGTCTGAACAGATCGTCGCGACCAATCGTGAGTTGGCGCGTGTCGCAAATCAGGATCGCCTTGATAGTTCGAAAGTCCGCGTAGTGCGAGAACGCCTTGACGCATTGCAGGTGCAACGTGCCGGACTGGATGCGGTGATCGAAGATCAGGTGAATATTCTGAAGGCGCGGCAGCGTGCAGAGGTCCGCGCAGCTGCGGAGGCAACCGACGGCAGTCCGCAGGCCCAGGGCGGACTAGTCAAGGTTCGCCACCCAAATCGGGATTTCTTCTTGGCCGACATGTTCGACTATGCCTTGAAGGATGACGGTGCGAGCATGGAAGCGCCGATTTTCACTCTAGCGACCAAGCCAGACTTGAGCATTTGGCAGTGGTCGAGCCGCGACGGAAATAGGGCAGTGAAAGTCACGCCGTCAGTGCTTGGCAGAGCGACACAACATGACAAGGACGTTCTGATTTACGTGGTTTCGCAGATGACCGAGGGACTGAACAGAGGTCGCGACGACGCGAAAAATCGGACGGTCCGCTTCACGGTCTATGACCTTCTTGTTGCGACAAACCGTGACACCAGCGGACGTGGGTACAAACTACTGCATGAGGCGTTCGAGCGGTTGCGCGGCACATCAATTACGACCGACATCAGAACCGGTGGACAGCGAATCCGGGAAGGCTTCGGCATCATCGACCGTTGGAAAATCATCGAGAAATCGCCGACAGACGAGCGCATGATCGCCGTCGAGGTCACGTTGTCCGAGTGGCTTTACAACGCGGTTCAGGCGTATGAAGTTCTAACGATTCACCCGGACTATTTCCGGCTACGCAAGCCATTGGCTCGGCGACTCTACGAACTGGCCCGCAAACACTGTGGCCACCAGACGCAATGGAAAATCGGTCTTGATCTGCTGCAAGCCAAGGCCGGCAGTAAATCGACCCTCAAAGAGTTCCGACGAGCCATCCGCGCCATCGAAGGCGACAACAGCCTGCCCGAGTATCAGCTTGTCCTCAACGACGACGATGTGACATTCCTCACCAGAGACGTAAAACGGCTGATCGCCAGCGTGGCCGAGCGATCATCTGGCCAGTAATCGGAAGTACATACGTATTCTCATTCGTGATTTCACCCACCGCAAGATCACGCCTGTGGATAGACACGTGATTTCACCCACCTTTGCCTGTGAATGGGCACGTGATTTCACCCACCGATCATTCGTGATTTCACCCACCAAACTACCCCGCCAAGCCAATAACGGCGCGGGTTTCAAAAACCGTAACGCGCGCGCGCGGTCTTTAACTTATAAAGTCTTTAACGCAGTCCACCCCCCCAAACGGTGGATAACTCTGTATGTCAGGGCGACAGCACAAGCCGAAATATTTCATCGAGCCCCCGCTTTGCGGGGAGATCACGCCCCGTTGGGGCTTGTGGTCCCCAGGCGGCGGGGACTGCCGTCCCCCTGTCCTGCGCTGCTCAGCCCTGCGGGCTTGCGCTGCTCGCCGCCTCGACCCCCAGGGGGCCTAGCAGCCCCCCGCCTTTGGCGGCACCCCCCGCAAGCAACCCCAGCTTGGCAAGAGGATGGTGTTCGGGGCTGTGTTTTGTCTCTGCTTGGCAGCTTGGGCAAGGCGCAGCCGCGCAGTGCCCCGTAGGCCGCCCTGGAAGCCGACGCAGCCGGTGGGCGAAGTGTGGGCAAGGGGGTGGGTGCGGCGTGGGCGGCGCAAGCCGTCCAAGGGCCTTTT